>NZ_JBVVAJ010000056.1:0-20881 GCF_055792805.1 Microvirga sp. HS2
CACGCCTTTCCGGTTGCGCCCAACCTGCTCGAGCAGGACTTTTCAGCCACTCGCCCGAACCAGAAATGGAACGCGGATATCTCGTATGTGTGGACGAACGAGGGCTGGCTCTACCTGGCCGTGGTCCTCGATCTGTTTGCCCGGCGTGTGGTTGGTTGGGCCGTCAGTGACCGGCTGCACAAGGAGCTGGCGCTCGAGGCGCTGCGCAAGGCTCTGACGATCCGAAGACCCGGTGAGGGGCTGACCCATCACGCAGACCGCGGCAGTCAATATTGTTCGATCGAGTATCAGGCCGAGTTGAGGAAGCACAGCATCCGGATCTCAATGTCCGGGACAGGAAACTGTTATGATAATTCGGTGGTCGAGACCTTCTTCAAGACCTTGAAGTCCGAATTGGTCTGGCGCACGGTGTTCCAGACCAGAGCTGAAGCCAAGGCTGCGATCGGCCGTTACATTGACGGCTTCTACAACCCGGTGCGGCGTCATTCGACGCTCGATTACCTCAGTCCGGTTCAGTTCGAAAGGCTGGCCGGATAGCTACCAAACCGCTCTCCACAAAAGCGGAGCAAGTCCAGTCAACCGGAGCACCGAGAATTGGAATCCGACCCAGAATCCGTCGACACCGATCAGGGAAGAGCCGAAGCGGGAATCAATGCTGTTCAGCATCGCGGCGGCCCATTCGTGGCAGCGGTCGAGGCCACCCGCATGCCGATGGTGGTGACTGATCCCGGCATTGACGGCAATCCCATTGTCTATGTGAACCAATCTTTTATCGACCTTTTCGGCTATACCCGTGAGGAGGTTCTGGGCCGGAACTACTTCTTTCTGACCGGTCCTGACACCGGCCCTGAGGCCGAGAGGCTCATCCGGGCTGCCATGCAAGCCGACGAACCTCTCACCCTTGAGGTGTCGCTTCGCGCCAAAGATGGCCGCGAGGTCTGGGCAGCCCAGTTCGTCAGCCCTGTTCACGACGACCAGGGCCGCGTGATCCAGCACTTCGCGTCGTTTTGGGACATCACCCGCCGCGTCAGAGCCGAGCGTCGCACCCAGCGCCTGAACGAGGTTCTGGAGGCAAGGGTCAAGGAGCGGACCCAAACGCTCCAGAACGAACTCGACCGCAGGCGGGCTCTGGAAGTGGTTCTGATGGAAAGCCTCTGCGAGAAGGATCAGCTTCTGAGCCAAAGAAGAGTGTTGCTGCATGAGGTCAACCATCGGGCCAAGAACAGCATCGCCATGGCGATCTCGATGCTGCGCCTTCAGATCGGACGGCAGGATAATCCCGAGGTCTCGGAAGCCTTGGAGAATGCCATCCAGCGCCTGGATCACCTCGCCCGCATTCACGAGCTTCTCTACCGGCAGGACAGCAACGACGTACAGGCAGTCGATATGGCAGGGTATTTGACGGAGCTGTGCCGGAACTTCGGCCATCTCCGGAGCCCGCAGGATCAGCGCATAGACCTCACGAGCGACGCCGATGAGATCACGTTGGATGTTGATCGCGCCATCAACGTGGCGTTGATCGCGGGGGAGGCAATCACCAACGCGCTCAAGCACGCCTTCCCCGACAAGCGGCGCGGCGCCATTCGGGTCGGGCTGCACCGCCAGGGAGAGGATGTGCTCCTCTTCATTGAGGATAGCGGTGTGGGTCTTCCCGCCACACGGCGCACAGGGTCATTGGGCATGCGCCTGATCGAAGGCATGGCTCGTAGTCTTAACGGCACCCTGGCGATCGAGGGGGATCGGAGGACACGGATTCAAGTGCGGTTTCCGCTCACGTCTGAGCGCAACGATCCTGCTGGCTAGGTCAGCGGCCACACGAGCAGGATGAGCGGCACGCCGATTAGAATGACAATGACGGAGAGTGGTAACCCCAGTTTCCAGTAGTCGCCGAAGCGATAGCCGCCCGGCCCCATCACGAGTGTGTTGCACTGGTGTCCTATGGGCGTGAGGAAGTCGCAGGCTGCACCGACCGCAACCGCCATGAGAAAGGCGTCAGGTTTATAGCCAAGTTGTCCGGCAAAAGTCACCGCGATGGGAGCCATCACCAGCACCGTGGCCGCATTGTTCAGGAACGGCGTCACGGCCATGGCCGCCATCATGATCAGCGCGAGTGCTCCATAGGATGGCAAGGTGCTGGCAAGCAGCGAGAGCCATCCGGCCACGAGATCGGCCCCGCCGGTCGTACGGATCCCGTCGCTGACCGGGATCAACGCCCCGAGCATCACCAGAATGGGCCAATCGACCGCTTCGTAAGCCTCCCGGAGCGAAAGTGCCCCGAGCAGGACCATCAGGGCGGCGGCGGTGAAGAAGGCGGTGGCAACGGGCAGCACGCCAAAGGCCGTGAGCCCCATGGCGCTCGCCAGGACCACCACCGGGACGAGACCCTGCCGGACATTGCCCAGGCGGATTTCGCGCTCGGCCAGCGGCAGACAGCCGAGTTCCTTCAGCTTGTCCGGAAGCCGGGTGAGATCGCCCTTCAGCACGACAACGTCGCCGGTCCGCAAGGTGATGTCGCGCAGGCGCTCGGTGAATCGCTCGCCGCTGCGACTGACGGCCAGGAGATTGATGTTGAAGCGCTCGTGCAACGCCATGCGTTTAGCCGTCTGACCGATCAGCGCCGAGCTCGGCCCAACGACGGCCTCGATTCCTCCGATCTCTTCGCCTGCCCCCTTGCCTTGCGTGGGGCGGTCGTCCCCTTCGAGCTCCAGGTGAGCGCGGGCGACCGCCCGCTCAAGCGCTTCCGGATCGCCCTCAAGGAGAACAATATCGCCCTTGCGAAGGACAGCATCCGGCAGGGGTGCCATGTGCTCGGTTTTGTTCCGAACGATCCCAGTGACCAGGACCTCGTTGTCACATGCGTTTGCCAAGTCGCTGACCGTCTTCCCGATCATCGGCGAATTCGCCGCAACGCGCGCTTCCGTCATGTAGTCGGTGAGGTTGATTGCCTCGTCCATGGTCCCCGCGGCTTTGCGACCGCCTGGCAGAAGCCGGTAGCCGAAGGCGAGGAACGCCACGCCGGCCGCCGCAAGGCCGAGACCGACGGGGGCGAAATCGAACATGCCGAAAGGCTGCCCCGTCAGGTCCTCACGCACGCGAGAGACGATGATGTTGGGTGACGTGCCGACAAGGGTGATCAGACCACCGAGCAGAGACCCGAAGGCCATCGGCATGAGAAAGCACGAGGGGGAGGCATTGGAGCGACGCGCCATCTGGAATGCCACTGGAATCATCATCGCGAGCGCGCCGATGTTTTTGACAAAGGCGGACAGGATCGTGACCGCTGCCACAAGAACAACAATCTGGCTCTGCACCGAGGTGATGTAAGGCGAGACCCGATGGAGGGCCGCCTCCATTACGCCAGAGCGTGCGACCGCCGCGCTGACGACGAGCGCACTCGCGACAATGATGACGATGTCGTCCCCAAAGCCGGAGAAGGCCGCCTTTTGTGGGACAATGCCGCTGAACACCGCGGCCAGGAGAGCCAAAACAGCGACAAGGTCGTAGCGCAGCCGTCCCCAAATGAACAGAGCCATCATTCCGGCCAGTATGGCGAAGGCGAAGGTCTGGTCCTGCGTCATCGTTCTGCCTTAGACCGCGCTGCGGAGAAGGAGCCCGCGCGATTTCCTGATCTGATCCGTCCTGCTGTCCTGTTTACACCGTGCAGGGTCTCGAATCTCATCCGACCGATGCCGACGCCACAATCCCATCGTGATCGCCTATCACCGCTCATGGAGCTTTGTCCTACAGCATCTGTTGTCTTTAAATCCGCCCAAGGATCTCATATTGCTCAAAGGAAGAATGCAGAGGCATGTTCAAGCTCAGTAGAAGAGTAGTCCCATTCAATCTGGGAATTCGTGCCGCTGCCCTGTTCTCCTTCACCGAAGGCTTCAGCGGCGAAGCCATCGGTGCGCCTGTTGGCGCTCTTAGGGCCACAGTCCTGCTCCCTCTTCTGGTTGGCACCGTGTTCGCGGCGGGCCACTGTGCCGAGAGGCGTCGTGTTGGAGCGGCGAGGTGCTTCCGAACCTGATATTCTGCCGAAACCGGATCAAAAAACCATGGCTCCGATGAATGAACAGGCAGAGGATTGGCGCTCCAGCGTCGGCGAGGAGGCGGCCCGCGGCGATCCATCGGACGATCGGGCCCGCGCCCGTGAGCCTGGCCGGGGACGCGACGCCAACACCCCTGGGGAGATCCCGGCGCGGGGCTGGAAGGACATCCTCTGGCGCATGGTGCGGTCGATCCCGGAGAACCGGATCCTGTCCACGTCAGGTGGGGTCGCATTCTTTGCCCTGCTGGCGGTGTTCCCGGCAGTCGCCACAATCGTGTCGCTCTACGGGCTCTTTGCCGATACCAGCACGATCAGGGGTCACCTGTCGCTTCTCACCGGGATACTGCCCGGCGGCGTGCTGGAACTCATCGGCGAGCAGATCGGCCTCATCATCGCCCAGGACAGCGACACGCTCAGCCTTGCCTTCGTGGTGGGTTTTCTGGTGGCGCTCTGGAGCGCGAACTCGGGCGTTGCGGCCCTCTTCGATGCGCTCAATGTAGTCTATGGCGAGAAGGAGAAGCGCAGCTTGCTGCGCTTCTACGCCACGACCTTCCTGCTCACGCTTGGCATGATTGGCGTTGTGATCCTGGCCATCTGCGCGGTGGTGGTGACCCCCGTCGTGCTTACCTTCATGGGCATCGTGACCCCGGCCGGACGGCTCCTGAGCATTCTGCGCTGGCCTGCCCTGTTCGTTATCGTCTTTGCCTGGCTTGCCGTCGTCTACCGCTACGGTCCTAGCCGCCGCGATCCGAAGTGGCGCTGGGTGACCTGGGGCAGCGCCATGGCGGCCGTCCTCTGGCTGGCGGCGTCGATGCTGTTCTCCTGGTACGTCGCCAATTTCGACAGCTACAACAAGACTTATGGCTCACTCGGCGCCGGCGTTGGCTTCATGATGTGGATCTGGCTGTCGGTGGTGATCGTCCTTCTCGGGGCCGCGCTCAATGCCGAGATGGAACACCAGACTGCTAAAGACAGCACGGAAGGCCCATCCAAGCCGCTCGGATCCCGCGGCGCCAACATGGCGGATCACGTCGGCGCGTCACACGCCTGACCAACTCGCTCTGAGATCGCGTCCGGAGACAACGCTCATCCGCAGGACCCGCAAACGTCGTCGGAGGGCCGTGCCTGGATCGAGGCTGCGGGAGGATCGCGCCTGCGCTATCATGATCATGATGACCCGGTCTCGCGCTTCACTCGGTACAGATGGCGCTGGCAACTCAGCGCGGCTATTGGCGGCAGAGGTTTCTAGGCTTCAACCCACGTCGGAGTTTATCGGAAGAGCCGAGAACAGGCACGAGCTCTCTCATGTGCAGACCACCAGCGATGTCGAGTTCCTGGTGCTGGCTCAGCAGGACTGGGATCCTTGTCGGATCAGGAACCGTTCTTGGCAGGCTTTTCGGGTTTTGGCGGCCTGCCACCCTGCTTCCGTGACCGGTCGCCACTCGAAGGAGCGCCTCCCTCATTGTCCCATTGTGAGATACCATCGTTGGGCTTGCGCTTAGGCGGGCTTGGGCGAGGTTTCGTGGTCATTGGGATGTCCCTTCTAAAGGAACGCTCTTCGTCGGGGGCTGTTAGCGCGGCTCCGGTGGCGCTCGTGCGACATGGAAACCTTGTTCAGAAAGCGCGGTTAAGGTTGCTCCTGCGACAGCCACCCGCTCCTCGGTCGATAGGACAACGCCAGGATGATCGGAAGCCTTCTGCGTGTGCTGGAGGGCAAATTGGATGGCGTTGACGATGATAGAGAGCACCATGTCTTGGTCCTTCATATCAACCTCCAAGGCTGCCCTGAGAGTAACACCAGCGGTCTCCCCCTGTTCCGAAAACCGCATCTCCAGACCAGGAACGCTGAAGTTGAAGCCAAGGTCAGGGAAAGGTCCGCCGTTCAGACAATGGGAGCGCCTGATGTCGACAGCGAACGCTGTGCTCTCAGACCTCAGTCAGGCAGTTTGATGCTGTCGTCTCCGTAGCCTCGCCTTCCGTTGAGCTGCGGTCGTGGTTGCACGGCGGGAGCTGGGGCAGGCGCCAACGCACCCCAAAACTTGCGGATGATGGATTTCGTCAAACTGAGGATGTCCTGTATCATGTTTCGCTCCCTTTCCTTCGTGAAGCCACGGCTCGGCTACGTCATGCCTCCACGGCAGCTTGGGCAGGTTCCTGACCGAACCAGACGGAAACCGGAGATGGAGCCTTAACGGCCACGAGCGCGGGCGCCCAGGTCCTCGCGGAGTTCGTGCTCACGCACGATCCGGTCGTAGGACTGATCTGCGCTTCTGATCGCGTATTGCGGTTCGTCGCGCGGATCATCGAGCCTGACGATCTCATAGCCGCCTTTCCAGACCTCGGGCCGGCCGTCCTCCGCGTAAGAGACGGCCTGTCCCACAGCAAAACGGTGCAGACCCCGGGCGGGCGTTGATGAGCTCTCCTCCGGGTGCTCGGCCGGCATGAGAGGCGCTGGGCGCGGTTCTTTACCGGCAGCCTTAGCCGGAACAGGTCTGGGTGAATAGGTCACCGGCTGCGCAATCTCTACCGGCACTGTCCAATCGAGCAGCGTGCGGCCACCATCGTCCATCACACGCAGAGCATCGGTCCGCACTGGCCAGCGCCTCATTCCGGCGGGGCTCCGGGCGAATGCCAAAGCGGCGGCACCATCGGCAGCAGTAATAGGCAGAGTTCCGATGACCTCGGGAACACCGCGTCGAAACCGTTTGAACTGGATCAGGAATCTCATGGCGACCTCCTTGATGCAGAGTTGCCTCAATGAACGCCCTCGGCCAAGCTCAACCGAAGCTGCAATGCCCGTGCGGCGGCGAGTGTCTGCGGTATACGGACATGCACGTCGATCCTTAGTAAGATATGGAACTCTGCCGCCTGAATAAACAGGGCCACAAGGCGAAATAAAAACCAAATCAGCTACTTGTTTGTGTTATGCTGATTTGTGAGAATGCATAGACTTCCGATTAATTCGCGCCAAGAAAACACTATGCAGACCCCAGAGTGGCTGAGGCCTGGACTCCACGGCGCCGCCTGTGCGCTGCCGCTCTTGCACCGTCGGGTTCTCCTGGGGCGGTTGGGTGACTAACGGAACCGTCCGCACGATAGCCTCTGATCAGTGAAAAACCGCTGTGGTCACGGCTTTGTCCCTGATCTGCGTCGATCAATCAAAGCGCGATCCCCAGCTTGCCGAGCGCATTGCTGCAATCAAGGCGCCTTGTCCTGGAGCAGAGGAGATATGGTCTTGAAGAACGGGGGCTGACGATGCCAGGCACCACGGAAGGCGCGAGCCAGGTTGCCAAAGATTGCACCGAGATGATCGCGGCTTAGGAGCAACTCATGCGTACGACACGAAAAACCATTAGTTTCGATCACCCGTTCTCACTGATGGCTGTTGATGGCTTACAGCCCGCCGGCGCATACACGATCGACATTGACGAGGAACTGATCGAGGGACTGTCGTTCCTGGCCTACCGGCGAGTTGCGACCACCATTTACCTGCCATTTCGTCAATGGAACCACGCCTCGGTGCAGGCGGTCAGGGTCGATCCTCGGGAGTTGACAGCAGCTCACGAAGAGCCGCCCACTGGAGGCGGGGATCAGCCGCCTCTGTGGTGAACGGCCTCGCCGATTGAACCCTCATCAGCAGCCGCGAGCACCAATGCATCCGCTGGTGAGTGGCAGAGGTCATGCAAATATCAATAGCTGAGGACCCGCAGCACGGCTTGGCTTATTTACTTCCAGGAAGAAAACGAATGAAGGAAACGCAAATGGAGCCGAGCACCAATTTCACCGAGGACCAAGTAAGACAGCGCGCCTTCGAGCTTTGGAAAAAACGCGGTTGCCCAGAAGGTTACGAGGCGGAGTTTTGGCGTCAAGCCGAGCGTGAGCTGAAGGGTGAAGGAAGCGCTAGCGACATCAGTAAAAGCGTCAGCGCCAATGCTGCTTCCGCGAAGAGCGGCTCCGGATCGGACGGCCCAGGTTAGAGATCGATTTCAGAGCCATGCAGACAGGCGGTTCTGGCGGGAAAGACCGCTGCCGCAAAGTCGGCTGACGATGCCTCGATCAAAGTGAAGCCTTCCAACTTCAGCACGTTCACGCCGACTGATCGCACGCACGGATCGATCCTATTCCGATCGACGGCACATTCGATCGAGCCGGAGCATTGCTCGGCGGGCGGGTGCGCGCTGAAAGTCGTCGGGCTCGCACCTTGGGAATAGCTTTTCTAGCAAGGGTCGACGAAACCGGGTATGGTCCACTGTGGACACAGGGACATGCTCACACTCCAGAAGGGAGAAAGGCCATGGTTCCGGTCTCAACGCCACCGCAGCGCCCCCCGTTGGCACCCGTCCAGGATGATCAGCCGCCGGAACTGAATGCGGTGTCGACGGAGGCACTCGACGAGGCAGAGATGCCGCTGCCATCCAATCCGCAGACGTTCTTTCTCGGTGGGCTTTTCGCCCTGGCCGCTTTGGCGGCGCTCTACGTGGCAAGCGCGATCATCCTTCCCGTCGTACTCGCTTTCGTGTTGAAGCTGCTTTTGCAACCCGCTGTGCGCCTCCTGGAGCGTATGCATTTCCCCCGGGCCGTTGGAGCGCTCGTAGCCATCCTGCTGGTGACCGGAACGATCGTGGGTGCTGTAGCGGCCTTGTCAATCCCCGCCGCGACTTGGGCGGAAAGGTTGCCGCAGGGCATACCGCGCCTCGAAGCCCACCTGGTTGTTCTCAAGGGGCCGATCCAAGCGGTGCAGAAAGTTATCGAGCAGACCGAGCAGGCCGCCAACGCTTCCGGACCAAAGGGGGCCACCATTGCGGTTCGCCGCGATCTTGGCCTGACAAGTGCACTGTTCGCGGGAACGCGGTCCATCCTCGATGGCCTGTTTACGACCATTCTGGTGCTCTACTTTCTAATGGTATCGGGCGATCTCTTCCTTCGGCGCATGGTCGAAATCCTGCCGAAGTTCAGCGACAAGCGGCAAGCTGTCGACATCTCCCAGCAGATCGAGGAAGACATATCCGCCTATCTCGTGACGATCACGGCCATGAATGCGGCGGTGGGAGTCGCAACCGCGACCGTGATGTATCTTTGCGGGCTGGGAGATCCTCTCTTGTGGGGGGCCACAGCCTTCCTGCTCAACTATATTCCGATCTTGGGGCCGCTGTTTGGGATCGGCATCTTTCTTCTCGCCGGAATGCTGAGCTTCGACAGCTTATGGTGGGCCCTGCTGCCGCCGGCCCTCTATCTCGGCATTCACCTCGTCGAGGGCGAAACTCTGACACCCATGCTGCTGGCGCGGCGCTTCACGTTGAACCCCGTGCTGGTGATCCTGTCGCTGGTGTTCTGGTTCTGGATGTGGGGCGTGCCCGGCGCGATCTTGGCCGTTCCGATGCTGGCGATCCTGAAGATCGTCTGTGATCGGGTGCGCCCGCTGAAGGTCCTGGGACACTTCCTGGAGGGATCATAGCGGTATCGCCTTCCGCTCGCACCTCCTCCTGAGCGCCGGTGGGAGACAATTCTCCTCAATAGGTCCACGTCCTTGTCGCCGATTACAGGCCTGAGCGAGCGATACTCGCCGTTGCGCGAGCCAGCCAAAATCAATTGGACGCGGGCGTGATCGAAGTACGATGCTCCGCTTGCCACGCATGGGAGGTACTTATTGTGACGGCTTGGGTGATCTTGAAATGTGAGGGAGCCTTGGCTGGCTATCCAGCCCTATTTATGATCGCCGAACTTTCAACTGCACCCAAGCCGCCTCAGGAAATGAGAACCACAGCCTTCACGGTATTTGCGCGGAGCGCCAGGGCAAGCAAGCTCATCGGCAGCACGGTCTACACGGGTGACACATCCATCGGCCAGATCGAAGATGTGCTGGTTGATCTTGACCATGAAACCCTAGCGACAGTGATCCTCTCGGTGGGGGCTTCCTCGGCATTGGCAATAAACTCGTTGCCGTGCCGGTGCGGCCAAGTATGGAAAATCGGCCCCATCGAGGAACGATGATGGGGCTTTTGTGAGACTACGCTGAGCTTGGTTTACTTCTTGAGCGCATCTTTGACGCTGCCTACGGCATTTTGGATCTTACCCTTGGCCTGATCCATCTTGCCTTCGCTTTGGAGCTTGGAGTCGCCCGTCAGATCGCCGGCAGCCTGTTTGATCTTGCCGCCTGTGCGTGTCGCTGAGCCTTTGATGCGATTTTTGTCCATGATTCTCTCCTGAGGGCTGACGTGTATTGACGTCACCAGAAGCAAGCATTTGGAGCCGATGATCGTTCCTGTGGCATGAGCGCACCCCATGAGCCTGAAACCCAATTGAGGGAAGCCACTGCGGATGATCCTCCTAAAACGGCCACTATCCTGAACGAGACTGACGCTGGGCGCCGGTTCAAGGATGAATACGATGCACTGTTCAGCTCCTATGGTTCTCATCGCCGCCCTCGGTTTTGGAAGCATGGCTCAGGCTCAGAGCACTCCCGCCGCGTCCAGTGCGCCTCAGTTCATCACGGTCAATAACAATGCCATTCTCAGCTCAAGGCTGATCGGATTGGATGTCCAAAATGCCAGTGGCAAGGAGATGGGTAAGATCGAGGACATCGCCTTTGAAGGCGGCCAGATCTCCGGCATCGTGCTGTCGGTCGGCGAGGCCTTGGGTGTCGGGCAAAGATATGTGGCCGTGGATCCCTCATCAATCTCGATCCGGTATATGGAGGGCGAGAATAAGTGGCATGCGGCGATGAACGCCGACCTCAATCAGCTCAAGTCGGCCCCGGAGTTTCGTTACGAGGGCAAGTGGACACGTTAATCTTCCATCGGTCACCATCTCGCCTTAAGTCGCGAGCCATATGGCCGAATGACAATGAATGTTGAAGCACCGGCCCGGCTTATCTTCTGGCATGATTATGATGGGGCGATAAGAGGCCAGGATTTCCCGACGCTCGGCGGAGCCCTTGCGGCAGTGCTGCGAGATCGGATGCCTCGGGTTCATTGGATTGTGACCAACAGCGGGAACATCATTTGACCTTGGCATATTGCTTCCCTGCTGATGCGTCACCGTAATCGGATTTGCCTGTCCAATCGGGAGGGTCGGAGCCATGAGCCATCCTGACCTCAGTCGACCGGCCCAGGTCGTCTGGTCCGCCCCTGACGAGCCGACCCGGCAGCAGACGGGAGATCCGGGGACTGTCAAGCAGTTCAGCTGTCTAAAAGACGCTGTGGTCTTTACATTGGAAGGTCTGCCGGAACGATACCGTGAAAGCGCTCGCATCACTGTCGTGGATGGGGGCTCATTGGATTTCGATCAGATCAAATGCATCTACGCCGACATCATCAGATCCTGACATGCCGAATGCTAGAGGCAGTCTTCTCCACTGGATCTATCTAAGGTTTCGCAGCTTGCGCTTCGCAAAGCTCTGTCAGGCGCTGTCGTTGATCCGGCTGTATCCGGCGATCTGCTCAAGATTCTCGATCAGAACGTGATCCATCTTCTTATGCAAAGCCATGATCTCGATTTCGGCCTTGAGGTTGATCTCATAATCGAGGCCAGCAGCAATGCGATCCCGGGCCGCCTACCGATTCTGTGACATCAGAACGAGCGGAGCCTGCACGGCAGCGATCATCGAGAGAACCAGATTGAGAAGGATATATGGGTAGGGATCGAACGCCCCATTGGCCCGCTACAGCGGAATCGTATTGAGACGGGTCCGGACAAGGAGGCTGCTCAGGAAGGTCGCGATAAAGGCCCATGGCCCTCCGAACCCGGCGACGCGGTCAGCCCAACGGTCTCCCCGCGCTTCTTCCTGTTGGAGTGCGTGGTTGACGTTTCGGGTCACATGGCGGCGGGCTGCAATTTGCGTCAGAAGCGGCATTCCCGTTCGGAGAACCGGTCAAAGCCGCTCTCCCGAAGTTGCTGGGCCAATTGTCGGATCTGATCGGGCTCACCCGCATCGTCCTCTCGCGCCGAGATCCTCCTGGAGCTGGGATTCCCCAACGACCCGATCATACGTCTGATCATCGCTGCGGATCTGGTACTGTGGCTCCCGGTCTCCGGCAGAGAGAAGGAAGACGATCTCGTAACGCCCGCTCCAGACATCATGGGGTGGATAGGCCTCGGCATAGCTCGTGCGGGCCGACGGCGTAGCGATGCGTTCTCATGACACAATTCTTTCCGGTCCTGGGGCAACGTCGCCAATCCTGCTCGTCTGTCACCAAGACCAGCCGCGCACGACGATGAAGTACACGGCAATCGACGCCGCGATTACAACGATGACGAGCGTCAGGTTCAGTGGATCATTGATCCAGGGCAGGCGATTTTTATCGAACATCTTGTCCTCCTTTACCGCAGGGTTTGGTAATGCTTGACCGTTCTTTCTCGAGTGCCCGCTTCGTAGAGGAGGAGGCACCCGGCGATGAGCAGAACCGAGACTACCGCTTGTCTAACATTGTTCTGCTCCTTGAATGAGGAATGAGCCATGTCGAATTTTCTAAGTAAATAATCCTTATGTCGGTTTGATTTATTATTCCCCAGCATATTCTCTTGTCTGCATACTGGATATAGAAATCGTAATTACTTGATATTTATTTTGCGAGCCGCCTGTAATTGCAGCTCACGCCTACCATATTAATTTAAGATGAACTTTGTTCTTACTTTGCGATGGCCAAGATTCTTATATGAGAGGGGGAGGTTCCCCATGTGCCCGAACAGCCGCTTCATGTTCGATCTTCAGCACTATCGAACGCACGACGGCCCCGGACTGACGCTTCACGCCCTGTCGACGATGCAAGCCATGTGGGATCGATTGACGGCGCTAGAGGTGTCGGGGATCCGGACCCCATCGGAACTCATCGAGAAAGTCGAAGAGAGCTACAGTCTCTCCCACGAGCAGGCGACCAGAGATGTCGAGTTCTGGGCCCTGGATAAGCAGCTTTGAGCTGGTCGCTGTATGACGAGACCAGCCCCAACGATGGAGGCTACAATGTTTGGCTATCAAGGCGGCGAAAGCCAGGAGACCGTAACGCGTAAGACCGGGTATCGGAATGACGCGAAGCGTCAGTGGGGCTGCCTAACCACCATAGACTTGTCCCAGATCAAGAACGCGGAGCAACTGATTGCGCTGGTGAAGGTCCGTTACAGCCTGCCCTACGAGACGGCCAAGGCCGATGTCGAAAGCTGGATGGCAGGCAAGCAGTTCTAACACCCCTTACCGGACTGAAGGGCAGTGGCGATGCCCTCGAGGGCAAGCAGGCGGACCTGTGCCTCAAAGGAGTGTGCCATGACGCGCGAAGTCTACGTCGTTCAGCATCACGGAGCCTGGCGGACCAGGATCGAGGGCAAGCATTGCGGCGAGTATCCGTCGCGAGAAGCTGCCGTCCGCCGCGCCGTCGCCAGGGCTGAGGAGACCGGACAGGACACCCGCGTCTTCAGCCAAGGCATACTCTGCCAGTTTCGCCTCGAGTGGCATTCTGGCGGTCAGCCTGACACCCCGTCCGTTTAGCATGCCATTCGGGGACCGAAAGTTCGTTGGCCCCGATACCTCTGCAACGTGATCGTACTGGCGCGATCCCCTGTTTGGAGAAATCACATGGCCTGGATCAACTTGACTGACACCAATGGCAGCAGCGTCTTCGTGAATACCGACAACGTGCTCTGGTTCAGCGCCTCGGGCGAGGATGGGCATGCCTGGCTGATCACCACAGCCAGCGAGAGAGACAGAGCTCTTTCCCTTCATGTCAAACAGTCTCCAGCTGAGGTTGTCGCGCTCTTGAGATCTGCCAGGCAAGAAGTCGCTGACGGACGTGCCTAACTCGCATTGAACAGCCCTCCGTGCTCGGGACACAACGTGAGGCGTCAACGCGAATACAAATGACGTCTCGGGACGGGCTCTCTCCGCCAATCCGAGCAATCAATCCGGTTCACAGGAGACCATCATGGCCAAAGGGCAAAAACGCAGTAATCGGGAGATCCGAAAGCCCAAAGCGAAGAAGCAGCCGACGGCCGAGGCGACACCAGCCGTGTTGACGAAAGGAATGCTGTCCCCGATCAGTCCTCCCAAGAAAAAGAGATGAGGTGCTCATCATGACGATCCGAACCACGGAGACGACTGTCACTTTCAGGTGCCCGTTCACGTTGACCTCTCTTGATAGCCTTCAGCCAGCAGGAACCTACCGGCTTGTGACTGATGAGGAGGAGATCCTCGGTCTTTCATTCCTGGCCTTCCAACGCACAGCCACGATGCTGTACGTCCCGGCGATCTCGACCTCGGGCAGCCCTACCCAGGTTTTCCATGTCAACCCGGCTGAACTCACAGCCACCCTGGAGGCTGATGGACAAGCGCAGCCCCAGATTCGATAGCTCACAGGAGACGGTTATGCACTATCTCGGCAAGATCTCAGGGTATGGCGTACTGCAGTGCAGCGGCGAACCCATCGCGCGTGCATCCTATGATTTCGATGGCTTCTTCAGGGAGCCGGTCGGTGTCACATGCTGTGGCGAGATCCAGCTCTCTGCCGCCGCTCTCAGCGGCGTGTTCGGCCGCAGGGACGTTCAGCTCCTCACGGACGAGGGCCGCCTCCTCGATCTCAGGTTCTCCGAGAGGGCACTGGTTTCGGCAAGCGACGTTGCCCACGTCGACGTCACAGGAGAGTTGCCGACCACACCACTAAGCTGGCGCAACTGACCACCCCTCGGCAATCGGCGCTTTGTTTAAGCCATGCCCTCATCAACAGCCCCTGGCACTCGTACTACGTAGAAGTGTGGAGAATGCTTGGATGTCATTGTGACTCCAACAGACGGCAAGGGATGGAGCCCGGCAGATCGACTTGGCTGCCCCCGTGCCTTTTATCAGAGCGTTGAGCCCTTGCGTGACTTCTCCTGTTGCACCAGTTCCTGCAGAAGCTGGTGGGCAAGGGTCTCGTGCGCCACCTTGGGGGCAATCTCGGCGGACTTCCTGCCGTAGCTTGTTGTGACGGTCAGGATCTTTCGGTCGACGTTGTAGGTCCCGGAATAGGTTCGTCCATCAACCTTGATGTGGATTGCGTGCCCTGACATGGGGATCTCCTCCTTGATGAGAACTCGCCCCCGCCTCAGCAAGAACATACCTTCGCAACGGCCAGGAGACCACATCAATGAGCCGCGCCAGAGCAGGCGGATCTAAAAGCCTGATCAGTGGACAGTTGGTCTGTCCCAAGCCCACGTTGGGTCGCTTCGATCAAGGGCCGAGACTATGCGAAGGTGCGCTTGCCGCCCAAACACGAAACTCAGGCTAAGGTCAATCTCGTGTCATGAACTGACCTTCAGACCGGTAAATATGGTATCGAAGTCGCAGAGAAACTCTGCCAGCAGCGGTTGCATGGGCCCCGTCGCGCAGATCTGATGCCCAGTAGAACCGCGTTGGTCTTTGTGGGACACGACGACAGCGATGCAGCACGTCACGGTCTTCGGCGGGACGGGCTTTATCGGCCAGCATCTGGTCGAGCATCTCGCCAGGGCGGGAGCATCCGTACAGGTCGCGACGCGCCATCCGCTCACAACAGCAGAGCCTCCAAGGATGGCCCGGGTCCAACACGTCGCGGCCGACCTTCTTAATGATGCGGCTGTCCAAGCGGCCGTCCAGGGAGCCGACACGGTCATCAATCTGGTTGGCATTCTCTCGCAGGTGCAACGGCAAACCTTCACAGCCATCCATGAAGACGGGGCTCGTCGGGTGGCAACCAGCGCCAGATGCTTGGGTGTCAGGCAACTCGTTCACGTCTCGGCGCTTGGGGCCAGCCGCACGGCACCCGCGCTGGCGGACCGCTCCAAAGCGGCCGGCGAAGCGGCGGTACGCGCCGCCTTCCCCGAGGCAACGATTATCCGCCCCAGCTTGGTTTACGGGCCAGACGATCACTTCTTCAACGGCTTTGCCACGCGGGCGCGCCGGCTGCCGGCGCTGCCGCTGATTGGCGGCGGGCAAACGAGGTTTCAGCCCGTCTATGTGGAGGATGTGGTGGCAGGAGTCGCCGCCATCCTTGCGGACCCGACCAGCCGCGGCCAGACCTACGAATTCGGAGGCCTGCGGGTCTATACCTTCAAGGAGCTGATCGAGTTCGTCTGTGCGACGATCGACGCCCGACCATTGCTGGTGCCTCTGCCGTTCTGGGCGGCCGAGGTGTTAGGCGGGGTGCTGCAGGTGTTCCCCAATGCGCCGCTCACCCGCGATCAGGTCCGGCTGCTGAAAACGGACAAAGTGGTCAGCGGCTCTGAGCCAACCCTCGCCGATGCTGGGGTTGAAGCCAAAGCCCTTGAGACCATCGTCCCTGAGTATCTGGAAATGTATCGACGGCGGGCCTGACGTCTGCGGCGCCTGTCCCGACGAGCATGAAAGCTGTAGCGCCTTTCCGCTATTAGCACAGGTTAACATCCTGTCTAGACGGCAAGATTCCACTCAACAAAACCAAGAATGTCAGAGGGGACGCCAGCCGTATGTGGACCTACCGAACGAGTTGCGGATGCAGCGGCCTCACCAATCCTTCGTAGCCTGACTGTGCTGACGCGGCGTCTCGGGCCTGAGACCGCGAATGGTCGAGACGCTCGTCAATGGAACAGAACCAAGCGGTGGGGCTGGGGCATTGATCAATGCCTTGCCGGTCTGACAACGTTAATCGACCTTGTGCCGGACAAGGAAAGGCACGGGGCCAAACGGGCGGAAGGAGCGTCCCTGTGATCACTCGCCTGCTCCACAAGCCGGAACGGCGCGACGTCCTCTCGGACGGGGAGAAGCAGGTTCTCGAAAGCGCAGTGGGAAGGGTCAAAGAGGTCCGCATGGATAAGGACTTGGTCCGCGAGGGGGGACCGTCCATCTGAGTGCACTCTTCTGCTCGAAGGCTTCGCCGTCCGCTATAAGTTGCTGCGGAACGGCCGGCGCCAGTTCACCGCCCTGCACATCCCGGGCGACTTCGTCGACCTGCACAGCTTAGTTCGCCACCGCAGCTGATCACCAGAACGGCAGTTCGATTGTCGCTGGCGAGCCAGAGGCGTATACTATGTAAATACTAAGCAGCCGCGCCACGGGGCGCCAGTCGATCAGGACATGCCTTGTGACGCAGGGAACCCCTTGCCTCATGGGAGGCACGTCGTGGCGATCGCACCCACACTCCAAAAGTACATGGACGAGCGAGGGATCCGGTACGATCATGGTCCCGCATGAACGGACCCTGTCGGCCCTTGGGTCCGCCCACGCGGGTCACATCCCGAGTGACAGGCTGGCCAAAGCCGTCGTGCTCAGCGATGGTGGCCGCTACACGCTCGCTGTTCTCCCCGCCTCGCATCATCTCCGGCTGTCCGACCTCAGGATGGAGATCGGTCATGAGGTTCACTTGGCCACTGAGCCGGAAGCCGCGGAGGTCTTCCGCGACTGTGCGCTCGGTGCGGTTCCAGCGGTGGGCGCCTGCTATGGGCTGGATGTCATCATCGACAACAGCATCGATCCGCAGCAAGAGCTGTACTTTGAGGGCGGAGATCACGCGGCTTTGATTAATGTGAACCGGACCGAGTTTGCCCGGCTCAATCCTCAGGCCCAGCACGGCTCCTTCAGCGCCTATGATTGATGGCGTGGCTTGGGCGGTAGGAGTTGAGCATGGAGCCCGACGGGGTGCGGCTCAAACGAAGGGAGAAAGATCATGAAAGCAGCTCTGGTGTTTGCCGGCAGCGGACCGATCGTAATCCTGACGTCGTATCCGTCCTTGTCTGACGCGGGCCTGTTGCGTGCCCTGAAGGCGCACGGGGTTGGCAAGTTTATCGCTTACGAGCTTCCGCTTGATCTCGTAGCGGCCCGCTATGGCGGCCATTTCCAGGTTGTGATGAACGACGCTCGTGACAGCGATGACCTGCGGGTGCTGGACGTCAACGGCGACCGGGCCTTCCGGCTCTTCCGCTTCTCCGAGCTGGGTCCGCCGCTCATGCATGACGACGAGCACTCAGGCCAGGCAGAGACGGCAGCCTGAAGGGCTGTGTTGCAGTAACTCGGATAGCGCACATCGGGCCTAACCCAATAGGCCGCTCAGGCAGCAAAGCTGAACGGCTGGCTGACGAGACGGATTTCGGCTGTCGCTTCTGGCGCTCGCACGATGCGGTGGCTCCCGCGGGCCGTGCGCATGACCTCGAGCCCCTTGATCGTTGCTGAGACCGTTTGCATTCTCTGGAAGACGCGCATCGGCCGGATCATGCTCTTGAGGGCACCGTGATCCGCCCGGGCAGGAAGTTCGGACCTGATGATGCTTGGCGCCTTCGTCGCATGCCCCCACGCTCGACTGACGTTTGGCAGCTGAGGATTTTCAGTCCACGATTTCCTGCGGCGTGGCTATGGCGTCGTCCAGAACAATAGAGGTCAAGCGCCGTGCGTCTGAAACATTGCCTCAATTTTCATGATTTCCGCCAACTGGCCAAAAAGCGCCTGCCCGGTACGATCTTCAACTACATTGACGGCGCTGCCGATGACGAAGTCACCTACCGGCGCAACACGGCCGCTTTCGACACGTGCGACCTCGTCCCCAACGTGCTGCGTGGTGTCACCGAGGTCGACCTTTCGGTAACCGTCATGGGCCAGAAGCTGGCACTGCCGGTGTATTGCTCGCCGACCGCCCTCCAGCGGCTGTTTCATCACCAGGGCGAACGAGCCGTCGCCGCAGCCGCGGCAAGATTCGGTACGCTATTTGGTGTGTCTTCACTGGGCACGACAAGCCTGGAGGAAGCGCGCCGGATCAGCGCGACGCCTCAGGTTTATCAATTCTACTTCCACAAAGATCGCGACCTTAACCGGGAGATGATGACACGGGCCAAAAAGGCTGGTGTCGAGGTGATGATGCTGACCGTCGACAGCATCACAGGGGGCAACCGGGAGCGTGACAAGCGCACCGGCTTTTCGATCCCGTTCAAGCTCAATCTCGCCGGGATCACGCAGTTTGCCATCCGCCCGGCGTGGGCGTTCAACTATTTAACACACGAGCCGTTCAAGCTGCCACAACTCGACGGTCATGTGGACATGGGCCGTGGGACCATGTCGATCAGCCGCTACTTTACCGACATGCTCGATCCGTCGATGTCATGGCAGGATGTCGCTCAGATGGTCGGAGAATGGGACGGTCAGTTCTGTCTCAAGGGTGTGATGTCGATTGAAGACGCCAAGCGGGCGGTCGAGATCGGGTGCACCGGGATTGTACTGTCAAATCATGGGGGACGGCAGCTCGACGGCTCCCGCACCGCCTTTGAACAGCTTGCAGAAGTCGTTGATGCCGTCGGCGACCGCATCGACGTCCTTATGGATGGCGGTGTGCAGCGCGGCAGTCACGTCCTGAAGGCGCTTTCGCTCGGGGCGAAGGCCGTAGGCCTTGGTCGATACTATCTGTTCCCGCTGGCGGTTGCCGGTCAGGCAGGAGTCGAACGTGCGCTTGAGCTGATGCGTTCAGAGCTGGAGCGCGATATGAAGCTTATGGGCTGCACCTCAATCGATCAGCTCAGCCGTGCCAATATACGCTTCCGCTGATTCTTGTCATGTCAGCTTAGGAAAACCCGGATGTTTGTGGTTTCACAGGCCCCCGGTTCCATCCTAAACTCGATTAGGGACGAGAAAGTAGCAGGTGCTTCGTGACACGACCATGGTCCGCGGAGGGCTCTTCTCTATTCGGCGGTTTAAGGTCAAGCGCTTTCGGGCTGTTTTACCGCCCCGATGTCTGATGTCACTCGCGGGTCCTTGCTTCTCTTCGGGATCAGCTCTGTGGCTCTCCCAGTATGGGATCAGAAGAATGAGGTGGCCCAATCTGTTGCGCGTTCTGATCGCGCAAAACGCGATCGACACAAGTGCCCTAGCGAACTCACCTCATCCATCGTCCCGCGAGGGAGGTCTCTCCACCGGGGGCGGATCTTGGATCTCCTCCTCTTCGGGTGACAGGCGGTTGCTCTGAGCGATCAGGCGACTGCCAAGACACCCTCCTTGGTCCAGCGGAACTCGGTGCCATCGCTCCAGAGGCGGTGCATGATCACAGCCAAACGGCGCGCCAGAGCCACGATGGCCTTTTGCAGGCCGCGCCGTCGGGCCACATTCACGGCCCAGGCTTTCAGCCACGACCATTTCTGCACCCGGGTCAGCAGCACCTGGGCCGCCTCATAGAGCAGCGCTCGCATCATGGCGTCGCCGCACAAAGAGACGCGCCCGATCCGACTGCTCTCGCCGGACTGATTGAGAACCGGCGTGAGCCCGAGAGCTGGGCCAACGGCCTTGGAATTCTTGAACCGCGCCGGAATGTCGATCGTGGCGCTAAAGGCCAGCGACACCACGGGACCGACACCCGGAATGGTCATCAGGCGCCGGCAGACGTCATCGTCCCGGACGATCGCCAACACTTTGCGGTGAAGAGTGGCGAAGCACTCCCGCAGTCTCTGACGGGCTTCGAGCAGGCAGGCCATGATTTCAGCCAGATCCGGCAGACCGGCCACGAGATCGCGGATCCGGTCCTCGAACCTGACCTTGCCAATGACCCCGACCTTGAGGCCGAAGTTGCGCAGCAGACCGCGGATGTCGTTCTCAATGGCAATGGCTTTTTCCTGCAACAACTTGCGAGCTGTCAGCAGGCCGCGTCGGTTCTGGCTGGCCAGCGTCTTTGGTCTTGTTTCGGAAAAATGGAGAGCACTTCTTGTATGAAGCAGGAGGATCTCCATGCCCCAGACACGCTTTACGAAAGAGTTTCAGGATGAGGCGGTGCGGCTTGCTCTGACCAGCGGCCGCAGCCGACGCGAGATTGCCGCGGATCTCGGCGTCGGCCTGTCGACCCTGCGCAACTGGATCGACCGCCGCCGTGAGCGCCAGATCGACGATCC
>NZ_JBVVAJ010000057.1:0-19970 GCF_055792805.1 Microvirga sp. HS2
GCCGCCTGGGAAGCCGAGCGCAATCGCAACAGAGCCAAGGCGCATTGGCATTTCACCACCACGCAGGCTCGCTCCAAACTACGGCGGCTCTATCCTGCATGATCCCTGTGGCAAAGGACTAGTCGATAAAGAACCGGCAACGGTGGACCCGCGGTTCCTGGATGACATGATCGCCAAGCATGATCAAACTTATCCCGCTCAGCTCGGCGGCAAGACGCTCATCCTGTCTCTGTCCAAAATCACTTACGACGCGCCGAAGGGCGATTTCCCGTAGCCGAATACCATGACCTGCCAGCTCATGGCCGGCGACAACGTCCTGTACGAGCAGGAATATTATTCTGTCGGCGGAGGGTTCATCGGGTGGGAGGGCTACGAGTCACCGAAAAAGGGCACCCCGAAATATCCCTATGCGACGATGAAGGAGCTGCGGCAGCACGTAGAGAACAACGACCTTTCGATCGCCGACGTGATTATGGGGAGAGAACCGAGATCGGCTATACGATCTGCTTTCCAAGCATGACGGTCGTTAAGATCATTGCCGTTCAGGCCCTGTTGAACTAACCCACGCCGCAACATTCGTCAGCGTGTGACTGCAAAGCTATTGGGCGGAATTCTTGCCATATGATGGCTTCTTATCCCAATGCTCGCTTGACGCCTCAGCATCGACCTTCCTAGCCTTTGATCCGCGCAAAGAGAAACGCATTTCGGAGGTCACGGTATGATGCCGATCCGAGCCGTGCTCAGTTCTGCTGGCGGTCTCGCCATCGTGACCAGCGCATATGCGGCGGACATCCCCGCCAAGAAGGCAGCTCCTGTCGAATACGTTCGCATCTGCACAGGCTATGGAGATGGCTTCTTCTACGTTCCCGGGACCGACAGCTGTATCCGGATCGGTGGGCGCATTCGCGCCGATTATCTCTACGCTGAACCCTTTAACCGCACTCAGGATTCGATTGGGTTTCGAGCTCGCGGCCGTGTGAACATCGATCACCGGACCATGACCGCATACGGTCTTCTCCGGACCTACATTCGTTATGAGATCGATCGCAACACGGGCGCCTTCGCCGGAGGCAACGGGGTCAACACCAACCCGAAGATCCGTCAGGCCTATGTCCAGTTCGGTGGCCTCACCGCTGGCCGCGCCTTGTCGTTTTTCTCCGAGCCGGACCTTCCGGTCCCGAACTTTGGCGACCTGCGTTTCGATGATCCCTCGAACGCGGACACGAACCTGCTGGCCTACACTTTCTCCTTCGGCAACGGCTTCTCGGCGACAATATCGCTTGAGGACAATATCGAACGCCGCGTCAACAACAGCCTCGTGTTGCCCCTGTTCGGCGCTGGCGCAACGACCCCGGGTTTTGCTCCGATCCCATTCACCTATGGCGGCGAGCGCGTGCCCGACGTTGTTGCGAACCTGCGTTACGCCGGTACTTGGGGCGGCGCGCAGCTCTCCGGTGCCCTGCATCAGATCCGTGACGTCGCAGCCGGCCTCACCACCGTGGATGGGGTCACCGTGCCTGTGATTAATCCGATCACCGGCTTGCCCAACCCGACCTTCGCTGACACGGATTATGGCTTCGCGGTAGCCCTGAGCGGCTACGTCAACCTGCCAGCCCTCGGCCCGGGCGATTCTGTCTGGGTCGCGACGACCTACACTAACGGTGCTGTCGCGTATCTCAATGCCGGTTTGACGGGGCCCATCGGCCCACCGGCCAGTGGCGAAGGAACCATCAGCGCGGGACCGCTATCCCTGCCCTTCTTGGATGCCTCCGTCGATCCATTCACCGGTGAATTCCAAACAAATCGGGCTTACTCCATTGCCGGCGGCCTCAATCACCATTGGAACTCGACCTGGCAGACGAACGTCTTCGGATCATGGATGCGCTTCGATGCTCCGGGCGGAGCGCAGTACACGATCCCCGTGACGCCTGTGACACTTGCCGCCGGAACGGCCGGCACGGTCACGGGGATCGTCGACTTCAACGAATATCGCATCGGGACGAGCACGATCTGGACACCAGTCTCAGGCCTTCAGATCGGCGCCGAGGTCCTCTACGCGAGGGTGGACCCTGGTGGACGTGTCGCAGTTCCGGTCACGAATGCCGGCGGCGAGGCAACGGGCCTGTTCAAGCCGACCAGTTCCGGAAACACTTGGGAGGCACGGCTGCGAGTCCAACGCGACTTCTGAGATGCCATGTGGCGAAATTCCGTCTGCACCGGGACTCAGGCCCGGAGAGGCAAGAGCTTTCGTACATACAGCCATTATCTCGGGCTAAACCTGCCAGGAGATCGCCCACTTCAGTCAAGCGCGATGCTTCGTCAGGTCCAGTTTGATCGTGCGGCAGATCGCCGAGAACGAAAGTCGTGCCATCAGGGGAGGTTATGATGAGAAGCGTGAGCTTTGCGTCTGTTGGACTTGGCTTGGTCATGTCGTTCGCAGCCTCGGGCACGATGGCGCAGGGAGGACTTTCAGGATTCCAAGGCGCATGGCTCTCTGGGAGCGGAGATTGCGCTGATGTTTACTCGTCCTCCGGGAAAGGAACGACGTTCAAGAAGCCGGTCGACATATTCGCACCCGCCTTCATCATTTCCGGCGATCGGCTGAGGACGCCTCAGGCGTCGTGCCGCATCAGATCAGTCCGACCGGGCGCGGACCATCAGCTTCTTGTCCTCAACTGCACGAACGCCGTGGCGGGCAACGAGGTGCGGGTTTCCATGGCGCTGGAGCCGGACGGTTCGCTCAAGCGCTACCTCAACGAACATGACACGATCGGCACCGCGTACAAGCGCTGCTCACGATAAAGCGTCCCGAACGTCATGCGGTTGAGGCTCCTGTCAACCGAGCACATTGTGGGCTAGCGCATCGTGCGGAAAAGTGGCCCCGGTTTTCCGCATAAACGATGCGCTTCCTTTTGAGGGAGCATCGGATAGATCCCAAAAGTGCAAATCCACTTTTGGGTCCGATGCTCTAACGGCGACCGCCTCCGCGACCTCCGAACCCGCCGCGGGAACCTCCTCCCCCTCCGAAGCCTCCCGGTGGCCTGAAGCTGCGTTGCGCTGAGAAGGATTCCGGTCGGCGCGAGAACTGCGGCGACGCCGGTCCGGCGAACTGCCGGCTGGCAATCTGCCGCTGGTTCCCAAGATTGCGCGCCTGAACGTCCCGCATCAGGTTCGAGGGCAGCGGCTGCGCAGTCGGACGCGGTGCAGGTCGCTGCACCGTTGGGCGCTGTTGCGCCGGGGGACGGGGCTTTGCTGCCGGACGCTGCTGCGCCACCTGACGTTGCTGAGCGGGGCGTTGCTGCGACGCAGGCCGTTGTTGGGCCGCAGCCCTCTCCTGCTTGGCTGGGCGCGATGGCGCCGATGGACGCTGCTGGGCTGACGGGCGTTGCGCCGCCCGCTCCCGACCAGCGCCACCTTCTGTTCGGTCTCTGCGGGCCTCCACACCTTCAGCGGTCAGGCGCTGGCCTAGGGCAGCACCGGCTGCCCCCGCTGCACCTGCTTGGGCAAGGCCCCTCAAAGCCTCCCCACCGCCGCGCTCTTGCAACCGCTCACGCCCTTCCGGCGAGAGGCCCTCGCGTCCTTCGCCGCGCCCGAGAAGGTCACTCCCTTTCGGCTGTGCCACGTCCTGCCAGCCGCCATCCCAGCGCTGCCATCCGTTGCCGGAATTACGGTAGACGTTGCCGTCCCGGCCCGCATAGATATCGCCGCGCCGGCCCTCGCGGACGAAGCCTTGCCCATTCGAGGTGTTCCAGCGCAGCGAAGAGCCGCCTGTTGCGGTATCCCGCGCTGTCACGCGGGCCCATTCGGATCCGCGTTTAACCCCAGCCGATTTCCACGCGCCGTAGACGTTGCGCCCGCCCGCAAGGTATCCGCCCGCATCCGTGCGCGGATTGTAAGCCCCGACAAAGCCAGCGGAGCCACGCGGGCCCCATGCTGCACCCGCACGACCATAGGTGCCGGTCGCTGGATTCCAGGACCTCACCCCCGCGATGCCACGGTATGGACCATATGCATAGCCATAGCGGCCATACATTCCACGGATCGGGTTGTAGTAGGCTCCGATTCCCCACGTGGCCGGCCGGGGGTAGTAGATCGGATAGCCATAGCCCGGCCAGTTGTACCAGTACGGCGGATAGGACCAGCCGGTGCCGTAGACATATGTCCCCCAGGCCAGGAAGCCGTAGAGGTAGCCCATGGTGTAGCCGTACCAGACCGCATCGGGCTCGGTGTCGTACACGCGGACATAGGTGACGTTGTAGACTGGTGACGACGGCGGAATTGCATAGACGGCGTCAGGCACCTCACGGGCGAGTTGCCAGGGACCGCTCGGGTTGTCGGAGACGAACCAGACACCGTTCTGGAGCAGGAAAAACTGCTCGCCGACTTTGATCACGGTATCGGTCGTGTTCGTTGCGTAGGACAGGTCCGTTGTCTCGATGGGCGTGAACTGCGCATCGCCAGCATAGGCGACCGTTGGCGTGATCGAGCCCGCCTCGACCCGTGCGGTGGTGGGGATGCCGGCCTTGAGCCGTGCTTCCGCAGCCTCCGACGTGCCGGGCACGGAAGCGCGCACGGCGTAGTACGGAGCATCCTCGGGAAGGTTGCCGAAGTCAGCGGGTAGATCAGGCGTCGCGAACGCCCACGACCCATTCTCCAGTGTCGGCGCACGGAACCAGCGTCCGGCCAGGAGCACGTACCACTGCTTGCCCGCCTTGTCGAAGAACACATCCGATTCGGTGTTGGAGGCCCATTGCAGCGAGGTTTTCGGGACGTCCTCGAGCTTCGGCTCCCCATTGAACAGGATCAACTCAGCCGGTGCATCGGCAGTGACAATCTTAGGGACCTTTCCGTCCTGATACGGCTCCGGTGGGACGGCTCCGCGGGCATCGGCCCAATTGTCGTCATCCGGCAGATCGGCCAGCGGCGCCGGAAGCTCTGTGACCGGGTTCCATGGACCCTTGATGGCGGATGCGGTCAGCCAGTGGGTATCATCGCGCAGGTAGAGGGCGCCGCCCTCATCGATACGGAAGAGATCCCAATTGGTGTTGACGACGAAGGAGAGACCGCTCTTGCCTTTGACAGGCGAATAGGCAGGCGAACCGTCGGTCTGCACCAGGACTGCCGGCACGGTGGAAACAATGATCTGCGGCGGATCCGCCTTGAGCCCCGTCACATCGGTCATGCGCTTGTGCTCAGCGAGGCTCGCCGTCACGCGCGCCTCTGAAACCGTGATTGGACCCGTCGGCAAAAGCTTGCCGGTTTCCACCGAGAGCGCCGTCAGTTCGGCGCGATCAAGCCCTGAGAAGTTGAGTTGCGTGATGGTTATGTCGCTGATGACGATCTCACCCGCGTCCTCGTCGTAGGACGTCGCCCCCTTGAGCCCGATTACGCCGAACACCGGATTGGTATCGGGGGCCTTCACGTATTCGGCCGCGACCAGCGCTTCGATGGTCTTGAAGTCGGCCCATTCTGTGAATTGCGGCTGGAAGAGCACCATCCGGCCCTGGCCAACCTCATAGGTACGGGGCCACCCTTCGGAATCCTGCTTCGCCTCCAGATAGCGTCCGCTCACGAAGCCGCGTCGGCCCTCGACGGTCACGGCGCACCAACTGCCGGAGCCTTCACATTGTCCGATATCGACGGCAGCATTGGCCGGTAGGGTCCGGATCGAGGAGAAGTTCGTTCCCGGACCTGAGCGCAGATTGACGCTGGTGGTGGTCACGCCCGGAGCTGCGAGCGTCGGTGTGGTGGCGATAATCGGAACGAGCGTGAATGCGATGACCATCCGCATCGAGGCACCATCCTCCCTTTCGACGCCCTGCTTGGATCCCAAGCTTGGATCCCAGGGCAGATTATTGGGAAAGACATTGTAATCGTGTTGGGAAAATCTGCTTGATTGTTTGGGACAAGCACTTGGCAGTTTGCGACGAGGAACCACGCGATGGTTGCTCACCGGAGTTAGGCTCGGGGGACTTTCGCGACGCGTTCTGACAGGGCAGCCCGCATGCAGGCTCACGCGCCCTGCAGGTGGCCGCAGTCTTATCCTTCTATCGGACCGAAATGCACTTTGCGTGAGCCTTCGGCCCGTCCGGCGATTTGATCCGGCTTAGGGTGCCAGGTACCCTTGTCCAACCGACTTGCTAGCAGCGATGGAGCCGCGGCCGCCCGGAGGCATGTCTCATCAAGTGGCCGTGCCGGTCGTACGTGTAGCAGTAACCTGGGGATGCCTGCGCGACACGAACTCCTGCAGCTGCGCCCGTGGCTGCACCTGTCACTGCGCCGGTCGCAGCACCAGCGACGCCACCAACCACCGCTCCTACGGGTCCACCGACGATGGCTCCTGTCGTGGCCCCTGCTGCTGTTCCGGTCGTCGTCGGTGAACAGGCTGACATGGCTACACATGCACACAGAGCTAAAGCAAGCTTGTACATCTTCCGCTCCTCGTCTGGATGCTGGCGTCCAACCGCCCCGCGAGTTGTGATCGGCGGCGGAAGGTCTTTTGCTAACGTGGCTGTGCCCGGTACGGTTGCCGCAGAGGCGGACCTCCGATGGAGGTACTCTTCAGGATTCCCTATTCGGAGTATTCCTTCGCCTATCGCACGGACAAGTGATCTGGGACCTACGCTACTAATGCTCAGACTTCGAGATCTATGGCCGACGGGTGCTGCTGTCTGCTGGCGGATCTGGGCGAGCGCTTTCCTTACTTCTACTGGACCAGCGTCTCACCGCGATGAACTCGCCTATCTCGGCAGGGAATTGAGACCACCCTGTTTAGGGGCAGAGCCAGAGATGTCCCAAAATGCCAACCCGTCGTCACATCCTGTCAAGCCTTGCCGAAGCCTCTCTGTATGATGGCTATCGATCGGCCCTCGCAGCAAACCGGGATATCGCACCCTCCGTTCCCGTGCTTTCCGGAGACGCCGATTCATGTATCTGTCATCTCAGGAACACGGTGCACGACATGAAGCGTCAAGGGCTTTTGAAGAGCGAGAGAGCCGATGTCGGAGCGGCAGTTGAGGTTGGCGTTCGAGAGAGGATGAAGCGGAAGGAGTTCGAGAACGAGCTGAGGAAACTCCAGGTCAAACTCGTGCGCATGCAAACCTGGGTCAAGGCTACGGGTGCTCGGATCATCGTGGTGTTCGAGGGCCGTGACACCGCCGGCAAGGGAGGCGTGATCAGCCGGATCACGCAGCGCGTGAGCCCCCGGGTGTTCCGCCATATCGCCCTCCCCGCGCCGACCGAGCGGGAGAAAAGCCAGCTCTACATCCAGCGATATATCGCTTGCTTCCCGGCCGCCGGCGAGATCGTGCTGTTCGACCGCTCCTGGTACAACCGGGCCGGGGTCGAGCGTGTGATGGGGTTCTGCACCGACGACGAGTACGTGCGGTTCATGCGTCTCGTGCCGTCGTTCGAGCAGGAGATCGTCGACAACGGCATCATTCTGCTCAAGTACTTTCTCGATGTCAGCCAGGACGAGCAGCGCCGGCGCTTCGCCGATCGGATCGAAGATCCGATCAAGCATTGGAAGCTCAGCCCAATGGACACGGAGTCGGTTCGTCGGTGGTGGGATTACACCCTGGCCTACCAGGATATGCTGCGCGGCACCGACACGCCGCAGGCTCCCTGGTACATCGTGCCGTCTGACGACAAACGCAGGGCCCGCCTCAACCTGATCGCTCACATGCTCAGCACAATCCCGTACGAGAAAGTCAAAATCGAGCTGCCGAAAGTGCCCAAGGCCGAGCCGAGGCCGAAGGGGGCTGATGACGGACTGCCCGCATCGCATATTGTGCCGGCACGGTACTGACAACATTGAGGGAAAACTCGGAATACGGTCATGGCCGGTCCGCACCCAATGGATCCTCTTCTCCCCGGCCGGATGGGAACTGCAACGGCGTCATCTGCGGCTCAGTGGGCGGCACCGGCATGGGCAAGACGCATCTCGCCATTGGAATTGCGTGAGCGTGCATTCGCGCTGGATCCCGCGGGCGGTTCTACAATGTAGTTGACCTGGTGAGCCGGCTCAAGGCTGAGACCCGCGCGGGTCGGCAGGGCCGGATGGCGGACTATCTCACATTGACATGTTAGTGCAGGTAGCCACCATCAATGATGGGGATCGACGCTCATCCCTATATGTTCCAGCCCGGGAAGTACTCCGGATGCATAGTGCCTCCCTGTGGACGTAGTCTTCCGGCAACGCTGAGTAATCGGATGAGGCCGCCGACGCAATGAGTATAGGCTCATTGAACTGCAATCGGGAAAGAGCCGTTCTGGGTCAAAGAGTAACGAACGACGAATGAAACTAAGGTCTGCCCATCGCCTTCTGAGCAGGCCAAAGCGCTTTTTTGGGATGTGTCAGGAGGCGGCATCGACTTGATTGCTGCTATTGCTGGACGTGTTCAGGCTGGCACTAGGCGTCGCTCGAGGAAGGCCGTTGCGTAACCGCGCCGACCATGAGCGCCAGGGCGCAGGCCACAGGACCAGGCATTGCCATCGGCTGTCTGCCCCCGTTGCCGGGATCAGCTTTCCGGAGGTGGCGCTGTTGGTTCGCGCAGCGGCTCAGGCGGCCAGAGGTAGACAAGCTTGCCCCGGGTCTGACCCAGCCAGAACGGGCCCGATCCGACCGGGCCGATCCCGACACAGATCTCGTCCGCCTCCGGAGATCGCACGATCACTTCCGCAAGGCTCAGCAGCCAGTTGTCGGCACGGCTCCGCGGCTCGAACCGGATGTAGGTGGGAAACCTGTAGACGTTCAGCGTGTCGAGCTGCGGGTTGCGCGGATCGTTGAACTCCGGCTCAGAAACTGAGGCCCTCTCGCCGAAGATGGAGGTGCGGTCGTTCCTATGCTCGACATCATCCAGGCCTCTGCCGACAAAGAACTCGCGCCCGGCGATCCCAAGGAACACATCGCCCTCGGGTCCTCTCCTCTCAGGGTTAGTGGTCGTCACGAGCCGGAGTTCGATTTGCGTGATGTTGGCCACGGTGGCTCCTCCTCGTCAGCACAGGCCCCCGACGTCGGAGCCCCTGCCATTCTGGCAGCTTCAGAAGCAATGCACGTGGGTCCAGATGTACCCGCACTAACCACCGGTTTTCCCGTAGCGGATGAAGGTCTCGCAGGCTCCGGTCTGGTTGGGCTTCTTGCACAAGGTCTGGCAGACGTACTCGGAACTGTAGCCCTGATGCCCCCCGTCTCGCAAGCGAAGAACGTCTGGTCGGGGGTGACACTGCTCCATCCTGATTGTTGATGCACGCGAGTGAGGACTGCGAACGGGCCACCCGGACTGCAGGAATCACTTTATTCCAAGGAGGCCACGCTCAATCAACAAACGCTTCAGCACGATACATCCTCGCATGAGAATTTACCGTACAAAGAGGTGCCTCGCCTCATCAGGTGTTGCAACTCCCAGTCCTAGTGATCTGGCCGCATCCGCGACGCCGCGGACCAGAGCCGCATTGTCGGGAGCCAAACTCCCGTCCGGCAGGTGGAAATTGTTTTCGAATCCAACACGGACATGCCCGCCGAAACAGGCTGCCGTGATCGCGCAAGCCGCTTCACGTTGGCCGAATGCACAGAGGGCCCAAGGTAGATTTAGAGCCCAGGCGCTCAGGAACGGCAGGAGATCGTTTGGCGATGACTGCTGGCTCTGCGTATAGCGACCGAGAACGAACAACCCGCTGGCCCTGGTGCGGGGAATAACCTCACGATCCAGAAGGTCGGTGAACCGCCGCACGTCGTTTTCGTCGTAGAGAATATGCTGGACAAACACCCCACGCTCAGCCTGCTCCGTCAAGAACTGGGCGGCCGCGGTCTCAGACGCTGTATCGGGAATGAGTTCGCGAACGGCGACGGAGAAGGCTTCAGGCTGAAGCGCCTGCATGGCAGCGATCTGCTGATCGGGCGTGAAGAGGCCAACCGCCTCGGTCGTGACCTGAATAATGAGATCAGAGCCAGCCTCCTTCCGTACAGCCGCGATGGCAGCCCTATACAGGTCCGGATCGAGGGAATGCCGCCCGTCGCCATTGCGGACGTGCAGGTGGATCATCGCAGCCCCTGCCTCCTGGCAACGAGCGGCCTCGATCCCGATCTCGGCAGGCGTGAGCGGGATAGCCGGATGATCGACTTTCCCGCGACGTGCCCCATTGGGAGCAACGGCAATGATCACTGGGTCCATCATGGTTCTCCCGCAACCTCGGTTCTGGATTTCAGGATATCGAGGAGTGCCCGATCCCGCCGTTCCTCCAGCTCCTTAATCGAACGGCTGCCGGCCTCCTCGGCGACACCTTCCACAATTCGTTTCTGCACGTCTGGGCTCAACGACGGATATCCGAGCGAGGCCCATCGTCTGACTTGGCTTGGTCCTAAGTGAGAGAGGTAATGCTCGATGCCACCTGGACCGCCTCCGAGATGATAGGTCATGTGCGGTCCCATCACGGCCCAACGCAGACCCGGTCCATTGCACAGCGCGGCGTCGATATCGGCGACGCTCGCCACGCCCTGCTCCACCAGATAGACGGCCTCGCGGTAAAGGGCTGACGAGAGCCTGTTCGCGATATGACCCGGCATCTCCCGCCTCAGTATGACGGGCCGGCGGCCCAGAGAGCGATAGAACGAGGCCGCACGTCTGACGACATCTTCATGCTCCCCGACGAGCTCCACGAGCGGAACGAGGTGTGGCGGATTGAAGGGATGCGCGACGATAAACCGATCCGATGTCTTGCAGTCCGCGACAATGCTACTTCGCAGCAGTGCCGATGTGCTGCTAGCAATGATCACACCCTCCGCCGTGAGCGCATCGATGTCTGCCAGCATCCGGCGCTTCAAAGCCTCGTCTTCCGGAACATTCTCCTGGACGAAATCGGCGGCGCTGAGCGCGTCTGCTAGATCTGTTAAGAACCGCAGCTCGCCGTTCTCACGAAGGCCGAGCTGCGTCAGCTGTCCGAGAGCATGGTCGACAAAGGAGCGAAGCCGCTCCTCGGCACCCGGGCTCGGATCGTAGGCAGCCACGTCGAGGCCATTGGCCAAAAAGAGCGCAGCCCAACTCGCGCCGACGGTTCCGCAGCCGATCACGGCCACACGCTTGATCGTTGTCACGTAAAGGTCTCCTGATGATGTTGAGCGAGCAGCCCGCCCGCCCGTTCCGCCGACGGGCTATCGAACGTTCTACTCAGCCGCTTTAACGCCGGTGGTCTTAATGAGCTCAGCCCATTTATGCATCTCGCTTTCAATCAGGCGAGCTGCGTCTTCGGGCGTTCCCGGCTTCGGCGTGACGCCTTGGATACGCATGGCTTCAATGACCTTGGGCGCCTTAAGAGCCTTGACGATCTCCTGGTTGAGCTTCTTCAGGATGGGCTCCGGCGTTCCGTCTGGCGCGAGGACCCCGAACCATGACCCGACTTCGAACCCATTCAGTCCCTGAGATGCCACGGTGGGAACGCCCGGCATGAACTCGGACGGCCCTTGGGAGGTGACCCCCAGGGCCCGCAATTTCCCACCCTCTACATGGGGCAGAACGGACGGAATAGTGTCGAACATCACCTGCACATGCCCCCCGATCATGTCCGTCATCGCCGGTCCGCTGCCGCGATATGGGGTATGAATAAGCTTGGTGCCGGCCATCCCATTGAACATCTCGCCGGCAAGATGCTGGGGAGAACCGGCCCCCGCTGACGCATAGGCGAATTTCCCAGGCTGTGCCTTCGCCAGGGCAATCAGCTCATGAACTGAATCGGCCTCGACAGCCGGATTGACGACCAGCGCGAGCCCGACGTTGCCCGCCAGCGTGATCGGGGCGAAGTTCTTCTTGAGGTCAAAGCCGGGCTTGGCTTGCAGGCTCATGTTGATGGAGTGGCTGGTGAGCGCGCCCATCAGCAGGGTGTAGCCGTCGGGCTCCGCCCGCGAGACGGCAACGGCTCCCAGGCTTCCGGCAGCGCCTGGCCTGTTTTCGACGATCATGCGTTGGCCAATCGTGTTCGACACCTCCTCGGCGATTACGCGGCCGATGATGTCCGTTGCCCCGCCGGGCGCATAGGGTACGACCAGCGTGATAGAGCGGGTCGGGTAGGTCTCCTCGGCGAAGGGGCCCGTTCCAATCGACATTCCCATTCCGATGAGGGCTGCCGCACCCGTGAGAAGCGTTCTGCGAAGCACGATGTTTCCTCCATAATCTTTATTGTTGAGTTTGCTGGGATCAGGCAGGCTTCAGTTGAAATCGAAGTCGCACCCCTCGTCGGCCTGCAGCACGCTCCTGAGGTAGAGACTGCGGTAGCCACGAGCCTCCTGCGTGAGGTGGACTGGCGGCTGCCATTCTTTCGCGCGGCGCTTCAGTTCCTCCTCGTCCACCAGAAGTTCGAGGCGGCGTTCGGGCACATCCAGCCGGATCTGATCGCCATTACGCACGAGGCCTAAGGGTCCGCCGGTGGCGGATTCCGGAGCAATGTGGAGAACAATCGTTCCAAAGGCGGTGCCGCTCATGCGTGCATCGGAGATGCGCACCATGTCCTTCACGCCCGCCTGAGCGAGCTTCTTCGGAATTGGCAGATATCCCGCCTCCGGCATGCCCGGAGCTCCTTTCGGTCCGGCATTGCGCAGAACCAGGATGTCATTCGCCGTCACGTCAAGATCCGGAGCATCGATACGGGTCACCAGATCTTCAACCGACTCGAACACCACCGCGCGGCCGGTATGCTGAAGAAGCTCCGGCGATGCCGCAGAATGCTTGATCACGGCTCCCAAGGGAGCCAGATTCCCCCACAGGATCGCCATGGCGCCCGTGGATTTCAGTGGATTGTCCCGACTTCGGATGATCGTCTGCCCAGGCACGTCCTCGGCCATATCCGCGATGGCCCCTATGGTTTCACCGGTGACCGTCACCGCGTCTGGGACGAGATGATCACGCAGTTCCTGCAGCAGGCGTGGAACGCCGCCGGCCCAATGGAAATGCTCCATGTACTTGGCCCCTGAGGGCTTCAGGTCTACGAGGACAGGAACCTGGCGCCCGATCTCGTCGAACTCCTCGAGATCGATCCTGATGCCGCGACGGCGGGCAATGGCCGCCAGATGTACCAAGCCGTTGGTCGAGCCGCCAATCGCCTGCAGGACGACCATGGCATTGCGGAAGGCCGCCTCGGTCAACAGTTCGCTCGGGCGGGGGCCGGCTTTCGCCAATGCGACCGCTTGGCGCCCGCTGGCCTCAGCGGCCCGGATCCGATCCGCGTGGGTTGCCGGAATCGCGCCTGTTCCTGGCAGGGCGATGCCCAGCGCCTCGACGAGGCAGCCCATGGTGCTCGCCGTGCCCATCACCATGCAGGTGCCCTGGGTCGGAGCCAGACGCCCACTGACGACCTCCACCTCATCCTGGTCCATGGCCCCAGCCCGGTGTTGGCCCCAGAGGCGGCGGCAGTCAGTGCAGGCGCCGAGCATCTCGCCCTTGTGATAGCCGACGAGCATCGGACCCGTGATCAGCTGGATCGCCGGCACGTCGGCGCTCGCGGCCGCCATCAGCTGGGCTGGCACCGTCTTGTCGCAGCCACCGATCAACACCACCGCATCCATGGGTTGGGCCCGGATCATCTCCTCCGTGTCCATCGCCATGAGGTTGCGCAGGAACATGCTGGTTGGATTGGCGAAGGACTCGTGGATAGAGATCGTGGGGAACTCCATCGGGAGCCCGCCAGCCAGCATCACGCCGCGCTTTACCGCCTCGATGAGGCGGGGCACGTTGCCATGGCATGGGTTGAAGTCGCTGAAGGTGTTGGTGATGCCGACGATGGGCCGATCCAGGGCATCGTCGGAGAAGCCGGCGGCCTTGATGAAGGCCTTGCGCAGGAACAGAGAGAAACCCGGATCGCCGTAGCTGGTGAGATTGCGGCGCAGGCCGGATGCGGGAGGTTTGCGATCATTGCTCATGACGAGCGATCATCGGCGTGCTACCATGATTGTCAACAATAATGTCGGAAACTGAACGGGGGTCAGCATGGAAAGCGCAGAGCGTCAGGCATCGGCAGCCCGTGTGAAGCAGGTGGCGAGCGCCCTTGAGGAGGAGATCGTCCTTGGATGGCTGCAGCCGCGGGAGAGGCTGATCGAGGAGGACATTGCCTCCCGGTTTGAGGTCAAACGGCACGTGGTGCGGGAGGCGATTGCCGAGCTTGAGCGTATGGGCCTGGTCGAGCGCGTGCAGAACAAAGGCGCGGCCGTGCGCATGCTGAGCCCGACCGAGGTTCGTCAGATCTATTCCGTGCGAGAGGCCCTGGAGATTTTGGCGGCGCAGCAGATCCCGCTGCCGCCCTCGCCAGAGACGATCGATACCCTTGTTAAAATCCAAGAGCAGCATGCTGCTGCGGTCGAGCGAGGCGACTCTCGGGTCGCCTTCCGGGCGAACATGGCCTTCCATAACGCGCTCTTCGGTGCCTGCGGCAACCCGCACCTCGTTGAGATCATCCGGAACCTTGCCCAGAAGGTCCATGGAGCGCGTTCGTTCACCGCGGCGAGCCCTGTGCATCTCGCGAGGGCAAGAGACGAGCATTGGGCGATGATCGACGCCCTAAAATCCTCCGACCGGGAGAGGCTAGTTCAACTTTGCCGGGAGCACCTTAGTCCCTCCCGTGACGCCTACATCGCCTCTCTGGAGCACCGGTTCGGCGAAGCCGGACAATGGTTCTGATGGGGCCGTCTAGTCGCGGACCATTTTGCAAGTAGTTTTTCAAAAACTCACCGCGAGGTTGCGCCGTTTCATGAACTGAAAGGCTTGCTTTTCCCAAATCACGGCAATAAGACTCCCGCAACATGAGAATTTGAGGGTGCTGATGTCGGGTGCCGAACGGGTTTTGGATGTTCTGGAGACGGTCGCGACTGCGAAAGAGCCCCTGTCCGCAAAACGGGTCAGCGAGCTTGCCTCTATTCCGCTCTCAAGCGCCTACCGGCATCTCACCTCGTTGAAAGAAGCCGGCTTCATCGTCGATCTCGGGCGCGATGTCGGATACGGCCCGGGCCCGGTCTGTATGCGGATTGCGCAGAATTTCGATCGGACATCGCATGTTCTCGCCGTGGCATTACCCGAGATGCAACGCCTGTCCCTGCGCACCCAGGAGAGCGTCGGCCTGATGAAGGCGTTGGGTACCGAAGTTTATTGCGTCGAGATGATCGAGAGTCCCCTGTCCCTGCGCTGTTCATACAGCAGGGGACGTTCGCAACCGCTGAGTCATGGCGCTTCGGCGAAGGCTCTGCTGGCATTCCTTCCGCAATCATTGCAGGACGAAGTCTGTGACCGGCTCCTCGATGGGGACCCCAACGCGCGTTCGACCCTGCTTCGGGAGCTGAAGGCGATCCGCACCAATGGCTATGCTGAGAGCGAAGGCGAAGTCGATCCCGGCGTCTGGGGCGCGAGCGCGCCGATCTTCTCCCAGGGTCAACGTCTTGAAGGCAGCGTCAGCCTCATGATCCCGAGCACGCGCGTCGGCAATCGGCGCGATGAACTCGTCAAGCAAACCATCGAGGCGGCGAAAGCCATCTCGCTGCATCTCCACCAAGTCTGAATATCAACAACAGAGGGGTATCACATGACCTTACTTCGTAAGCTGGCTCTGGGTGTCGTTGGAGCACTCGCCTGTGCGAGCATCGCCCAGGCGCAGACGCCAGACACACTCCGCGTTGCGACCGACGCGACCTTTATGCCGTTCGAGTTCCAGGAAAACGGCAAGCTGACGGGCTTCGATATCGAGCTCGTCGAAGCCGTAGCCCAGAAGATGGGCAAGAAGGTCGAATGGACCTCCATCGACTTCAAGGGCCTCATCCCCGGCATGCTCGCCAAGCGCTTCGACATGGCTGTCTCTGCCATCTACATCACCGACGAGCGCAAAAAGGTCGTGGACTTCACCGATCCCTACTATCCGGGCGGTCTCGTGCTGCTCGTGAAGAAGGACAACACCACGATCAAGGGGCCCGAGGATCTCGACGGCAAGAAGGTCTCCGTGCAGGTGGGCACCAAGTCCGTCGCTTATCTGCAGGAGAAGTTCCCAAAGGTTGAGCGTGTCGAGGTCGAGAAGAACCAGGAGATGTTCAGTCTGGTCGAGATCGGCCGAGTCGATGCCGCCGTCACCGGCAAGCCCGCCGCGAAGCTCTTCGCCAAGGAGCGTCCGACCGTGAAGGTGATCGACAAGCAGCTGACAGTCGAGGAATACGGTATGGCTGTGCGCAAGGACATGCCCGAGCTGACGAAGGAGCTGAACGACGCCCTCGCCAAGGTCAAGGCCGACGGCACCTACGACAAACTCGTCCGGAAATGGTTCGAGGCTGGTCACTGATCCCCTAATCACAAACGAGCGTGTCCCGGATGACTTTAGATTTCACTCCCGTCTGGCAGGGCTGGCCCCAGCTGATACATGGCGCCGTCGTCACGATTGAGATAACGGCCGCCTCGCTCCTGCTCGGCTGTGTGCTCGGCCTTCTGGTCGGCATTGCTCGGCTCGATCCGAGCAAGAAGCTGACCTATGGCGTAGCGACGGGCTACGTCACCTTCATCCGGGGCACGCCACTTCTGGTGCAGCTGTTCCTGCTGTTCTTCGGCCTGCCGCAATTCAACATCCTGTTGCCCGCATTCGCCTGTGGCGTGCTGGGCCTCGGCATCTACTCGGGCGCCTATGTATCGGAGATCGTCCGGGGTGCCATTCAATCGATCGAGCGCGGCCAGATGGAAGCCGCACGCTCGCTTGGCATGTCCTACCGGCAGGCGATGCGCATCATCATCCTGCCGCAGGCGGTGGTCCGTATGATCCCGCCGCTTGGTAACGAGTTCATCGCGCTCATCAAGAACTCGGCCCTCGTCTCACTTTTGACAATCGCTGACCTCATGCACGAGGGGCAGAAGATCATCTCGGTCTCATACCGCTCCCTCGAGGTCTACCTGGCCATTGCCTTCGTCTACCTGATCCTCACCAGCTTGACGAGCTTTCTGCTGCGCCACATGGAAACGCGCCTTCGCGCTGGAGGAGTCGTGCAATGAGCACCACCGCAAATCCTATCGTGGACGTGCGCGGTCTTGGAAAAAGCTTCGGCACACACCGGGTCCTGACCGATGTCGCCCTGTCGGTTCAGCCGTCACAGGTGGTCGTCATCATTGGTCCCTCAGGCTCGGGCAAGAGCACGCTCCTACGCTGCTGCAATGCGCTCGAGGTGCCCCAGGAAGGATCGATCACGATCTGCGGAACGGATCTGGTCACGAATGGCCGGCTCATCCCTGATCGCGAACTGAACGCTCTGCGCATGCAGGTCGGCATGGTGTTCCAGTCGTTCAATCTGTTCCCGCACCTGACAGTCCTGGAGAATGTCACTGTCGGCCCTCACCAGCTGCGCAAGATGTCGAAGAGCCAGGCTGATGCTTTGGCTCATGAGCTTCTCGCCAAGGTCGGCCTTGCCCAGAAGGCGTCCGCCTATCCGGCGACCCTCTCGGGCGGTCAGAAGCAGCGGGTGGCGATCGCCCGCGCACTCGCCATGCAGCCTCGCGTCATGTTATTCGACGAGCCGACCTCGGCTCTCGATCCCGAACTCGTAGGCGAGGTTCTTCAAGTGATGAAGGCGCTCGCGCGGGAGGGCATGACCATGATCGTGGTGACCCACGAAATGGGCTTCGCCCGCGAAGTCGCCGACGTGGTCATGGTCATGGATGCCGGGCAGATTATCGAGGCGGGACGACCCGAGCAGATTTTCAGCACCCCGCAGAACTCGCGCACGCGTTCGTTCCTGCAGGCCGTTATCTCGCGGAACTAAGATCTCATGACATTCAAAGAATCTGAGGTGGCCGCAACGGGTCTGCCTGCCGACGGGGGCGAGAGCGGCGCGGTCTTCCGCGTCAAGGATGTGATACGCCCACTCGCTGCCGGTGTGCGGGGAGGATCCACTCTCATTGGCTTTGCCAGCGACGAAGGCGTGCGACGCAACTTCGGTCGTGTCGGAGCAGCCCAGGGGCCTGCCGCCATCCGTCGCGTGCTGGAACGATTGCCGGTGCATCACCCTGTCGAAGTTTTTGAAGCGGGGGATGTCACCTGCACGGACGGAGACCTCTCAGCGGCGCAGGAGCATCTCGCTGACGCTGTTGCGACCCTGCTCGACCGCGATATGCGCCCCATCATTCTCGGCGGTGGACACGAGGTCGCATATGGCAGCTTCCTGGGTCTGGCGAAACATTTGAGAGGCCAGCTTGCCACAACAAAGATCCTTGTGGTCAATCTCGATGCGCATTTCGACCTACGGCTAGCCCCGGTTCCGAACTCGGGCACACCGTTCCGCCAGATTGCCGAGTTCTGCTCGGCGCATGGCACCGCGTTCAATTATCTCTGCCTCGGCATCAGCGAGCTATCCAACACCACGGCGCTGTTCGAGCGAGCTCGTCAGCTCGGTGTAGAGTACCGCCTCGACGAGGAGATGCGGCAAAGCGACAGTGCAGACCTGCGTGCAAGGCTGGCGCAGAAATTGATGGCGGCGGACAAGGTTTACCTATCGATCGATCTCGACGTGCTGCCCGCGTCGGTCGCGCCTGGCGTATCGGCGCCAGCGGCGGGCGGCGTGGCGCTCGAGATCATCGAGGACTTGATCGGTGACATCATATCCTCCGGCAAGCTCGCGCTCGCCGACATTGCCGAATTAAATCCCGTTCTGGATCGCGACGACCAGACAGCCCGAGTGGCAGCCCGCCTGGCCTATCGTCTTCTTCTGGGTCGCGGACGCCGAGGCTTCGTTCCTTAGGTGGCGAGCGCGATGGCTTTAAAGATCTTCAAGAAGATCATCAATTCCTGTCGCCAAGATTAGAACGAGTTCGACGATTTTCGTCGCAATTTCTGACAAAAGGCGCAGAGATGCCAGAGTGGCTGGTAGGCGCTCATGCAGCGAGCAGTTCGAACTGCTCGCTGCCTAATCGCACTACCGAGCGTCTGCCCTTCTCTCGTCCCTTCTCCGAATTTGCGATGAAATCATCCTCAAAGTGGCTGGCTTCGGCGCGTCCAGGGCATTTGATGGCGTCGCGGGTCACCGCCATTCTCAGTCTTGCGCCGAACCGGGCTGCGTGGTTCCCGCGCCGAGTTCCGCGATCACCTGCCGAAGCATGCCTTGGACCTGTCCGGCCACTTCGCCGAGCTTGGGATTCTGGATTGCCTGCATCGACGCAGCCGGATCGACGGCCGACACCTCCACCTGACCATTGTCGAGTTGCTGCACGACGACGTTGCAGGGCAACATCGTGCCGATCTTGTCCTCGGCCTGAAGCGCCTGATACGCCATCTTCGGATTGCAGGCCCCGAGGATCCGGTAGGGCCGGAACTCGACATCGAGCTTTTTCTTGAGCGTCTCCTTCACGTCGATCTCGGTGAGGAGACCGAAGCCATGCTTCTTCAGGATGTCTGTCGTTGCAGCCACCACCTCGTCGAAGGGGCGGTCGAGCCTAGTCGTAAAGGAATAGGTCATGAGCCAGTCCTCACAGGAACTCTCGCGAGCGGTGCCGATCGTGTCGGACCCACCACCCGATCAGCTCTTTAACCCAGCCGGTCGTTGAAGGTTCGTGCGCGGCCGCGCCGGGGCACCCGCGTGACGTGCTGGGGGAAATGCACGTCGGCGCGGGCTTCATCGATCGTGTCCTGAGCAGCGCTGGACATGGGCTCCCGACCTCTCAGGGCTCCGGCCGGTAGACCCAGATAGGCGCCGGCTCGTGAGCGCTCGCGCGTACCGCGAGGAACAGGCGGTCGAGTTCGGGGATAAACAGCGGCACCGTCAGGTTAACCGGTGGGTGCTGAAGTTCGGCCAGGGCTCTGCCAACCAGATCCGCAGGCATCTGCCCGCCTCCGGAGACAAATGGCATCTCGATGGTGTGTCACGAACACATTTCTGAAGGAGGAGATGTGGAGCTGTACAAGAGATGAGGGTTGGCCCCTCGAGGTCTGCAGTCAGGTGTCGGCCTCAAACCCCTGCAAGCTGCGGCCGTCAAGAG
>NZ_JBVVAJ010000058.1:0-17644 GCF_055792805.1 Microvirga sp. HS2
CTGGAACTTCTGCGGATCGCGCAGGAACTCGACCACCTCCTGCAGATCCTCCTTGGCCTCGTCGATCCCCGCCACGTCGTCAAACGTCACACGACCATGCGCCTCCGTCAGCAACTTCGCCTTTGACTTGCCCATCGACAGCAGGCCTCCGCCACCACCCTGCTGGCCCATGGCCCTGCGGGACAGGAAGACCATGATCCCGATCATCAGGGCGAGCGGCAGCAGCGACAGCAGAAGACTGCCGATAAGGCTGGGCTGCGGCGGCGGCTCGGCCTTGATCACGACGCCTTTTTGCTGGAGTTGCGCAACCAGGTTGGCGCCTTGCGGAACATAGGTCGTGACGCGGTCACCCGACGAGCGCTCTGCGACAACCTCCTGCCCCTGGATCGTGACGGAGCGAATTTCGCCCTGATCGACGGCGGTCACGAAAGCAGAGTAGGGGACTTGATCAGACTGCTGGGCCGGCATGCTCTGAAAAAAGAACATCGCCAGCAGCGCCATCACTGCGCCCGCAATCGCGAGATTGCGAAAGTCAGGTCCGGCATTCGGAGTGTTCATCGGATCGCTTTCCTATCGAGATGATGCTCAAATCGTGGGCAGACTGGAACCGGCCGTGGCTCGTGGAACGGGGCCGAAGCCGAATATTGAGGGTCGAAAAACCAAGCCGGGTTATCGAGCCTCCCGTCTCATTCATGCGAATGCGGGTGGCATCGTCGACACAGGTCGCGGAGCAGGACGCCACAGCCGTCTCCCAGATGCGGAGCGGTTCCACCGTTCCTCAGACATGAGAGTCCGACATCACAGCCTGGGCAGGCTGTCAGAGGGGCCCGGACCCTGGTCCCTGAAAGATGGTGGGTGAAAAGGCCGAGTTCAAGGCTGGACCATCAGCCCCGGGTGACGGCGGAAATCATCTCCGGTCGTGCTCGATGACGGTATATTCCACATCGATCACATCGTTCTCAGGCGGAGCGCGCCGAGCCTGGCGCGCTCTTCTCCGGAGGTAAAAAGACAGGGCGACGCCTCCGGCGAGCATCAGGGGAAGGACGATGAACAGCCCAATCAGCGCGACGGCCAGCACGATGGCTGCGCTCAGGACTACCAGAGCGAGCTTGATCACGATGCCCCAGAGGGAGGTTGGGCCGGCTTTGTTGGTCTGCGAGGCGTAGATTATCCGCATTGAGATCTCCGTTGCGGCTTGATGCAGCCATACCTGCAGCCGAAGAGGTGATAGGCGTTGACAGCGCAAGGTCTCGCCAGGGCCTCGCAGCAGTTGCCTGGCTGCATGAAGACGACGGTGGTGCCAGGACAGCGTCTGGTGTGTTTCATACAGCGTATACGAGACACGGGAGAGTGTTAATCCCACGCTGCGCTGCCTGGGCTTCGACTTCGAGCCGGCTAGCCTTGACGGCATGGCTGAGATCCGGCCCTAAGCAGCTGTCATGATGTGTTTTAGGATATTGGAGGGTGCAATGACAAATGCGCAGAACGCCAACGAAGCCCTGACTACGCCCTCGGTCGCACGAAATCGTGATCCGATCCTGTCAGTGCTGCAACGGGTTCTGCCCCCGGCCGGGACGGTTCTGGAAATCGCAAGCGGAACGGGGGAACACGCCGTTCACTTCGCCGGAGCCCTGCCGCACTTGACGTGGCAGCCGACCGACCGTGACGAGCGGGCCCTGAGCAGCATCGCCGCCCATCGAGCGGTTGCGCAGTTGCCCAACCTCCTTGCTCCGCTACCCCTTGACGCCGCCGCAAGCTGGCCGGTGGAGCGAGCAGACGCCATCGTGGCCATCAATATGGTCCATATATCGCCGTGGCAGGCGACACGAGGGCTGATCGCCGGCGCGGGGCGTGTCCTGCCATCGGGAAGTGTGCTCTACCTTTACGGAGCCTACAAGGAGAACGGCGTCCATACGTCGACAAGCAACGAGGCCTTCGACCAGGATCTGAGGCGCCGGAATCCGGAGTGGGGCGTCCGCGATCTCGAAGACGTGGTGAGCCTTGCGAGCGCCCACGGGCTCGAACTCACCGAGCGCATTCCGATGCCTTCGCACAATCTCAGCCTCGTCTTCCGCCGCTGAACACCCATGAGCGACGTGAATTCCGCATTGTCGTGATTCGGGATGGGAGGGAAGAAATTCCGTCCCGCAAGAATCCTCAATATGTCCGCCCGGGCCGGGGCGCCGAATCCCACGCAGCCGGATCGTCGTAGGACGGTCATTCGCCCTCGCGGAACCGGTCTCGCCGGGGATGAGGATCGGAATATTGCGGCAATTGCTCCGGTCGCCCGGCGTCCGCCGCACGGTCCAGGAGAGCCGCGACGTATTGCAGAACGGATCGGGTCGCGTCGACGACGGCATCGGCAACGTCGCGAAGGCGCATGTCCCCTAAGCGGCTGCCGTCTTCCGGCATGCGGCGATCCTGATCGTAGGGCTGGTAACGATCGACGTTGTCATAGCCTGGCCCCCTCTGCGGCAGCAGGTCCGCAAAGATGCCCGCGCTCCCTAGAATCACGAGCAGGACCACGGGCACAACCAGTCGAAAAGCGATGCCGATGACCTTGGTGAGAATGATATAGCCAATAATGAGGAGAAGCGCGGTGGTGATGATGCCGGTGCCCAAGTGTGCAGTATCCCTGTCTCGTCTTGGCGCGAGGCTATCGACGACATCGGCGGCCATTTTGTGTCACGGATGCTCTTGCCGAGCCCGCTGGAGGACATCAGTCCAAGCCAAGGTCCGCACTATGGAGCTTGGTCACAGAGGCGCTCAGGGAGGCGGATCAGGCGGCTGCGCTATTTCCTGACATAGCCGGGAAACCGTGCGCTGATCTCGTCTACATGGGAAAGGGTTCCCGAAAGGTGATCGCGCAGATGTTGCTGCGCGACGTCGGGCTTGCCGTCGGCGATTGCCTGCACGATCAGCCTGTGATGCTGGAGGATGCTTTCGATCTTGCCGGGCGTCGGCAGGTTGAGACGGCGCAGACGGTCGATATGTCCGCTTCGGCTGCGCACCAGCAGCCAGAGATCCTGCATCTGGGCGGCTTCATAGAGGTGCCGGTGAAAGTCCTGGTCGGCCAGTTCGAATGCCTGCAGGTCGTTGGCTTCCATAAGGGCTTGCTGCTGCGCCAGGATGCCTTTGAGACGGGCAATCAGTCGCGGGTCCGGGCTCAAGGCCAGGCTGCGCACGATCTCGAGCTCCAGTGAGCGCCGCAGGAAATGCGCTTGGTGGGCGAGGGTCAGGTCAATGGGGCTGACGACGGTAGCGTGCTGCGGAAAGACGTCGACCAGGCCTTCCTCCTCCAGACGCATCAGAGCGTCCCGGATCGGGGTTGAGCTGACGCCGAACTGGCTGGCGAGCGTGGTCCGTGACAGGGTCGTGCCCGGGGTGAGCTCGAGAGACAGAATCGCCTCCCTGAGCCGTTCGAAGACCTGAGGAGCGGCCTGACGGCCACGCTCCAAACGTTCAGGGACTTGCAGGGGAAGGTGCTGCTTCAATGCTGGTCTCGACGCCATTCCGGACAACCTGATTGCTTGTTGCAGCTCTTATAGCACACTTGCAAGTCATGTACTAATGCATTAGCGTACTAGCTGCCGGAACGGAAGTGCCGGATTGTCCCGCAGCCCCCGCCAAGAGGGGCCCTGATGAGGAAACACCATGAAGAAGCAGATGAGGCGCCTCGGCGCCGGGATCGCAGCCGCCGTTGGACTGCTTGCGCTCGCAGGCGCCGCTCAGGCTCAACAGAAGAGCGAGATTTCGATCACCCGTCAGCCCGGCATTCTCTATTTGCCGACCCACATCATCGAGAAGCAGCACCTGATCGAGAAGCATGCGGCGCAGCTCGGCTTGCCTGAACTCAAGACGAAGTGGGTGACCTTCAGCGGCGGTGGCGCCCAGACCGATGCACTCCTGTCCGGCGGGGTCGACATGGTCAATACCGGCGTCGGCAATCTGCTCCTGCTCTGGGATCGCACGAAAGGCGGCGTGAAGGGCATCGTCGCCACGTCGGCTCAGCCGCTGGCCCTGGTCACGCATGATCCCAAGATCAAATCGCTGAAGGACTTCGGCTCCGGTGACAAGATCGCGGTGCCGACCGTCAAGGTCTCGACGCAGGCCATTCTGCTGCAGATGGCGAGCGCCAAGGAATTCGGTGAGGATCAGTGGTCGAAGCTCGACGCCAACACCGTTCAGCTCGGTCACCCCGATGCGGTCGCCGCCATGACGAACCCGCAGCACGAGGTGAAGAACCACTTCGCCGCGCCCCCCTTCCAGTACATCGAGATGAAGACCGTGCCGGGTGCGCGCATCATCGTGCAATCACCCGACATCATTGGCGGCCCGCTCACGCAGGGCCAGTTCTTCACGACGACCAAGTTCGCCGAAGCCAATCCGAAGGTCATCGAGGCGGTCCGCGCCGCATCGAAAGAGGCGCAGGATTTCATCCGCAGCAATACCAAGGAGGCCGTTGACATCTACAAGGAAATCACCGGCGACAAGACGAGCGCCGAGGATCTGCTCGCATGGCTCAAGGAGCCGGGCATGATGGAGTGGAACCTCCAGCCGCAGGGCACGATGAAGTTCGCCGAGCACCTCTACAAGATCGGCACGCTCAAGACGAAGCCCTCGTCGTGGAAGGATTTCTACCTGCCGATCGCGCATGATCTGAACGGCAACTGATCGAACCCGTGCGCCCCGCAATAGAGTGGGGCGCACCAACGCCTTTCCGTTTTCAGGGATTCGTTCATGTCCGCTCTTCTCGACGTCAGTGGCGTGACGCTGCGCTACAAGACGCCTAGCGTTCTCGTGACAGCGACCGACCGGGTCAGTTTCCAGGTCAATCAATCCGACCGCTTCGTGCTTCTTGGCCCGTCCGGCTGCGGCAAGTCCACGCTGCTCAAGGCCGTCGGCGGTTACCTGAATCCGAGCGAGGGCAAGATACGCATCAAGGGGCGCGAGGTCACGGAGCCTGGCGCGGACCGCATGATGGTCTTTCAGGAGTTCGACCAGCTCCTGCCATGGAAGACAGTGCTGGAGAACGTCATGTTCCCGCTCCTCGTCGCGCGCAAGCTGCCGCGCAAGGAGGCGGAGGACAGGGCGAAGGCCTATATCGAGAAGGTCAATCTCACCCGCGCCATCAACTCCTACCCGCACACTCTGTCCGGAGGCATGAAGCAGCGCGTGGCAATCGCCCGCGGCATGGCGATGGAGCCCGATATTCTGCTCATGGACGAGCCCTTCGCGGCGCTCGACGCGCTGACCCGCCGCACCTGCCAGGACGAGCTTCTGCAGTTGTGGGAGGACACGAAATTCACCGTGCTCTTCGTCACGCATTCGATTGCCGAAGCCATCAAGATCGGAAACCGCATCCTGCTTCTGTCGCCCCATCCTGGCCGCGTGAAGGCCGAGGTAAACGACGTCGACCTTGTCTCCCCGACCGACGGGAGTGCGGGGCAGCTTGAAAAACACATCCACGAGCTTCTTTTCGCGGAAGAAAGCGCACACTAGGGATGACGCTCATGAGCAATGCACAGATCGTGATGCGCGCGGAGGCGGTGCCTGCCGAGCCTCATACCGGTGAGGTGGAACGCAAGCTCAGCACCCTGGAAGTCATCTGGGGCAACGGCTTCGTCCGAAAGACAGCGATCATCATCTTCCTCGGAATCGTCTGGGAGGTGTATGGACGCTACCTCGACAACTCGCTGCTCTTCCCGACGCTGAGCGACACCCTCTCCACCATGGTCGACCGGATCGCGGACGGTACGCTCTTGATGAGGGCCTGGACGTCGCTGAAGGTTCTGCTGATGGGTTATGCCTCTGGCGTGACGCTGGCCGCGATCCTGACGATCCTCGCCATCAACACCCGCATCGGCACGGATTTCCTCGAGACGATGACGGCGATGTTCAATCCGCTGCCAGCCATTGCGCTTCTTCCGCTCGCGCTGATCTGGTTTGGCCTCGGCAACGGCAGCCTCGTCTTCATCCTCATCCATTCGGTCCTCTGGGCCGTAGCGCTCAACACCCATTCGGGCTTCCTTGGGGTGTCGCAGACCCTGCGCATGGTGGGGCGCAACTATGGGCTCAAGGGCCTGTCCTACGTGTTCAAGATCCTGGTTCCCGCAGCCTTTCCGTCGATCCTCACCGGACTGAAGATCGGCTGGGCCTTCGCCTGGCGCACCCTGATCGCAGCGGAGCTGGTCTTCGGCGTGTCTTCGGGGCAGGGGGGGCTGGGGTGGTTCATCTTCGAGAACCGCAACCTGCTCGACATTCCGTCCGTCTTTGCGGGGCTGCTGACCGTCATCACCATCGGCCTGATCGTCGAGAACCTGATCTTCAAGACCATCGAGCGAAAGACCATCCGGAAATGGGGGCTCCAGAGCTGAGCTTGCGCTCGGCTCCGCCATCCTCCCGGCCACTCAACAGGGATCTTCTCATGTCAGCCAAGAAAATACCCGATGCGCTGCGCAGCGCACGATGGTTCGCGCCCGATGATCTGCGCGGCTTCGGCCATCGCTCCCGCATGATGCAGATGGGCTATGCGCCGGAGGACTGGGCGGGCCGTCCGGTGATCGCAATCCTCAACACCTGGTCCGACATCAATCCCTGCCACGCCCATTTTAAGCAACGCGTCGACGATGTGAAGCGCGGGGTGCTGCAGGCCGGCGGCTTCCCGATCGAGCTGCCGGGAATCTCCCTCGCGGAGCAGTATGTAAAGCCCACGACCATGCTCTACCGCAACCTGCTGGCAATGGACGTGGAGGAGCTGCTGCGCTCCCACCCGGTGGACGGCGTGGTGCTCATGGGAGGCTGCGACAAGACCACGCCGGCTTTGCTGCTCGGCGCAACGAGCGCGGGGCTACCCGCGATCTATCTCCCCGCAGGGCCGATGCTGCGCGGAAACTGGAAGGGCAAGATCCTCGGCTCGGGTTCCGACGCCTGGAAGTATTGGGACGAGCGCCGCGCCGGAACGATATCCAATGCCGATTGGCTCAACATGGAGGCAGGCATCGCCCGCAGCTACGGCACCTGCATGACCATGGGCACCGCCAGCACCATGATGGCGATCGCGGAAGCCATCGGCATGACGCTTCCGGGCGCGTCTTCCATTCCGGCAGCGGACGCCAACCATATTCGCATGAGCGCCGAATGCGGCCGTCGCATCGTCGAGATGGTGTGGGAGGATCTGACGCCCAACAAGGTGCAGACCCGTGAAGCGTTCCTGAACGGCATCGCTGTAGCGATGGCGATGGGCTGCTCCACCAACGCCATCATCCATTTGATCGCGCAGGCGCGCCGGGCCGGACAGGATATCGGGCTTGGCGATTTCGAGATCGCCAGCCGCAAGGTCCCTGTCGTTGCCAATATCCGCCCGAGCGGCGACAAATACCTGATGGAGGATTTTTTCTACGCAGGCGGCCTGCCAGCGCTGATGACCCGCATCAGGGATTACCTCCATCTCGAGGCTCTCACCGTCAATGGCCGGACATTGGGCGAGAACATCGCGCAGGCGGAGGTCTACAACGACGACGTCATCCGCCCGATGGACAATCCGATTTATGCCGAAGGCGCACTCGCCGTGCTCAAGGGCAATCTCGCGCCCGACGGCTGCGTGATCAAGCCGAGTGCCTGCGACCCGCACTTTCTAAAGCATACGGGTCCGGCTCTCGTATTTGACGATTATCCGTCCATGAAGGCCGCAATCGAGGACGAGAACCTCGACGTCACGCCCGACCATGTTCTGATCCTGCGCAATGCCGGTCCCCAGGGTGGGCCGGGCATGCCGGAATGGGGCATGCTGCCGATTCCCAGAAAGCTGGTGAAACAGGGTGTGCGCGACATGGTGCGCCTGTCGGACGCACGCATGAGCGGCACGAGCTATGGCGCATGCATTCTGCACGTGTCGCCCGAATCCTATGTGGGCGGCCCGCTGGCGCTGGTGAGGAACGGCGACATGATCTCGCTCGACGTCGCGGCCCGCACGATCAACCTCGACGTGCCCGCCGAGGAACTGGAGCGCCGCCGCGCGGCATGGGTGAAGCCCGAGCCTCGCTTCGAGCGCGGCTACGGGTGGATGTTCACGCGCCACATTCGCCAAGCCCACGAGGGCTGCGATTTCGACTTCCTGGAAACGAGCTTCGGCGCGCCGGTGGGCGAGCCTGCCATCTTCTGACGATTGGAGACAAGCACCATGGCCCTAAACCCCGAAACACGCGAGAAACTCAAAGGCGTGAGCACCGCAACGCTGTGCACCGCCCTCTACAAGCGCGGCCTGCGTAACCAGTTCATTCAGGATGTGCGCCCGCTCAACCCGAACCTGGGCAACATGGTGGGCGAAGCCTTCACCCTGCGCTACATTCCGGCTCGCGAGGATCTGAACCCGATCAGCGTGTTCCAGGATCGTGCTCACCCGCAGCGCAAGGCGGTGGAGGAATGCCCGCCCGGTGCCGTCATGGTCATCGACAGCCGCAAGGATGCGCGCGCGGCATCGGCTGGCGGCATCCTGGTGTCCCGGCTCATGAAGCGAGGCGTCGCCGGCGTGGTCACCGACGGCGGCTTCCGGGATTCGCCGGAGATCGCCCGTCTCGACATTCCGGCCTATCACGGCCGTCCTTCGGCGCCCACCAACCTCACTCATCATCAGGCGCTCGACATCAATGTACCGATCGGCTGCGGCGACGTGCCGGTCTGGCCGGGCGATGTGGTCGTCGGAGACGGCGAGGGCGTGGTGGTCATCCCGGCGCACCTCGCGGACGAGATCGCGAACGAAGCCGTCGAGATGACCGCATTCGAAGATTTCGTTCAGGAGGAGGTGTTGAAGGGCCGGTCGATCCTGGGTCTCTATCCTGCGACCGATCCTCAGACTCTGATCGATTTCGCCTCCTGGCGCGAGGTCAACAAGCGCTGAGCACGTTCTCGCGAGCAGTCACCCAGGAGCCGCAGGCATGTCATCGTCCGTCGTCAAGGTATTCTACAACAGCCTCGGCACGCCCGAGATCTACGATCTCATGCGGCGCCTGAAGCCGCCGTCCCTGGAGCTGGTTTTCCTGGACCGTGACGATGACGACGAGCGCGTCGCCAAGGTCCGCGAATGCGAAGCGATCATCGCCGCTGCGACACGGCTGACGCGCAGAACGATCGAGGCGGCTCCCCGCCTGCGTTTTGTCCAGCACCAGGGCGTCGGCTACCATGATACCGTCGATGTCCCGGCCCTGGTCGAGCGCGGCGTTCGCCTTGCCGTCAGCACGGCCGGAACCATCGGAGTCGCAGAACATGCGGTCATGCTGGCCCTCGCGGCGGCTCGACGCGTGGCATTCGCCGATCCGGAGCTTCGGAACGGACGCTGGCATGCCAACAGCCTGCGGCCGGTTTCCATCGAGCTTGCAGGCAAAACGGTCGGATATGTCGGCATGGGCCGCATCGGCCAGGCTGCGGCCGAACGCTTCAGAGGGTTTTGGGCCAGAGGGCTTTATTCCGACCCGAACGTGCGCCTGTCGCCGGAAAGGGAAAAGGAACTCGGACTCGCGCCGGCATCCCTGGAGCGCATTCTGCGCGAGGCTGATGTGGTCACGCTTCATTTGCCCCTGACCGCGGAAACCCGCAATCTCATCGGACGCGACGAACTTTCCTTGATGAAGCCCAACTCCATCCTCATCAATACCGCCCGTGGGGGGATCGTGGATGAAGCAGCCCTCGTGGATGCGTTGAAGGAAGGGCGGCCCGGTGCTGCAGGCATCGACGTGTTCGAGACGGAGCCGCTGCCCGCCCAGCATCCTTTGGCTCTTCTGCCCAACACGGTTTTGACGCCTCACATCGCGGCCGGAACCTGGGATTCGTTCGTGGGCAAGATGGATTCGGTCCTCTCCAACATCGCTGCCTTTTTCGAGGGAAGGCCATTGCAGAACGAGATCATGCTCAGTCCCACCTGATAGCCAGCAGGATCCCAGGCACCGTGCCTCTTGAGCTTTTGCGCTCAGGGCAAAGTCAGCGTCGGGCGCCGGCCGGCTTGAGTGGGCTTCCTCTCGATGATGGTCCAACGGCTGGATGGGAAATGGGCTGCATGCCGAAGCGGGTTCGATATTCGGCCGGGCAAACGCCCGTGTGGCGCTTGAACAATCCCCGGAAGAAAGCCTGATCCTCGTAGCCGACGGTCAGGCCGACCTCCTGAACGGTCTGACGCCCATCCTCCAGCAGCCTCTTGGCCATGGCCACGCGAATGCAATGGGTATAGCTCAATGGCGTTTGCCCGGTCGCGTCCTTGAAGCGCCGGATGAAATTGCGAGGGCTCATGCCGACGCGGGCGGCAATGGCGTCCACGCTGATAGGACGTTGATAATGCCGGTGCAGCCAGTCCTGGGCGAGCTGGATGCTCTCGTCGTTGTGGCTCGTGCGCAGCGCCACGTCTGGAAAGGCGACCTGCCAAGTCCGCGGCATCTCGATCAGAAGAGCCTTGGCGCATTCCAGAGCAAGATCGCGGCTGCCGAACCGCTCGACCAGATACAGGCTTAAGTCCGCCGCCGAGTTGATGCCGCCGCCGCAGAAGACGTCGCCGGCGTCGGTGATGAGATATTCCGGCTGCCAGTCCACGTTCGGGAAACGCTGCCGGTAGATGTCTGCGAGCCCCCAGTGAGTTGTGGCGCGCTTGCCATCAAGAAGGCCCGCCTCGGCCAGCAGGGCCACGCCCGAGCAGACTCCTGCGATCTTCGCGCCCTCAGCTGCCCACCGGCGCAGCCAGGGAATGACACGGGCATTCCGCTCCATCACCGCGTCGATGACATATCCGGTGCGCATCAGCGTATCGAGGGGCAGGCCGCCTGCGGGAACGAAAACGATGTCCGGTCGCTCCAGGGCCTCCAGGGCACAGGAGGGTGTCAGGGACACCAACTGGTCCGCCACGGCAGGCCTGCCTCCGGCGGATGCCGTCGTCACGCGGAAGCGGGCATCTGGCGCCTGATTGTTGAGCAGGTTCCAGAGCACGCCGGCGCTGCGAAAAACCTCCATCGGGAGAAGAGCCGTGGAGGCGCATCCGCCATTGAGGAACAGAACAGCCACATGGAGCATCGGTAACTCTCCTTGGCAGCCTCACCCCGGCACGTTGTCATGATCGCCGCTCCCCGGCAAGGCGAACTCGGAGCAGAGTTGGGTCCATTCGTTCACGATGTGCGCGCTGGCACACGAGAGCCGCGCGTGAGCGTCAAGTCAGGACAGGAGAAGACCATGAAAAGGGTAGCAGCTCCGCTTCGGGAACTCTCCGCAACGTCTTCCCGCAACCGCATCTTCCAGGCGCTGATCCCGGGCACGGCAGCCCTGTTCGTAGGGCTGGGAGGGCATGCGGCATTGGCCGATGAGACCTGCCAATCTCCGTATATGGCCAAGATTACCGGCGAGGAGGAGTTCGTCTATGTCTGGACCCTTGGCATCGAGGGAGTGGGGGACTCCTCCGACAAGGTCGTGACCGTCGATGTGCGCAAGAACTCACCCACCTTCGGCAAGGTCATCGATGTCGATTCCGTAGGCAGTCGTGGCGAGGCTCATCACGGCGGCTTCACGGACGACCGTCGCTTCCTCTGGATGTCCGGCCTCAACGACAGCAGGATCTACGTCTTCGATGTCGCAAGCGATCCGTCGAATCCGAAGCTCGTGAAGACCATCGATGATTTCACGGAAAAGTCGGGAGGCGCGGTCGGGCCGCACGGAGCCTATGCGCTGCCGGGACGCGTCATGATTTCGGCCCTCTCGAACAAGGATGGCGGCGGCCGCACGGCCCTCGTCGAATATTCCAATGACGGCGAATACGTCGCGACCCACTGGATGCCTACGGCCGATGATGCTCAGGGAGCGGACGTGGACAAGATCGCCGACGGCTATGGCTATGATGCCCGCGTCCTGCCGCGCAAGAACGTGATGCTCACGTCCTCGTTCACCGGGCGGGACAATTACATGCGCCCCTTCGGCGAACTCGCCAAGGACCCCGAGGCGATGAAGCACTTCGGCCAGACCATGGTGCTGTGGGATTTCCACGGCCGCAAGCCGAAGAAGGTTTTCCATGTGCCGGGCGTCCCGCTGGAAATCCGGTGGGCCTGGGGGCCGTACAACAATTACGCCTTCACTTCGACGGCGCTCACGTCCAAGATCTGGCTCGTCTACGAAGATCAACGTGGGGAATGGAAGGCGAAAGAGGTCGCCGACGTCGGAGACCCCTCAAAGATGCCCGTTCCGGTCGACATCAGCCTGAGCGCCGACGACAGGACGCTTTTCGTCGATACCTTCATGGACGGCATGACCCGGGTCTTCGACGTGTCCGATCCTCACAAGCCGAAGCAGATCTACGAGAAGAAGATCGGCAGCCAGGTCAACATGGTGTCCCAGAGCTGGGACGGAAAGCGGCTCTACTACACCAGTTCCCTGCTCTCGAACTGGGACAAGACTGGCCCGGACAACGAGCAGTTTCTGAAAGCCTATACCTGGGACGGTCAGCAGCTCGCTCCGCGCTTCGAGATCGATTTCATGGCCGAGAAGCTCGGTCGTCCGCACATCATGCAGTTCGGCTCGCGGAGCCTGTACCCGAGCTGATGGCTAGAGGGAGGCGGGCCATGGCCTACGCCGCACGCACGCTTGTCTGCATCGCGCTCCTGACCGGTCTGCCCACGGCGGGCGCACATGACAGGCGCCAGGAGCCCCAGAGCGCGGCCGCCGGGCCGAGTGCCGGTTACGCCTTTCCTATAGCAGAGCCGGGAACATACCGGCTCCCGGCCATCAAGACGGCGGCTGGGGGGCGCGTTCTTGACGAGTTGGGGCAGGAGCACGATCTGGCCGAGCTGATGCGCGGCCGGATCTCGATCCTGGCATTCATCTATACCCACTGCGGGGATATCTGCCCAACGGCTTCGTTGCGTCTGTCGGAGCTGCAGGATCTCGCCACGGGAAACTCCGAGATCGCTCGCCGGCTGCGCCTCGTCACGATGAGCTTCGATCCTGAGCACGATACGCCGGAGGTCATGGCCGAATACGCGGCACACTGGCGCTCCGCCGATCCACGGGCGCCGGAATGGCTCTATGTAACGGCGGCGGACCAGGCGCAGCTCCAGCCGGTTCTCGCAGCCTACGACCAGTCTGTGATGCCGAAGGCGCAGCCCAGCACCTCCGGCGCTTTGGCCCACATCCTGCGGGTCTTCCTGATCGATCCGGCGGGCCAGGTCCGCAACATCTACAGCCTCGACTTCCTCGACCCTGAGCTGGCGCTCAACGACATTCGGACCCTGATCCTCGACGAAGAACAGCATGACCAACGCCTGCCCCCAACGAGGTGAATTCCGCACCTCCCATATGGAAGGAAAGCCAGATGACGACGCTCTCAATCGCCACGATCAGCGGCCAGACGACGTCTATCACGCCCGAGGCATTGCTGACCCTGAAAGGAGGACTGCGCGGATCAGCCCTGGCCAAGGACGAGGACGGGTATGACATGGCACGCACTATCTGGAACGGTATGGTCGACCGTTCACCGGGCCTGATCATCCGCTGCCATGGTGCGGCCGACGTCATGCGCTCCGTTGACTTCGCGCGCGAGAACGATCTGGTCGTCGCCGTGCGCGGCGGAGGGCACAATATCGCGGGCAACGCCGTGTGCGAGGGCGGGCTGATGATCGATCTCTCGCCGATGAACTCCGTCCGCGTCGATGCTGCCGCAAGGCGCGCGTGGGTCGGGCCCGGCGCGACGCTGGGCGACGTGGACAGAGAGACCCAGGCCTTCGGGCTTGCCGTGCCCACTGGCATCAATTCGACGACGGGAATCGCCGGCCTGACCCTTGGTGGAGGCTTCGGCTGGCTCACCCGCAAATATGGTTTGACCGTCGACAACCTGGTCTCCGCTGATGTGGTCACCGCCGACGGTCAACTTCTACGCGCCAGCGCGGAGGACAATCCGGACCTGTTCTGGGCGATCCGCGGCGGCGGCGGGAATTTCGGAATCGTCACGTCCTTCGAATTCAACCTGCACCCGGTCGGACCGGAGGTTCTGTCCGGGCTTGTGGTGCATCCCTTCGACCATGCGGGCGACCTGCTCAGGGCCTATCGCGAGGCCGTCATCGACGCTCCCGAGGAGCTCACGTGCTGGGTGGTGATGCGCAAGGCGCCGCCGCTCCCGTTCCTGCCAGCGGAATGGCATGGGCGCGAGGTCTTGATCTTCGCCATGTGCTATGCCGGGGAACTCGCCGAGGGCGAGCGGGTCACGAAGAAGCTCCGCTCGCTCGGCAGTCCCATCGCCGACGTGGTGGGTCCGCACCGGTTCGTGGATTGGCAGGCGGCCTTCGATCCGCTCCTGACGACCGGGGCTCGCAACTACTGGAAGAGCCATGATTTCGAGACGCTCGAGGACGGGGCGCTCGATCTGATCACCCAGGCGGTCCGAGCCCTGCCTGGCAACGAGTGTGAGCTGTTCATCGCTCACGTGGGTGGTGCGATGAGCCAGGTCGCGCCCGATGCAACTGCCTACCCGCAGCGGACGTCTCACTTCGTCATGAATGTCCATACCCGCTGGCGCGAGAGCAAGGACGACAATGCCTGCATCGCTTGGGCGCGGAACCTGTTCCGGGCGACCGAGCCGTTCGCGACAGGAAGCGCCTATGTCAACTTCATGCCGGAAGATGAAGCCGACCGGGTCGAGAAGGTCTATGGAGCGAACTACTCCCGTCTGGCCAAAATCAAGGGGCGCTATGATCCCCGGAACATGTTCCGGATGAACCAGAACATCCGGCCGGCGCAGTAACGCGTCATGGAAGGGCACCGGCTCAATCCCAAAGTGCAGGTCCACTTTCGGGTCCGGTGCCCTATGCTCCTCATGTCGGCTGCATCCCGCGTGAGGACCGCTCTATGACCTATTGTGCTTTCCCCTGGCGACGTATTCTCGGTGTGGGCCTGTTGGCCCTGACGCCCCTTCTGGCATCCGGTGTCCGGGCGCAGACCGAGGCTCCCGCCCCCGAAGCTTCGACAGGGCGCGTCGTCAAGCAGGCCGGCACGTCCGCCCGCGACATGGTCGCGGCAGCCAATCCGTTGGCTGCGCAGGCCGGACGGGAGATCCTCGCCGCCGGAGGGAGCGCGGTCGATGCCGCGGTCGCCGTGCAGCTCGTTCTCAACCTCGTGGAGCCGCAGAGCTCGGGCATCGGCGGTGGCGCATTCCTGCTCTACTGGGACAAGACGAATCTCGTGACCCTGGACGGGCGCGAGACGGCCCCGGCCGCAGCAAAGCCGGAGCGGTTTTTGGGGCCCGACGGCAAGCCGATGAAGTTCTACGATGCCGTGGTCGGCGGCCGCTCCGTCGGCGTCCCGGGCACCCTTCGTCTGCTGGAAGCCGCCCACAAGCGGTGGGGCAAGCTGCCCTGGTCCCAGGTTATCGCGCCAGCACTGCGTCTCGCGGAGGAGGGCTTCACGGTCTCGCCGCGTCTCAACGGTCTCCTTAGCCAGGAGAAGTATCTCCGGAACGACCCGATCGCCCGCGCCTACTTCTATCAGGCGGACGGCACGCCGAAACCCGTCGGCACGGTCCTGAAGAACCCGGCCTTCGCCAGGACCCTTCGTGACATCGCGGAGAAGGGAGCCGATGCGTTCTACACCGGCGACATCGCGGCCGATATTGTCGCGACGGTGACGCGCCATACCGGTAACCCGGGTGACATGACCCTGGAGGATCTCAAGTCCTACCGGGTCGAGGAGAGGGAGCCGGTCTGCGGCCCCTACCGCACCTACCGGATTTGCGGCATGGGCCCTCCGAGTTCCGGAGCCGTGGCGGTCCAGCAGATTATGAGCGTGCTCGAAACCCAGGACATGTCGGCGATGAAGCCCGGTCCCGATGCGGTGCATTGGCTGGCCGAGGCCGGCCGCCTCGCATTCGCCGATCGGGCTCTTTTCCTTGGCGATCCGGCCTTCGTGAGCGTTCCGGTCCGCGGCCTCGTCGATCCGGGCTATCTCAAGAGCCGGGCCGCTCTGGTGAGTCCGGACCGCTCCATGGGCCGGGCGAAGGCCGGCGATCCGCCATTCCAGAAGACGGAGTTTCGCTTCGCCCCTTCCGACGGAATCGAGTTCGGTACGAGCCACATCTCTGTGGTCGACGGCGAGGGCAATGCCGTGTCGATGACTACCACCATCGAGGATGGGTTCGGCGCCCGGCTCATGACCCGGAGCGGCTTTCTCCTCAATAACGAGCTGACCGATTTCAACTTCGCACCGACCGAGGACGGAAAGCCGGTCGCCAACCGGGTCGAGTCCGGCAAGCGTCCGCGCAGCTCCATGGCGCCTACGGTCGTGCTGGACGGCAATGGCAAGCTCTACGCCGTGGTCGGATCTCCTGGAGGAAGCCAGATCATCGGCTACGTGGCCAAGACGCTGGTCGCCATCCTGGACTGGAAACTCGATCCGCAGATGGCAGTCGATCTGCCGAATTTCGGCAGCCGCAACGGCCCGACCGAGATCGAAGCCGGCACGGAGGCCGAAACCTGGAAGGCGGCTCTCGAGGCGAAGGGCCACGAGGTCAAGGCCATCGAGATGAATTCCGGCATCCAGGCGATCGTAGTGGGTCCTGATGGTCTGACTGGTGGTGCCGACAGCCGCCGGGAGGGCGTCGCCATCGGCAATTGAACGCGCCAGAGCCGCCGGCGGCCAGTTCCAGACAAGCGTCGCCGGCTATCAGCCCGATCACCTGTGTCTGGCGCGTCACTGGGGCGCGTGCTTCCCACGGCCATGTGGGCAGGTCATCGAAGCATCATGAGACTTCTCAATAACCTAAAGCTACTCACGAAGATTGCTTTTCCGATCACGTTCTTTGTCGCCATCGCCGTGGGGCTTATCGCCATGGCGGTGAACAGCCTCGATCATATGGCGGCCGATACGCAGGATCTCGTGAACGCCGATGCCAAGCGCCTGAGTTTGGTGCAGAGCATCAATATGCGGGTCAACGAGGCGACGATCCAGGAAATGAATATGATCCTGGTGCCGAAGCATCTGCCCGACCGGGTCAGAAGCGTCGAGAACGCCTATAAGGATTCCGTCAAGAGGGCGCTGACCGAACTCGATCAGTTGATCGGCCTTTCCAGTACGGCGGAATTCCGGAGCCTCAATGAGAGCCTCAAGGAAGCGATCATCGTTTACTTCAACAAGCTGGATGAGAGCATTGCGTTCTCCCTCAAAGGAGACGACGCTCACGCAACCGAGATCGCCAATGGTGTCGGTCGCGATCTGCGCCGACAGCTGCGCGACCAGATCACCAAGAGCACGGAGGGTATCGCCGTCGAACTCGATCAGGCCAAGGACGAATCTGCCGCTCTGGCGGCGAGCACCACGTGGTGGCTGATTGGTTCGGCGGTGGTTGGTCTGGCCCTCGCCATCGGCCTTATCTGCTCCATCATGATCTTCGGTGTTGTCCGTCCGCTCGCGGGGATGACCGAATCCATGCGGCGCTTGGCCGAGGGCGATCTCGGGGTCGATGTGAACGGCACCGATCGCAAGGACGAGGTGGGCGTGCTCGCCCGCGCCCTCCAGGTCTTCAAGGAGAATGCGGTGGAGGCGCGCCGTCTTGCGGCCGAGCAGGAGGCGGACAGCCAGGCCAAGATGCGCCGGGCGCAGGCGCTCGACGCGCTCACGCAGCGCTTCGAGAGCAAGG
>NZ_JBVVAJ010000059.1:0-16507 GCF_055792805.1 Microvirga sp. HS2
ACGGTTCTGGGAGCGCGCGGGGGTGAGATTCCCCCGCGCGACTCGCCAGACATATATCAAGGTGCGTGGCCAATGGCGGTATTTGTATCGGGCCATCGACAGCAACGGCGACACGGTGGAATTCTGGTTCAGCGAACGACGCAATCTGACGGCTGCGAAGCGGTTCCTGCGCAAGGCGCTGAAGCGACATGGCCGTCCCGAGCGCATCGTGATCGACGGCAGCCAGACCAACAAAGAAGCGATCCTTTTGTGTGATGGAGAGAGCCGCCTGCAGGATCGGTCAGGACGTCAGCGAAAACCAATCCGGATCCGCCAGAGCCGCTACTTGAATAACCGGATTGAGCAGGATCATCGGGCCATCAAGCGGCGGGTGCGGCCGATGCTCGGGTTCCAGTCGGCAGCCACGGCTCGTGTGATCCTCAGTGGGATCGAGATGATTCACATGATGCGCAAAGGACAGGCGAAGTACGCCTGCAATCTGCAACTCTCATTGGCCGAACAGTTCGATCTGCTCGCCGCCTAACCCTAGGGTGAGTTCTCTGCCATCTTCGCTCGCCTGCTGCAAGTTTGCGACGCAACCCGTAGGGCAGAAGCCTCTGACCAAAAGTTACCGTGACATCACCCTCACAACTCTATTGCCCATTGAGGGATATTCGTCATCATCTGGCGTTGGCAGCGTCCAACTGTTTGACCATAGAACGGCTCTAACAAAGGATGAGATCCACGAGCGCCACCCGCAATCCAATGGTGAATCGAGCATCGCCGTTCCTCCATCCTATTTCTACCGAGCGGATGCTGAAATGCTCACAAATCGATGGCTAATTGTCAACTGTCGAGAGCGCGCCTAACGGATTTGTCGCAATGGTCTATCTCGTGGAGAGACCTAATGTTAGTCCAGGCACAGTGGATCCGCTGCACATTGAGAGCAGAGATGAATAAGGATAACGTATTTGCGGAGAGCCGGTCAAATTACCCAGCGAGTGATGCTTTGAATGGCAGCGGTATTTTGCTTGTCTTTTCCGTACCAGGTACCCCAGCTAGATCGGCTCGATGCCCTTAAGGATCACTTGGGCACCCGCCATGGACTGGGGGCCCCGCCTCGGCCGGACCCACCTCTTGATCCGTCAACGATCCTGATCAATTTCATCATCGAAGTACGAGCTTTGTGGGATATGGATGGGCTTGCGGTTAGGTAGTAATCGGTCCGGTGTGTCGCAAAGCAGTCACGTCTCCCGATTGATCTGGCTGCCATCGAGAACGATCGCCTCCGATCACCATGCCCCGCCAGCGCCTTGCGCAGAAACCGCCTGGTCGTATTAAGATTTCGGCGTTCGCTGAAACACGAGATCAACCGTGTCACCATCGCTGCCGAAATAAATCTGTCGTCTGCATGTCTTGAAATTCACCTTGCCCACGTATCAATGTCCCGTAACCGTGCGCTTTCGCTGATTGACCTGCTCCAGCAAAATTTCGGAGTAGTGAGTTGATCTTACCGTCTGTCGTCTGGTCAGTTCCGGTTGATTGCTCACTAAGGAGGTCACTGCAACACAGTCCAAGCCCGCGGACTGAGCCGCGGGCTTGGATAGTGTGTCACTACGGACGGCTTACTGGCGTTCGAACACCAACTCGCCACCCACGAAGGTTTGCAGAACCTGGATATCCCTCACGGCCTCCGCGTCACACTCCAGTATGTCAGTGTCGATCACGACGAGATCGGCGTACTTGCCGGGCTCAATTGACCCCAAGATTTTTTCTTGCCAACGTGAGTAGGCGTTGTTGATCGTGAACATTCGGAGCATCTCCTCCCGCGTGATCTCCTGACCCGGCATCAGCGTTCCGGCCAGCGATTTGCCGGTCAGCGCCGAATACTGGCAGAGGAAGGGCTGCTCCTTGTTATAGACAACAGCCGGATTGTCGGTTCCTCCGCTAACCATCAGGCCTTCGTCGAACCAGTGGCGCAATGGCAGACCCCAGTCACGCACGGTGCGTTTCCATGGATCCTGCTCAACCAGCTTCGCAATACGGACCTGTGTCATGATCTCGTTCATGCGCATGGAGCGCGCCGACGCATAGTAGGCGAGAAGCGGATTTGCGCCCATGATAATCCCGAGCGCCTTTGCTCGCCGGATATGGTCAGGGTTCGCGAGCCCGAAGCCATGTTCGAAACTGAAGCGCCGTCCGGCGATCGGATTTACCTTATTTGCTTCTTCGAGCGCAGACAGAACAATTTCGGCTGGCTCTTCGCCACCACCAGTGTTCACATGGATGGCCATGTTCCAGCCGCGCTTGTTAATTTCCTGAACAAGGAATTTGAGCTTGTCTGCGGAATAAGCCCACCATCCGTCATTGACGACAACGAGCTTGATGCCCCCGATCTTCAGCATATCATCGCCAAGATGCTGCTTTGGCCCGAAATAACTCTCCAGCGCAGAACCAATGTCGCCACGATCCATGTAACGGAACGGAAGACCGAGAATCACGTCGCTGCGCACCTTGAGTACGCCCTTACGGTGTGCTTCAATGAAGGCGTCCATCTCGTCTATTGAAACGCCCATCTCCCGAATGCCAACGACTCCACAGGCATGATAGATCGCCTGCTGCGCCTGAATGGCTTCGATCTGCGTTTTCTGGTCGAAATACAGGAAGTCCCATTTCTTGATGGGCTGGCCCAGCGCCGCCCACCACGCTTTACGCGCCATGTCGCCTGCACCAGCAATCAAATGCCCAGTCGGTTCGCCGCCCGGATACTTTGCGATCCAACCTTCCGGCTCAACGGGTTGCGGCGTGGAAGCTTCGATTCCCGCAATCCTCAGCGCATAGCTATTAGCAATGACGTTCTTGCCAGACTGGAAGATATACACCGGATGGTCCGGCGCCACCTTATCGAGGTCCTCGCGCGTAGGAAAGCGGCCTTCCTTGAGCGCGCCGCGATACATGCAGGAGGTTCCGATCCATTCACCTTTCGGCGTAATCTCCGTGCGCTTTTTGATGGCGCCGAGGATTTCATCAATAGATTGAAGCCGGGCAATGTCGACCTTAGCCTTATCGCCAAGTGCGTCCATACCTGCAAGGAGCGAATGCACGTGATTATCGTATTGACCGGGCACTACGCAGCGCCCGCGGAGATTTATCTTCTTGGTACGACGTCCGGCGAGCGCCTCGACATCGGAGCTCCGCCCGACGGCAACGATCTTCCCATCGAATACCGCGACGGCTTCATGGATGGAAAAGGTGTTGTCGACAGTGACGATCTTGCCGTTAGTGAGGATTGTGTCTGGAGCGAATTCTAGAGTCACAGGTTGGTCCTTCGTCATCAATGAGAGCGTTCGTAGACGGTTTTGCCGCCGACGATGGTTTCAAGAACTTGGATATCTAGCAGCTTCTCGTCTTCTACGGTCAGCGGATCGCCACTCAGGACGATGATGTCGGCGAGTTTGCCAGGCTCAATGGAACCTTTGACATTCTCTTCGAAGCTTGCGTATGCACCGTCGATGGTCCACATGCGCAACGCCTCTTCGCGCGTCACCCGCTCCTCCGGCATCAGAACGCCCGCGAGCGTGTTTTGCGTTACCGCGCTATAGATGCCGAGCAGCGGGCGCTCGGGGTCGTAGTGGCAAGCGGGGCAATCGGTGCCACCTGTGACGACCAGACCCTCATCGATCCAGGTGCGCATCGGCAAGCCCCACTCCATGCGGGCACGGTCGAAGGCATCAAGAGTGGTTCTCTTGGCGATACGCACATCCTGCATCACTTGGTGCATGCGCAGCGAGCGGCCTGCGGCATAATAGGAAAGAGTGGGATTAGGAGCGATGACGAAGCCCCACTCGCGCAACTTGCGCACATGATTGATGTCGACCGTGCCCACTCCATGCTCGAAGGAGAAACGCCGGCCAGCGAGTGGCCTTTCCTCATTGGCCTCCTCCAGAACTCCCATCACGAAGTCCATGTCCTTGTCCTCGCCCCGGCGTGTCCCGTGAATCGAGAGCGTCCAGCCGAGACGGTTCGCCGCTAGGAGCATCGCTCGGGTCTTCTCCGGCGAGTACGACCACCAGCCGTCGTTTTGGATCACCATCTTCAGGCCCCCGAAGCGCAGCCATTCATTGCCCACGTTCTGCTTAGGGCCGAAGTAGCGCTTCAACGAGGCCTCGATTTCGGAGATTGGCATGTAGCGGGCCGGAAGCCCAAGGATCAGATCGGTGCGTACCGTCGCCTCGCCGCGTTGAGCGACGGCGATGTAAGCTTCGATTTCCTCCGGCGTCACACCCATGTCGCGTGTGCCGGTGATCCCGGCCGCGTTGAACTCCCTCATCTGCGCCTTAATCGCGCGGATATAGGTTTCGGTATCGAAATGCAGGAAATCCCATTTCTTCATCGGTTGCCCGAGCACGTCCCACCAGCGCTTGCGCGCCAAGTCGCCGGCGCCGGCGATCAGGTGCCCGGTGGGCTCGCCGCTCTCGTCCTTGACGATATGGCCCTCGGAGATGTCGGGATCCCCGATAGGATCAGGTGTGTCGCGGGTGATGCCGGCTAGCTCGAGCGCCCTGGTGTTGGCAATGATGTTCTTCCCAGACTGGAAGATGTAGACCGGGTTATCGGGCGCGATGGCGTCGAGATCGTGCCGGTTTGGGAAGCGGCCCTCCTTCAGCGCGCCCCGAAACATGCAGGAGGTTCCGATCCATTCGCCCGGCTTGGCCTTGCTGACGGCTTCGGCGACCTTCACCTTGATCTCTTCGATCGATTGAGAAAAGGCAATGTTCACCTTGGCGTCCACACCCTCGAGATCGAGACCGGCGAGGAGCTGGTGGGTGTGGTTGTCGATCATGCCCGGAATGGCGGTCGCACCTTTCAGGTCGACCATGCGCGTCGAGCCACCTGCAAGGCGTTTGATCGCGTCGGTGCCGCCCGTGGCGACGATGCGGTCTCCAAGAACGGCGACTGCCTCGACCGCCTTGGCACCGTCTGCCATTGTGATGATGTTGCCATTGTAGAGCACGGTGTCCGCGACAATGCGGTCGTTCTCAAGCGCCATGTACGTTCTCCTACAACGTCAATGTCGGGAAATGACATGCCGCCCACTGGCCGGCACGATGAGCCGCGAGTGGCGGCCGGGCGGCGAGGCAGCCATGCGGCAGGTGCCGGTCACCGACCTGGACGGTTTCCACGCCGCCGGCTGCTGCGACTTCCGCGGCGCGGGTGCAGCGCGTATGGAACGGACAGCCCTGCGGCGGATCGATAGGGTCTGGCGGGTCGCCGTCCGGCATAGTCCGGGACGCTGCGCCAGCGATGTCAGGATTAGGCTCCGGAATGGAACGCAGCAGGGTGCCCGTGTAGGGATGAAGCGGCCTCAGACAGACCGCATCAGCTTCGCCGATCTCAACGATCCTACCGAGGTACATCACTGCGACGCGGTCGGAGATATGGTGCACGACGGAAAGATCGTGGGCGATGAACAGATACGAGAGGCCGAACTCGTCCTGGAGGTCTTGGAGCAGATTGATGATCTGCGCCCGAATCGAGACGTCGAGGCTCGCCGTCGGCTCATCCAGTACCAGAAAGGCCGGATTGAGGATCAGAGCGCGCGCAAGGCCGATGCGCTGCTGTTGGCCGCCGGAGAACTCATGCGGATACCGGTTCGCTTGATGCGGACCCAACCCGACGCGCTTCATCATGGCGTGAACGCGTGCGCGTCCGTTTTCGTCCCATTGGCCCGAAATGATGAGCGGCTCCGCTATGATTGCTTCCACCGTCATGCGGGGGTTGAACGCAGACCTCGAATCCTGGAACATCACCTGCATGCGGTTCCGCACCTTGCGCAGGCTGCTGTGACCCAGATGAGTGATGTCCTCGCCTTCGAAGGTGATGCGGCCTTCGGTCGTGTCGATAAGCCTGAGCACGAGCCGGGCCATCGTGCTCTTGCCTGATCCGGACTCTCCCACGACGCCCAGCGTTTCTCCGCGTGCAAGATCGAAGGACACGCCCTCGACCGCATGGACCATCGCGCCTCGCCGCAGGCCACGGACCTTGACGGGAAAACGCTTGACCAGGTTCTCGGCACGTAAGATCGCCTGCTCTCCCGCGACGAAGGGAGGCGCATCGGACCGATCCGGCAATGGCACAGCCCTGTGCGGTTTGCCGTCGGTCGGTGACGGCAAACGTTCCCGTGCTTCGTCGAAGAAATGGCACGCGACGGTGTGGCCTGAAGAGATCGCCGTCAGAAGCGGACGCTCAGTCTGGCACAAGGCGCGTCCGTTCGTGCGCGAGCAGCGTTGGGCGAAATCGCAGCCGGGCAACGTCATCAAGATGTTGGGAGGCTCGCCGGGGATGGACGCGAGCTTGGTCTCACCCGAGGACTGAATGGCCGGCACCGCATCGAGCAGGGCCGCCGAATAGGGATGGGCGGGTCTGCGGAACAGCGTCCGCACGTCCGTCTCCTCGATGACACGGCCGGAATACATCACCGCCACCCGGTCCGCGTAGCGCGCGACGAGACCGAGGTCGTGCGTGATCAATACCATGGACATCGACAGATCGCGGCTCAGCTGACTGAGCAGCTCGAGGATCTGCGCCTGCACGGTAACATCGAGGGCCGTGGTCGGCTCGTCGGCAATCAGTACCTTCGGTCGGCAGACGATCGCCATGGCGATGAGCACGCGCTGCCTCATCCCGCCGGAGAACTGATAAGGATAGTCGCGTGCCCGACGCTCGGCACTGGGGATACGGACCAGTTCCAGTGCCTCCACCGCCCGCCGCCATGCCTCCGCCCGCGAAAGGCTCGGCTCGTGCGCCTGCACCACATCGGCAATCTGATCTCCGATGCGGATGACGGGGTTGAGCGCCGAAAGCGGATCCTGGAAGATCAACGAAAGGTCGCGGCCGCGCATCCGCCGCAGGGCTTCGCCGGAAAGGGCTGTCAGGTCGTGTCCTTGAAAGAGAACGCGGCCGCTGATCTCGCTGGAGACCATGCGCGAAAGCAGGCCGAGAACAGCCAGGAACGTGACGGACTTTCCTGATCCGGACTCGCCGACCACCGCCAGTATCTCGCCCTGCCTGACGTCGAGCGAGACTCCGCGAATTGCTTGAATGTGGCCCGCACCCGTGCGCAACGTGACGCGCAGATCGCGAACGGAAAGCACGGTCGGCGCCTCGATCAAATGGCTTTCGTCGATGTTCATGACAGCATTCATGCCGCGCATCTCTCGAGCCCGGCCTTCAGTTCAGCGGAGGACAGCTTGAGTCCGATCACGACCAGCGCGGCGCCCTTCGCCTCGACACCCTCCGGAGCCGGCTCTACGGAACGGCGGGTGCCGACCACGTGAACGACGACGGGCGCGTCGTTGCCGAGGAAGCGGACGAAGCCTTTGGCGCGGAATACGCCGGTGCCGAGGCTGTCCAGCCATTCCGTGAAACGCTCCGGATCCACCGGTCGGTCCAGAAACAGAGAGAGGCTGTCGAACCCGTCATGTGAGTGATGATGGTGATGATCGTCGTGGTGGCCATGGCCATGGTGGTGGCCATGATCGTGGTGGTGGCCATGATCGTGGTGGTGAACGGGTGCTTCCGCTTGGCCGCCGATCCCGAATACGATGTCAAGAGGGATGTTGCAGCAGACTGCCGAGACGAAGCGGGCGTCGGAGTTGATTTTGCGGACCCCGTTCTCAATCAGTCCAGGAACCTCTTGCGGCACCAGGTCAACCTTGTTGATAACGAGCAGGTCGCCGGAAACGATCTGCTGAAACGCCGCTTCGGCATGGTCGAGATTCCGATCGAAGTTTTCTGCGTCGATCACGGTGATCACCCCGTCCAGGCGATACGCGTGCGCAAACTTCTCCGATTGCAGTTCCGAGATGACGGGCTCCGGATCCGCGAGGCCGCTTGTTTCGATAAGCAAAGCCTCCAGCTGATTTCCTGCGGTGGCAATGTCGCGTAGAGAGCGCGAAAGATCACCCTGCGTTGCGCAGCAGATGCAGCCGTTGGCGAGCTCGATGACCGATCCGGACGCACCGCTGATGAGTGCAGCATCGATGCCGAGTTCCCCGAACTCGTTGACGATGACGCCGATTTTGCGTCCATGACTTCCGGAAAGAATATGATTGACCAGCGTCGTTTTGCCGGAGCCTAGGAAGCCTGTCAGCAGGGTGACTGGCAGAGGCGATTGCATGTGAAGATCCATAACAGTGCTTCCGATCTTAGCCGCGAGGGTTGAGGACATCGCGCAGCGCATCCCCCAGCAGATTAAAGGAGAGAACGAGCAGCACAATTGCCAAGCCGGGATAGATTGCCAGGGCGGGTGCGGCGAAGAGGTATTCCTGCGCTCCCGTCAGCATGTTGCCCCAACTCGGACGGGGTGGCTGAATGCCGATCCCCAGGAAGCTCAGGGCGGATTCGCTGATGATCGCGAAGGCGGCCGCGAGCGTCGCCGAAACGATAATCGACGACGTCGCCTGCGGCAAACAGTGCCGGATGAGTATTCGCGTGCGTGACGCTCCGAGTGATCGCGCCGCCTCGACGAACTCCAATTCGCGCGCCTTCAGCACTTCGCTGCGCACGACGCGCGCGGTCGGCATCCAAGATGTGCAACCGACAACAAACACGATGGACAACGGGGTCGGTGGGATGCTCGTCAAGAAGATCAGCCAGAGGAAGAAGAGCGGGATGGCCATGATCCCGTCGATGACCTGGATCAGGATGCGGTCAGCCCAGCCGCCGAGATAGCCGGCGGTCGCGCCGAACAGCACGCCCAACGCCACCGATACTGCCATGGCGGCAAGTCCCACCAGAAGGGACACGCGGCCGCCTTCCAGCAGGCGGGCGAGGACGTCGCGCCCGTTCTCGTCGGTGCCCAATGGATACATGGCCGAGGGCGGTGCCATGGTGTTGACCAAATCGATCCGCGTCGGATCCACATGGTAGAAGATCGGTCCGAGGCTGACGACCAGGATGATCATCAGGAGAAGGGCAAGAGCAAACATTCCCTTGCCATGCCGCAGAAAGCGCGTCATCGCCCGACGCCCTGGGCTCTCGATGACCTCGTTGGCGCCGATTGCCGCGGGAGAGTGGTTGATTGCCGCGCTCATGTGAATTTCACTCGCGGATCCAGCAGCGTGTAGCTGAGATCTGTTAGCAGGTTGGCCACGATGACGATCAGAGACACGACGAGCGTGATACCCATGATAAGGGGATAGTCGCCCGTGCGGGCAGCGGTGATGCCGAGACTGCCGATGCCAGGCCAGGCGAAGACGGTTTCGGTGATCGCGGCACCTGCGAACAGCTGCGGCAATCCTAGGCCGATGATGGTGATGACGGGCAGCATGGCGTTCTTGAGGGCATAGACCAGAATCACCCGGCGCTCCCGGATGCCCATTGCACGCGCTGCCGTCACGTAGAGTTGATCGGAAACCTCAAGCAGGCTCGAGCGGGTGTAGCGCATGACGTTCGCCATGAGGAAGCCGCCGGCCACGACGGATGGCAGGACCAGGTGCCGGAGGAGCTCGAAGACGCTCCAGTCCCGGGCCCGAGGCATGCCTCCGACCGGCAGCCAGCGCAGCTCGACCGCGAAAAGAAGGATCAAGACGATCCCGAGCCAGAACGCCGGCACGGAAAGGTTGAGCACTCCGATCGTGCTTGCGAAACCGTCGAACCAGCTGTTTCGTTTCACAGCACTGAGGATTCCGAGGCCCATGCCGAGCGCGATCGCAATGGCAAGGGCCGCCGAGCTGAGGATGAGGGTGTTGGGAAGGCGCTCGGCGATGAGCGACAGGACTGGCACGCCCTCGTTGAAGGAGGTTCCGAAATCACCGCTCAGAAGACCGCCGATCCACCGACCATATTGCAGGTAGAGAGGATCGGCGAGGCCGAGCGTCGACGTCAGAGCTTCCATCTGCGCCTTGGAGAGATCGGGATTGGCAAGAATGGCGGGCCCACCCGGCGCCTGTCGGATGATGACGAAGGTGAGTACGGTGACGATCCAGAAAAGGATGACCGATTGGACCGAACGCTTGATAAGATAGCCCGCCATCACTCTCGCCGCTTACTTCTCTACAGTCACGTCGAAGAGGTGGGTTGTAGCCATGCGCAGCGGATTCTGCGGGAACCCCCGAATGCGCTTACTGATGGCCCGGATTTCCTGGGGGTAATAGAGCCAGATGCCCGGAGGGCTCTCGGCGATGCGCTTCTGGATTTCCGCATACTTCGCATTGCGGGCCGCAGGCTCCAGAATGGCATTCGCGTCGGCGAACATCTTGTCCAGCTCCGGATCGCAGTAGGCGAACCGGTTCTGGCTGCCGCCGCATGACAATGCGTTCGCGATGTCGGGGCTCGGCTGCAGGTTCAGGTATTCGACCGAGGTCTGGAAGGTGCCGTTGAAAACGCCGGTCCAGTGATCGCGAAAATCGACCATGTTGATCTTCGCTTCAACCCCGATATCGCTCAGCTGCTGCTGGATGATCTGAGCGAGCTGAGGACCGCCGATGACGCCCGTGGAGGTGGTCAGCTCGACGGAGAGGGGTTTGCCGTCCTTGCTGAGCTTGCCGTCCTTCGCGGTCCAGCCGGCGTCGGCCAGCAGCGCCGTCGCCTTCTTCGGGTCGTAGGAATACTGTATGACGTCGGCAGTATAGCCCTCGATCGAGGGTGCGATCATCCCGTGCGCCACCGTAGCGTAGCCGTCGGCCACGGCCTTGATGATGCCCTCCTTGTTGACGGCGTAGTTCATCGCCTGGCGGACCTTCACGTCCTGGAAGGGCGACTTGTTGTTGATCAGAGCGACGTAGTAGACGCTTGGCTGTTCGACGGCGGTGACCTCGATATCGCTGCCTGTGAGCGCGGATATCTGCTGCGGCCGGATCAGCGCGACGTCGGCGCTGCCGGCTCGCAGCTGGGCGACGGCGCTGTTGGCATCCGGCATGATGCGGAAGACCACCTCGTCGAGGGACACTTTACCGCCCCACCACTCGTTGTTGCGCTCTGCCGTCCAGAATCGGCCGGAGGCGGCCTCGGAGAACTTGAACGGGCCGGTACCGACGGGATTCTTGATGAAGGCGGCCGGCTGGTTCGGGTCCTGGCCCTCCAGAACGTGCTTCGGAACGATCGGCATCCGGTAAGCCAGCATCAGAGGCAGCGATGCATTCGGCTTGGAGAAGGTCATGCGCACCTTGTTGGGCGCGACCACTTCCACCGATTTGAGCGTTCCAACCTGGCCGGCCGCGGCAGCGCGGACATCCTTGTTCAGGATGAGATCGAAGGTGAACTTGACGTCCTCGGCCGTGAACGGTTTGCCGTCATGCCATCTCACGCCGTCGCGCAGGGTGAACGTCCAAATGCTGGCGTCGTCGTTCGTCTCCCAAGAGGTTGCGAGCGCAGGCTCAACCTCCAGCTTGTCCTTCTTCCAGCGCGTGAGCCCTTCGCTGATGACGTTGGTCGCAAGGATGTCCGAAAGCCCGCCAGATGCGACGATCGGATAGCCGGTCGGCATGCTGGGCAGGGTGAGCGTCAGGGCGCCCTGGGCCCATGCGGGCGCCTGCGCCGCAAGCATCGCGGCATAAGCGAGCGCGGCCAGGCTCGTCGTTTTCAACACAGATTTAAGCATTCGCGTCTGCTCCTCTAGAGGGTCGTTTTTGACCGCTGCGCGTTAAGCGTCTTTTCTTTGTTGGGGCAGCTGCGGAGGCTGCCCGTAGAGCGCCATCGTCACCACCTTCTACGGCGGCAGCCGGCGTGCTGTCCTTCGGATGCCACTGAACAAGTTTCTCGAGGCACCGGTCGAACACTTCGCGTTCATTCACGTCGAGGCTGGAAAGAAGATCTTCATTGAGTTGGTCGCCGAGGTCGTCGGCCATCCTCGCACGGGCCAAGCCCTCCTTCGTTATGTCGATGTGAAACTGGCGTGCGTCGGATTTCGATATCCGCCGTATCAAGAGCCCTTCGCCGACCAGATCGGATATGATGCGTGACACCAATGTTCTTTCGAACATCGTCGATACGACAATCTCGGAAACGCTCAATCCGGGTTCTTCGGCAACGCTCCGCAGCACCCGCAACTGGCGGATGTCCAGACCGCACTCCCGGAGGTAGATCTTGCTGGCCTCCGCCCGCGCGATCGATGAAACCCTGTCCAGGCGGAACGTAACGTATTCGCGGTATTTGGTCCGCTTGCCCGACATAAACCCTTCCCTTTGCCCTATTGGATTCGCATTTTCATGCTCATACCGCCCGCATTTAGAATTTATTGTAAATTACAAAATGTGCTGTTTGCACATTAATATTGCGCGTATATATGAGAGGCTGTCAACGGTGAATCTGACCTTCAGGCCGGACGGGTCATGGAAGCCGGAAATTAGGAGAAACGAGCTCATGTTGGGCGAGGAATTGAAGGGTCAGCTTTGCAAAGCCGTCGATGAGATGGCGGACAGGCTCGTTGGGATATCCAAAGAAATTCATACCAATCCTGAAACCTGCTTCCGGGAGTTCAAAGCCGCTAAGCTGCTGAGCAGCGCACTAATCGAATCCGGCCTCAAGGTTACTGCGCCTGCCTTCGGACTGGAAACCTCGTTTGCAACAGAGTTCGGGCGGGCAGACCTCCCTTGCGTCGGAATCGTCGCCGAGTATGACGCGCTGCCGGAGATCGGGCATGCATGCGGGCACAACATCATCGGTACGGCGGCTTTAGGCGCTGCACTGGCACTGGCTGCGCTCGGCGAGCGCCTTCCGGGAAGGATCCGGCTGCTTGGCGCCCCGGCAGAGGAGGGCGGCGGGGGCAAGGTGCTCATGGCACGTCAAGGGGCCTTCGATGGCCTCGCATGCGCCATGATGGTTCATCCGGCACCTGCCGATATGGCCACCTTTCCCCTGATCGCCCGCGCAGGGGTGAATGTGAGCTACCGCGGCAAGCCTTCGCACGCCTCGTCGGAGCCGGAGGCCGGCATCAATGCGCTCGACGGCCTGGTCGCCGCCTATCAGGCGATCGGAGCGTGGCGTCAGCATATGCCGGCCCGCCACCGGATCCACGGCATCATCACCCATGGCGGCGTTGCCTCCAACATCGTGCCGGATTATGCCGCTGGGCATTTTGCGGTTCGTGCGCCGACACGCAGAGGGCTTGAAATGCTGCGGGATCGGGTCGAGCAATGCTTCCAGGCGGGCGCGCTCGCCTCAGGTGCAAGCGTCGAGATCGAGTGGGAGGACATCGATTACTTCGATCTCGTGACGAATTGGCCCCTGGCGGATGCTTATAAGGCCAACGCTGAGCGCCTGGGTCGGACATTCGTGTCGATCGAGACGCTCCCCCCGAACCAAGCCTCAAGCACCGACATGGGGAACGTCAGCCACCTTGTGCCGACCATTCATCCGATGATCGCAGCGGTGCCCGCAGGAGTAGCGTTCCACACGAAGGAGTTTGCCCACTGGGTTGGCACCGACATGGGCATGAAAGCCACGCTCGACGGTGCCAAGGCCATGGCCATGACGGCAATTGACTATCTGGTTGATGCCACCTTGCAGGAGCGGGTCTCGAAGGGATTTCAGGAAGCGACCAGCAGAGATCAATGATCGCCTCTCCTGCGGGCTCCGATCGGGCGGGCACCTCCGACGGCCTCACATGAGAGTGGTTGGATCAACGGGTGATGTCACGTTAACGGAACTCGGGCGCAGTGAGGCAAGCGCGCTCACATGACGGGTTCACCGTGCAATGCAGGCTGCAGACTTCCACGCCGCCATGGCTGTGAATCGACACCGAAGCTTTGAGTGCGCGTTCCAGGCGATCGTGATCACGGATTCCAGAGGATCGTGATCATCCATTCCAGGCCATCGTGATCATGGTTTCCAGAGGACCGTGATCGCTCATTCCAGCGATCATGATCAGTCTCCGAGACCGTGAAGAGGTGCTTTCTGCTGGCAGTCTGCAACCCACGGTACTCTTGGCCTTTGCTTCCCAGCCGAGGACCAAGATGCCCACCGAGAGACTGTCGATGCGCCACATCCGTGAAGTCTTACGCCTGCACCACGCTGTCGGGCTCTCCCAGCGCGCCACCGCAACCAGCCTGGGCCTGGCCCAGGGCACTGTCAGCAAATACATCAACCGCGCCCGGCGCGCCGGCCTGACCTGGCCCCTGCCGCCCGAGCTCGATGATGATCTTCTGCTGGAGGATCGGCTCTATCCGCCGCCCTCCGATCTGCCCACCGAGCAACGCAGCCAGCCCGATTGGACCCTGGTCCATCGCGAACTGCGCCGGCCGGGCGTGACGCTGATGCTGCTATGGGAGGAATTCTGCGACACGTGTCAAGCGACACCCAGATTTACGAGTTAAGGCGACATCCAGTTCTACGACGACTCAAGCGTGAGCCCGCTGGAGAGCCTCCTCGAGATCCCGCAGGCGATAGCTGCGTCCCTTGATGTTGAGAACATGGGCGCGATGCAGCAGACGATCGAGAATGGCGGTGGCCAGCACCTCATCGCCGGCCAGCAGTTCGGTCCACTCCCGGATGCTCTTGTTCGTCGTAATCAGGATCGCCCCGCGGCCATAACGGTAGGTCACCAGCCGGAAGAATAAGCTCGCTTCCTCGCGGGTCATGGGCTCGAAGCCGAGTTCGTCCACAATCAACAGCGCCATGTTCATGTAGCGGCGCCGTTTCAACTGCGCAGGCGGCAGGCCGGTATCGACCTTCAGCGCCGTCATCAGTTCATCAAAGCGGTAGTACAGGACCGAGAACCCCATCTCGATCGCCCGGGTCCCGAGCGCCACTGAGAGGTGCGTCTTGCCCACCCCCGGAGGGCCCTGCATCAGGACGGTTTCGGCATTGCGGATCCACGCGCCCGTGGCCAGCGTGTCGATCCGGGAGCGCTCGATCGCCGGCTGGAAGGCGAAGTCAAAGTTCTCGAGCGTCTGGCCGATCGGCAGACCCGACATTTTCAACGAGGTTTTCACCCGTCGCTCTTCGCGCCCCGAGTGCTCCACTTCCAGCAACCGGTCCAGGAAGACGTGCGGCGCCATCGCCTGGCTCACCGCCTCAGTCAGAAGGTGATCAAGGTGCTCGGCTGCATAAGGGCAGCCCAACGCCAGCAGCCGATCGCGCGTCGTGTCGATATCCAGTCGCAGTCTGCCCGGGGTCATCGCGCCACCTCCGCCAGAGCCGCATACAAGTCGATCGAACGGTGCGCCACGGGAGCCTGGGACAATTCCTGGATGCGAGCGCCCAGGCGCCCGAGAGGGGGCGGCGCCAGCACGTGTTCTGTACTGGGCCCATCATAATGCGCCTGATCAATCACAAGCCGGGCCGGGGTGCCGCGCGGATGCGTCGCCACCACATCGCAGTCCTTCAGGATCTGCACCTGTCCGGCGGTGCCGCGCACCTCGACGCGTTGCCCAATGAGCTGGAACGGAACACTGTATTGGCGCCCCTCGAACGACACCAGCCCGTCGAGACCGACTTGCCGGGTGGCCACCAGATCGAACGGCTCTGGCAATGTCTCAGGCACGCGGGTCAGCCGCGCCTGCTCCTCAGCCCAGGCTTGGGCGACGCTCGAACCGGTGGCGGGGCAGCGCCGCTCGTGGGACAGGGTCTCGATGCGCGCATCGGTCCACTGCTGCAGCTCCGCCAGGCTCGCATAGGGGCGAGCATAGGGATTGATCGCCAGACGCTGATCGCGCACCCGCCGTTCCACTTTCCCCTTGCATTGGGGTTGGCGCGGAGGACAAGCGTCGATGTGGAACTTCATGGTCGCCGCATAGCGGCGATAGGTGGGATTGATCATACCCCAGGCGCCGGCCCCGCGGGAGATCGCGGTCTTCTCGTTGTCGATGCGCACCGTCGCCGGCACGCCGCCCAGGCGGGTAAAGCAGGCCGAATGGCAGCCCAGCCAGGCCAGCATGTCCTTGGTCGGCGACCAGACGATCGCCGGCTTGCGGCTGAAGGACAGCACCATGTGCAGGGCGAGAAGATCGGTCGGAATGCCGGCGATGATGATGCCTGGAAAGTGCGCCCAGTCGACCTGCGCCTGGGCCCCGGGAGGCGTCTCGACACGCCGGCGGGCCCGGATGACCGGGGCCGGATAGGCATGGCGCCAATAGCGCTGGACCGATCTCAGGCTGCCGGTATAGCCGTACTCGCCACACAACCAGGCATGCAGGGCTGCCAGGTTGATCGGGCCGTCCCCCTGGCTGATCCGCCACTGGTCGATGACGGCGGAGAGGGCATCGGCCTTGAAGCCCTGGCGCGCGCGACCGTCCGCCTGCCCCCTCTCGAAGCGCTTCACCTGATAACGGACCGCGCCTTCGGTCACACCCAGCAAGCGGGCGATCCCACTGTTTGTCGCTCCCCGCGACGCCAATGCCTTGATAGCCATCCGAGCCTCCTGATCGAGCCGGCTCATTCGCTCCTCCGCGTCGTCCCGTGACACGTGTCAAGCGAACCGAAGAATTGACCCCTCGGGCGAACTGAAGATTTGACCCCCTCTCATTGCTTTGTAGCGCCCTCGGTTTCGAGCGCCGATCCAGCCTTCTGCAGCAGACCGGATCTGCGC
>NZ_JBVVAJ010000060.1:0-14441 GCF_055792805.1 Microvirga sp. HS2
CGCGGAGGCGGTCCGGGCCTGGAGCGAGAAGCGGGGCGCCGACGTGGAGCGCATCCGAAGCGCGGTCGACAGCATCGTGTCCTCGGGCCTCACCCTGTCCAAGATCACCGTGGCGGCGAGCCTGCTCGGCGATCTGGCGCGGACGGGTTGATCGACAGGGACCGAACCCTGTCGAGACGCACTGCCGTAGCCTCCTCCACGCGGGCTTGCGTGAAACGTATCGTCAGTCTAGCGCTGGAGCCCTCCTCCCCCTTGTGGGGAGGAGTGGGAGGTGGGGGTGCTGGCGCTGAACTCGAACCAGCGGGGCGCTTACACCCCCACCCTTAATCCCTCCCCACAAGGGGGAGGGAAACTTGCGCCTTATTCTGAATCCGAAGGCTCTTCCCATCGCAAGTCGGATGCTCCCGACTTGCGTCGGCAAAAACGGATCTCGGGAACACCCAAGATCCGGGGGAGGGAACGATGTTGAGACACCCTACGCCCAATGCCTGAGCGATTGCAGGACAGCGTTCCAACCATCGAAAGTTCTATCCAGTGAAAGACGACAACCGCTTAGCTCCGTCTGCTTTCGCCTCGCGTCCCGCCATCCTGGGCTGGCTTCTGTTCGACTGGGCCTGCCAGCCGTTCTTCACCCTGGTCACGACTTTCGTCTTCGCGCCGTATTTCGCGGCCTCCCTCGCGCCGGATCCCGTGACCGGCCAGAGCCTGTGGGGCTATGCGACGGCGGCGGCGGGCTTCGCGCTCGCCATTCTCTCCCCCGTGCTCGGCTCGGTGGCCGATGCCACGGGGCCGAAGAAGCCCTGGATCGCCGCCTGCGGCCTCGTGCTGTTCGTCGCGTCCTTCGCCCTCTGGTACGCCGCACCGGGCCAGCCGCATGCCATCGCGGTGGCGCTGCTGGGCTTCGCCTTCGCGACGGTCGCCGTGGAGGTCGCGGCCGTGTTCAACAATGCGATGATTCCGCATCTCGTGCCGCCCGAGCGCTACGGGCGGCTGTCGGGCACGGGATGGGCGATCGGCTATCTCGGCGGGCTGGTCTCGCTCGTGATCGTGCTGGGCTTCCTCGCGGCGGATGCGGGCAGCGGCAGGACGGTTCTGGGCTTCACGCCCCTCTTCGGGCTCGATCCCGCGCAGCGCGCGGGCGACCGGATCACCGGCCCGTTCTCCGCTCTGTGGTTCCTCGTCTTCGTCCTGCCGCTCTTTCTCTTCACGCCCGACATCGCGCGCTCCAGGCTGCGGCTCGGCGAAGCGGTGCGTCAGGGACTCGCGCAGGTGAGGAGCACGCTCCAGGATGCAAGGCGGCACCAGGGCGTGCTGCGCTTTCTCATCGCCAACATGGTCTACCAGGATGCGCTCGTGGCGCTCTTCGCCTTCGGAGGAATCTACGGCGCGGGCGTGTTCGGATGGCAGGCGACGGAACTCGGCCTCTTCGGCATCCTGCTCACGATCACGGGAACGGTGGGGGCGCTGATCGGCGGGCGTCTCGACGACCGCTTCGGCGCAAAGCCCGTGATCCTGGGATCGATCCTCGTGCTCGCCCTCGTCTGCGTCGGCGTGCTCTCGCTCGGCCGCGAGCACATCTTCTTCGTCGTTCCGACTGCGCCGCCTGCGGGCGAGGGGCTTTATGCGAGTACGCCGGAAAAGCTCTTCCTGGCGCTTGGCCTCGTCATCGGCGCGGTGGCGGGTCCGTTGCAGGCGTCGTCCCGCAGCATGCTCGCGCGGCTCGTGCCCGCCCGCGAGGCCGGGCGCTATTTCGGCCTGCTGGCGCTCTCAGGCAAGGTCACGTCCTTCCTGGCGCCGCTGGCCGTGGCGCTCGCCACCGCGATCTTCCGGACGCAGGCCGCAGGACCGGCGGTGCTGATCCTGTTCCTGGTCGCGGGCTTCGTGCTGCTGAGCGGCGTGAAGAAGGCGTGACGCTTATTCCAGCGTCACGGCGGTGCCGCTCACGGTGACCATCATCATGCCTTCGTTCTTGCCGATGGCGCCGTAATCCATGTGAACGCCCACGACCGCATGGGCGCCAAGGCGCTGCGCCTCCTCGATCATCTCGCGGATGGCCGTGTCGCGCCCGTCGCGCAACACGCGCTCATAGGAGCCGGAGCGTCCGCCCACCACGTCGCGGATGGAGGCGAAGAAGTCGCGGAAGACATTCGCGCCGAGAATGGCCTCGCCGGATACGATGCCGCGATAGGCGGCGATCCGGCGGCCCTCGATGCTGGGTGTGGTGGTGACGATCATCAGGGTCTCCTTCTGCTCCGGTTCATATGGGAAGCGACAGGAGAAACGTCATCCCGCACGAAGCGGAGCGATGATCCTGGATCGTTGTCAGAATAGAGCGCCACATTCTCTATGCGATCCCGGACTCTGCTGTGCAGCCCCGGGATGGCGCGTTTTGACGCTCAGTGCCTGAAATGCCGGTGGCCTGTGAAGACCATGGCGAGGCCGGCCTCGTCGGCGGCCTTGATGACCTCCTCGTCGCGCATGGAGCCGCCGGGCTGGATCACGGCGGTGGCGCCGGCCTCGGCCGCGGCGAGCAGGCCGTCCGCGAAGGGGAAGAAGGCGTCGGAGGCCACGACCGAGCCCTTGGCGAGGGTTTCGGGCAGGTTCGCGGCCTTGGCGGCTTCGGCGGCCTTCCAGGCGGCGATGCGGGAGGAATCGACGCGGCTCATCTGGCCCGCGCCGATGCCGACGGTGGCGAGGTCCCTGGCATAGACGATGGCGTTCGACTTCACGTGCTTGGCGACCCGGAAGGCGAAGCGCAGATCCGCGAGCTCGCGCTCGCTGGGAGCGCGCTTGGTCACCACCTTCAGGTCCATGGCGTCGACCACGGCGTTGTCCCGGCTCTGCGCGAGGAAGCCGCCCGCCACCGTGCGGATGGTCAGGCCCGGCTGGCGCGGATCGGGCAGGCCGCCTGCGAGGAGCAGGCGCAGGTTCTTCTTGGCGGCCACGATGGCGATGGCCTCCTCGCTGGCGTCGGGCGCGATGATCACTTCCGTGAAAATCTCGGTGATGGCTTTCGCCGCCTCCGCGTCGAGCGGGCGGTTCATGGCGACGATGCCGCCGAAGGCGGAGACGGGATCGCAGCGCAGGGCCTTCTCGTAGGCCTCAACGAGGCTTGTCCCTTCCGCCGCGCCGCAGGGGTTGGCGTGCTTGACGATCACGATGGCCGCGGAGCGCTCAGGTGCGAACTCCGCGACCGCTTCGTAAGCGGCGTCGGTGTCGTTGATGTTGTTGTAGGAGAGCTGCTTGCCCTGCACCTGGCGGGCCGTGGAGACGCCGGGGCGCTGCTCGGGGGTGCGGTAGAAGGCGGCGCTCTGGTGCGGGTTCTCGCCGTAGCGCATCACCTCGGCGAGCGTGCCGCCGATGGCGCGGAAGGGCGGGTTCGGCTCGTTGAGCTCGTTGGCGAACCAGTTGGAGATCGCGGCGTCGTAGGCGGCCGTGCGGGCATAGGCTTTCTGGGCGAGGCGGCGGCGCAGGGTGTATGTGACCGCGCCGTCATGCTGGGCGAGATCGGCGAGAACGGCCGCGTAATCGGCGCCGTCCACCACCACGGCCACGTCGCCGTGGTTCTTGGCTGCCGCGCGGATCATGGCGGGGCCGCCGATGTCGATGTTCTCGATGCAATCGTCATAGGGCTTGCCGGCCGCGACGGTCGCCTCGAAAGGGTAGAGGTTCACCACCAGCAGGTCGATGGGCTGGATGCCGTGGGCGAGCATCGCCGCCTGATGCTCGGGGTTGGCGCGGATGCCGAGGAGACCGCCATGGACAGCGGGATGGAGTGTCTTCACCCGCCCGTCCATCATCTCGGGGAAGCCCGTGAGATCGCTCACGTCCTTCACCGGCAGGCCGGCCTCGCTCAGCGCCTTGTGCGTGCCGCCGGTGGAGACCAGCTCGATGCCGCGCTCGGACAGGGCCCGGGCGAAGTCCACGAGACCCGTCTTGTCGGATACGGAAAGCAGAGCGCGGGAAACGCGCTTCAGATCGCTCGGCATGGCGGCCGCTCCATTGAAGGGGTAGGAATGCGGGCGCGATAGCACGGTCGGCTCAGGATGGGAACCGGTCCGGCCCGAGTTTCAGCCATGCACCTTCTGCGGGGCAAATCGGCGGATGGCGACCTCTCCCGTCAGCCCTTCAGGCCGTTTGGCTCCGGTCTGCGCGGCGCTCTTGCGGGCGCGAAAGCTTCCCTTTGGCTACGCTTGAGAGCATAGTTTGCCGGGGGGCGACCTGCGCACAGGGAGGAGCCTCATGGCCGGAACATTCTTCAGCGGCCTCGTCACCGATGCCACTCAGACCTTCGCTCTCGGAACCCAACTCACCAAGCAAGTCACTCCGACCGACCCGAGCTTCCCGACGGATCCCCTCCACGTCATTCGGGGCCTCTACCCCACCGACCCCATCAAGCCGCTGGCCGAGCATCTCCGGCTCATCACCGGACCCGACCTGTCGCCGGGGAGCAACGACGGATGGCTGCTGTTCTAGCCGAATAGGGCATGGAACCGGGAAGGCCTGCGAGGGACGATGCTTGATCCGGAAATGGGCGCATCGGATGGGGTCCAAAAGCGCCAATCCCCTTTCGGGGCAATGCTTTAGAGTAGTCCTGGCTCAGGCTCGTGCTGATTCGGATTGACGTTCCGCGCCATGCGCTCGAAGCGCCAGCGGACGGACGGCGTCTCGCCGGGCCTGATGCCGAGCACGATCTGCTCCGTGCGGCGCATGCCGTCCGGCGCCGCCAGGAACACGCTGTCCTCCACGGCGGCCTCCACCGGAATGGCCGTGAACTGCCAGGCCTCCTGGTTGGGCAGCACGAGCATGACCACCCGTCCGCCTTGGGCGCGGCTTGCCCGGACGCCGGGGGCGAGATGGAAGCGGATGACGGCCTCCGCCGTGGCGGCGGCGGGACCTTCGCCCCAGAAGACGTCCTCCCCCTCCAGGAGATTGCCCTTGGGGGAAAGCTGCAGTCGGCGCTCGTGGGTGAGGCCGAAGCGCGGACGGTAGCCGTCGTGGCTGGCGGTGAGGATCTGCGCGTGCTCGCGCTCGCTGCGCTCGGAGGCGACCCGCTCGGGTCCCGAGAGCACCACCGGCCCGATGCGGCCGAGGAGCCAGCGCGCGACCCGGCGGTTCAGCCAGTTGCCCCTGTCGCCGACCATCTGGCAGGACGAGATGTCGTTGATCGAGGCCGTGGAATGCGCGGCCGTCGAGCGCGAGGCCTGAATGATGGTGTCGCCCGCGATCCGGGGCGTGCCGCAATTGACCACGATCCGCTGGACGCCTGAGGAGAACTCGAAGGACAGGCAGCCCGCCCCGGCATCCGTCGAGAGGGCCGTCGGCGGCGGCGCGCCCACATCCACCACCAGAAGGCTGCGCCCGGCCTCCATCCGCTCGTAGCCCGAATGGGGCGCGTGCTGGATCGGCTGGCTGCGCATGTCGTCGTAGGTGAGGAGCGTGGCCAGATGATCCGCCGCCGTCACGCCCATGCCGTTGAAATGCGAGAGCGTGCCGTCGCCGTGCCGGAACATCCGCACCATGGGCAGCATGCGGTCGATGGCGTTGAGCAGGGCCTCAGGCGTATCGACCTCGCGGCTGGCGAACATCTGGCGCAGGGGCAGCAGGTCGAAGAGCAGTTCGACGAGGATGCGCGGATTGCGGCTGGCATGGCCTCCGTCGGCGAGGATCTGGCGCTCCAGTTCGCGGGCCAGCAGGCGGCTCGCCCGCCGCAAATGCCGTTCGAGCCCCTCGCAGCACAGGCCCGCGTAGCAGAGCGCGATGGCGGCCATGAGCTGCTGCTGGGGCAGGGCGCCGGAGCGCACATGGCGCTCCAGCTCGCGCACATGCTGCCCGATGAGGCGCAGGAATCGCTGATAGAAGGCGTGGTCGGCCCCTTCAAGGATCAGCGGCGACTGGCTGATGAAGGACATGAGGCGGCGGGCGGTCACCTGCGTGTCGCAGGCGGTCCTCCGGTCGCCCAGCTTCGAGGAGACGAATTCGTCGACCAGCGAGCGGGCATTGGCCTGGGCGAGAGCGGTGCCCGCGGCGCGCAGGTGCCGCAGCCAGCCGAAGCCGTAGAGCGCCTCCGCCCATGCCTTGCTGGGCGGCGCGAAGGCGAAGGGCGAACGGCCGCTCGTGGTGATGGCGCGGCCCGCGAAGGCGAAGAAGCCGGAATAGATGTCGGTCGCGATGGTGGGATCGGCGGTGCGCAGGTCCTGCGGCGCGAAGAGCAGGCGAACCGGCTGCGGCGTCCTGGAGAACACCTTGGACAGGCTCCAGACCGTTGCCCCACGCATGGCGCGGCCCGCCTCGGACAAGGCGAGCTTGTACAGACGCCAGCGATCTGGCCCGTAATCCACCCGTGGCGCTCCTTCAGGTCATCAAGTCATGCTCGTCCGCGCCAGCATAGAGGGCAGTTCCTGCTGACTGGTTAACAGCCCGTAAGCAATTGCTGCTTTGTTCGGTTTCAACAGACTTGTCCTCGATCCGGGGGAGGATTGCGGGGGCAATCCATCCCGGAGAAGGATCGGCCTTGCTTTTCCTCCTGGGCGCCGCGGAGGCAGCGCCTCAGGATGAGAACAGGGCCCGAGGTCTTGCAATCAGGAAGCCTTCACGAAGCGTGCGACAAAGAAGCCGTCGAGACCGCTGCGCTCGTGCTCGCTCGAGACGAGGTGGCAGGGCAGGGTGCGGATGTCGCCCTCGGGGGTGAGGCATTCCGTGAGGCCGCCGATTTCGTCCGAGGTGATCGGCTGGCGCACGAAGTCCGGGTGGCGGGCGAGAAAGCCCGCGGCCTGCCGTTCGCCCTCCTCGGCTTCGAGCGAACAGGTGCAGTAGACCAGACGCCCGCCGGGCTTCAGCAGGCCCGCCGCCTTGTCGAGCAGGCGCGTCTGGAGGCCCGAGAGCTTGCGGATATCCTCTTCGCTCTTGGTCCAGGCCACGTCCGGATGACGGCGGATCGTGCCGGTGGCGGAGCAGGGGGCATCGAGCAGGATCGCGTCGAACGGCGCTTCATCGAGCTTTTCCGCATCGATGGCGCGGGTGTCGGCCTCGAGGTGGAGCCGGGCGAGGTTCTCCTCCAGCCGCTTCAGGCGCTTCGCCGAGCGGTCGACGGCCAGCACGTCGGCTCCGGCGGCGGCGAGCTGCGCCGTCTTGCCGCCCGGCGCGGCGCACAGATCCGCGATGCGCTCGCCGGGCTTTGCCTGGAGCAGGCGGGCCGGGAGGGCGGCGGCGGCGTCCTGCACCCACCAGGCGCCCTCGTCGAAGCCCGGAAGGTCCCGGATCGCGGTGCGTTCCTTCAGGCGGATGCTGCCTGTCGGCAGCAGCAGGCCGTTGAGGCGATCGGCCCAGGAGGCGGCATCCGCCTTCACGGACAGATCGACCGACGCCATGGAGCGATGCGCTTCCGCGATCCTCGCCGCGAGCTCCTCGCCGTATTGCGCCACCCAGCGCTCTTCGAGCCAGGTGGGCGTGTCGAGCCAGGGCTCCTGCTGCGACAGGATCATGTCGCGCTCGCGGGCGACGCGCCGCAGCACGGCATTGATGAAGCCGCCCGCGTGGGAGAGCTTCGCGTCCTCCTGCGCGAGCCGCACGGCGCTGTCGACGGCGGCATGGTCCGGCACGTCGAGAAAGAGGATCTGCGCCGCGCCTGTGGCGAGAAGATGCAGCAGGCGCTCGTCCTTGGGATCCCGGTTCAGGCGCTCCTTGAGCGCACGCCCGAGGGTTCCGAGGCGGCGGAAGGTGACGATGGCGATGGCGCGCGCGAGGGCCTCGTCGCGCGGGGACAGGTCCTCCTTGGGCGAGAGCTCGTCCAGCACGTCGTCGAGCGGCACGCGCCGCTTCATGGTTTCCGTCACCGCCATCCAGGCGAGGCGGCGGGGGCCGAGGCCCGCCTGTTCTTCCGATTGACTCAAATTCGTTAACCCCAAGGTCCGCGGCGGGGCGGCTGGCCCCAGGGACTCGATGCGCTTTGCGTGAAGAAGCCGGCCTGCGGCGCGGCTTCCATCTCCTGCGCCAAAGCGTGGAGCGCCGCAATCCTGTTTTCCGTCGCCGGGTGCGTGGAGAACAAATTGTCCATACCATGGCCGGAGAGCGGGTTGATGATGAAGAGGGGCGCGGTGGCGGGGTGGCGCTCCGCATCCATGTTGGGCACATGGGCCACGCCGCCCGCGATCTTCCCCAGCGCCGAGGCGAGCGACAGGGGCTGGCCGCAGATCTCGGCGCCCATCCGGTCGGCGTCGTATTCCCGCGAGCGGCTGATCGCCATCTGGATGATCATGGCGGCGATCGGCGCGATGATGACGGTTGCCAGCATCACGATGGGATTGGGCCTGTCGTCGCCGCGCCCGCCGAAGAAGAAGCCGAATTGCGCCAGCGTCGCGATGGCGCCGGCGATGGTGGCGCTCACCGTCATGATGAGGGTGTCGCGGTTCCTGATATGGGCGAGCTCGTGCGCCATCACGCCCGCGACCTCGTCGTAGGAGAGCATGTCGAGAAGGCCCGTGGTGGCGGCGACCGCCGCGTTCTCCGGGTTGCGGCCCGTGGCGAAGGCGTTCGGCTGCGGGTTCTCGATGACATAGACCCGCGGCATGGGAAGGCCGGCGTTGCGGGCGAGGTCCCGCACCATGCGGACCAGATCCGGCGCGGTGCGTTCATCCACCTCCACGGCGTGATGGGCCGCGAGCGCCAGCCGGTCGGAGTTCCAATAGGCGTAGAGATTCGTGGCCAAGCCTAAGCCCAGCGCGATCATCATGCCGGTCGCGCCGCCGAGCAGGTAGCCGACGACGCCGAACAGGGCCATGAGGCCGGCCAGCAGCATTCCGGTCTTGACGGTGTTCATCGGGGTCTCCACCTCGAGCAGGCATTCATCCGTTCGACCCTTCATGTGGGAACGGTCGAGCTCCCGACCAAGAGCGCCCGCGCCCATTGACCTCTCCCACGGAGGTTCCGGACCTGATAAAGGCCTTGCCATGAGCACGAACGACACCCCAGACACCGTCCAGGCGCCTGCCCTCGAAGGGGCCGCGCCCGGCAAGACCCTCTCGCCCGCCGCCCAGCGGGCTCTCGAAGAGGCCGCCCGGCGGCGGCAGGAGATCGATGCCCGCGCGGCCGAGATCGCCCGGGAGAAGGAGCACCAGGGCCGCGGCGGCCTGGAGCCCGTGCGCTACGACGATTGGGAGGTGAAGGGCCTCGCCAGCGACTTTTAAACGGCTCTCTCTCGGGAAAAGATTGTGTCCCGGCGAACCCCCGCCCAAAGCATTAAGCGGCGCATCGTTCTTTGCGAAAAACCGGGTCCACTTTTTCGCACGATGCGCTAGTCTCCCGTGCAACGCGAAACTCCAGGGGGCGGGGCGTGATGGACGGGGCAGGACGGCTGGCGCTTTTCCGGGACCTTCTGACGGAGGCCCACCGGGTGCTCGATCTGCCGTTCGGCTTCGAGCTGTGGGACGGATCCACGGTCCCCGCCGACCTGCCGTCCTACGCCATGCGCCTCGTCATCCGGCATGAGAACGTGATCGCGAGCCTCGTCCAGCGCCCGAACCTGGACACGGTCCTCAACGCCTATGTGTCGGGCCTGCTGGACCTGAAGAACGGCACCATCTTCGATCTCGCCGCCCAGCGCCCGCAGAAGGCGGGCCGCCGCCTCCGAAAGGTGAGCAAGATCAAGGCCATGAAGGCCGCCTATCATTTCTGGCGCGCTCCCGCCGACATGCCGCGTCCTTTGAGCGGCGTTCAGGAGGATCCCCGCGCGCGGGAAGGAAAACCCCAGACGAACAAGAAGAACGTCGCCTATCACTACGACGTGTCGAACGATTTCTACCGGCTCTTCCTCGATCCGGAGATGGTCTATACCTGCGCCTATTTTCAGCCGGACTGGCACGACGACCTCGCCCGCGCCCAGATCGACAAGCTCGACATGATCTGCCGCAAGCTGCGGCTCAAGCCCGGCGACCGCCTCCTCGACATCGGCTGCGGCTGGGGCGCGCTGATCTGCCATGCGGCTCAACATTACGGGGTCAAGGCCACGGGCGTGACGCTCGCCGAGGAGCAGGCGAAGCTCGCCCGCGAGAAGGCGGCGCGCTTGGGTCTTCAGGACCGCGTCGAGGTTCTGGTGAAGGACTTCACGCAGATGGAGGGCGAGTTCGACAAGATCTCCTCCATCGGCATGTTCGAGCATGTGGGCATCAGGAACCACCCCACTTACTTCCGCTCGGTCCACCGGCTGCTCAGGCCGCGCGGCCTCTATCTCCACCACACCATTGCGCGGCGCGCGAAGAAGAGCGACCGGGCCTTCCGCAGGCTGAAACCCGAATACAAGGCGCTCACGCGCTACATCTTCCCCGGTGGGGAGCTCGATCATCTCGGCATGTCGATCGCCAATCTGGAGCGCTTCGGCTTCGAGGTTCACGACGTGGAGGGCTGGCGCGAGCATTACCAGCGCACCACGCGCCTGTGGTGGGAGAACCTGAGCGCTCACCGCAAGGAGGCCGAGGCCATGGTGGGCAAGGAGAAGACCCGCATGTGGCTGCTCTACCTCGCCGGCTGCTCGCTGGCCTTCGAGCGCGCGGCCGTGGGCGTGAACCAGACGGTGGTCTCCAAGCGCACCCGCGGGCCCTCGGGCCTGCCGCCGTCGCGGGCGGATCTTTATCTGTCGTCCGATGCCAGCCAGCCGCGATAACGCACGAGCCGCCCGATGAGGGGTAGCGCGATCGTCACGTCGAAACTGTAGCGGCCTTGCCCGTCAACGAAGGCTCTTGCCGGCGTCCGCGGTGCTAGGCGCAGGGGCAAACGCACAGGGCCGATGCGCCAGCCCGCGATGTCGAGTGCGAAGCCGGACTCGTCCGGTGTCATCTCCAATTCGAAGGCGAAGGGGCCGAACCGCTCATAGACCCGCCGGGGTACAGGGCCGGCTTCGAGCGTGCTGCGAAACGTCGAACGTCCGAAACGACGGATCCAGATTTCCTTGTCGCCGTGCCGTTTCAGGAAGACCTCGGCGACCTCGTCCGGCATGCTTGCGGGAAATCCGAACAGCCGGGCGACGGTCTTTCCCATCCAATGCTCCGCGCCCTCGATGACGGCGCGGCCTGTCAGGTGGAGGGGAGCGCTCGTGTGAATCCTTCTCACCAGGGGCGGAAGGCGCGCGATGTCGGGACCGAGAGCTTTCTCGAACAGAGTGCCGCCTCCAGGCCAGCCCGCGGCGCGCCGCGCCGTGATACGGAAGCGGCTGAACTCGTTCTCGATCACATCGAGGGCCACAAGATCGCTCGCGATCCTCGCGCCTCTCGTGGCGGTGCGGCCATCGAGCAGCCCCCGAATGAGCGCGAGCGCGGGAAGTGTGGGGATGTTCGGCCCGTCGCCCGCTTCCGCCACCAGCGACCATCCCGCCCGGACGGGGCGACCATCCCGATCCTGCCCCGACGCCTCCACGCTCATGCCGCCGCGATCCGTGCCGAAGGGTTCGAGCCACGACGCGACGGCTTGCAGCCATGAGGCATGAGGGCGAAGAGAGCGGACGAGTTTCAGGCGAACCGGCAGCGTCAGCAGCCAGAGTCCGAGATGCAGGATGGACAGCTCGAGTCCCGCCCAAAAGAGCGCGGTGCGCGCGGAGGAATAGCGGGCCGGCAGAAGGTCGAGATCCGGTGTCTCGCACAAGGACAGCCAGCGCCGTCCGAGGCCCGGCATGTCCCGCCTGACCAGTTCGCCCCAGCCCGGCCGTGTGATCCAGCGGCCGTCGAGTCGCACGCGGACGGGCTGTCCGGCATAGGCGAGGATCGCCTCCACCACCGACAGGCCGCGCGGGGCGCGGTTGCCGGGTGAGATGGCGATTGCGATCGCATCGACGTGCCGCCACCCTTCGGTCAATGCCGCCAGCGCCGCGCCCGAAAGGGCAGGAGTCGAGCTTGCGCCTGTCGCGGCCAGAACATTCGCCTGGAGGGCCGCCGCGTCCAGTTTCGCGAATCCGGCCACGAAATCGCGGGCATCCGCGAGATCGACGTAATGACAGCCTGCGGCAATCGCGGCCTGGGCCAGGAGAGGCTGGACGCCCTGAAACGGCCCTGCGGCATCCACCACGCAGAAGGGTTGTGCCGTGCGCAGCGTTTCGAGCGCGGCATTCCGGTCAATGATGAGCGTGTCGACGCGGTCATGGCCGTAGCGAGCCTTGAGGCCGTGAAGGAGATCGGCATGACGATCAGGATTGCGTCCGCCCACGAGCACGGTGGCGTCCGTGGTGGCGAGCAGGCCTTCCACCAGTCTCTGTCCAAAGGCGCCCGCGCCGCCGACGACGAGAATACGCGGCTTCATGGGAGGCTCGTCAGGCTCGAACCGTCGAGGCAGCGGGCCTGCATCGCAGGCGTGGGGCGCAGGCAGGATTCGCTGCGCCCGAACCAGGCATAGCGGTTGCGGGCCACCCAATCGTAGAGCGGGTTGCGCAGCCTTCTCGGCACCCGAAGCAGAATGCGCGTCCATGACAGGCCGCGCAGATGGCGGGCGATCATCAGGGCCGCGTCGGATTTGAAATAGGCGATGCCGCCGATGATGGCGACATTCGTCACCGGCGCGTCCGGATCGATGCCGAAGTGTTCGGCCAGGGCATGTCCCTGCGGCGATTGCGTGCGCAGAAAGCGGAAGGTGTCATCGCGCCTGATCACGAACCGCGCCCAGGACGAGCAGAACACGCAGACACCGTCGATCAGGATCAGCCGGTCCGGCCAGCCCGGAGCGGGCTGGGGCATCCAGGGATCGCGCGCATCTGAGAAACAAAGTTTCATGCGGGCCTTTATAGCCCAAGGCGGTGCGGGCGGTAAGAGGCCGCTTCTAGAGCATTTTTCGGCGAAGTGGACCCGGTTTGCCGCAAAAAATGCGTCACACCAAAGAGAAGAGCCGATTCCACGTAAGGGGAATTAGCTCTAGCGCTCCACGATGACCCGCGTGCCCACGCTCACCTGATCGTAGAGATCGATGATGTCCTGGTTGAGCATGCGGATGCAGCCGTAGGAGGCGTAGGTGCCGATGGAGGCGGGGCGGTTGGTGCCGTGGATGGCGTATTCGTCGAGGTCGAGGGTCAGCGCCCGCGCGCCCATGGGGTTGTTGGGCGCGCCGCCGGGGATCACGTCGGGCAGGCGGGGATTGTCGCGCTTGACCTCGACAGGGGGCGCCCAGGCGGGGCGCACGTATTTCCCGTCGATGCGCGCCTCGCCGAACCATTGCTTGCCCGGCTTGCCCACGGCCACGCGGTAGCGAAAAGCCGTCCCGTCGCCGCGCACGTAATAGAGCCGCCGCTCGCCGGTCTTGATCACGATGGTGCCCGGCGAGACGCCGGCCTGAAACGGCACGACCTCGCGGGCGGAGGCGCCCGGGGCGGCAAGGGTGAAGACGGTCAAGGCCAAGGCGATTCGCGCGATCATGTCTCAAAACCCTCTAGCTTCAACGGCACGAGGATGAGACGCGAAGGAAACGGCTGAGGTTCCGGTTCGATATGTTTCTCACGGCGGCAAGTTCGAACTGCGAGCCTTCATTCATTCTCAGGAGTCTTGTCCCGCGAATGCAGTAAAGATCCGGTGGGCATGGCTGCCTCTCGGGAGGTCCTGAGCGACGACCGCTAGAATAAATTCATGCTCTGCCGCATTTCTGGAAAGAGCCGCAAGAATGGCGCTGGCTAAGGCGAGATCAAGGAAGGTTGCTCGATCATACCGCTCCTTCAACGAGCGCATGTCGCCTCTCCTCGTCCGCATGAACTCGCTCATGGCGAGTACGTCGTTTGCTTTCTCTGGGTGATCAACCAGCTGGGCGAAGCGCTTTACGATCGGCCGGATGTAGAGAGGGTTGCCCGTGGCAAAGGCCGCGCCCCAGAGATAATCCAACTCTGTTGGGTTCTGAACTGTCATCGCTTTGAGGGATGGAGCGGAGCGGATGAAGGCCTGTCTCTTCTCATCAAGACCGATCTGCTTGGCGAGGATCAAACCGCGCTCAGGCTGCCCAGACAGGCTGTAGGCCAGCGCGAGATTGCTCTGGAGCGTCGGTGACGGGGCACGAGGCAGGAGATCCGAACGGTCAGGGTTCTCAATCAGCAGTCCGGCAATGAATCCGATGATGGGCGGTTGAGCTGTCCAGTCTCCTTCCGCCGAGCGATCGAGGTCGACCAACAGGTCAGGCAACTTGCCGCTGTCGTGGTTCTTGTAGAACGAACGAAAGCGCGTGTGGGCCGCGGAGCCTTGCTCAGGGGCGATGGTCTGAGCTTCTGCGCTGGAAAGAAGCCCTAAAACAAGGCCCCCCAAGAGGAGTTTTCTAAAATCCATCATGGGGGGCTTTATAGCACGTTATTGTAATAATACTACGCAGCCTGCGTGCGCTTGTTCTGGCGGTTGGTGATCAGGTCGTCGACCACGCCGGGGTCGGCGAGCGTCGAGGTGTCGCCGAGAGAGCCGAACTCGTCCTCGGCGATCTTGCGCAGGATGCGGCGC
>NZ_JBVVAJ010000061.1:0-14121 GCF_055792805.1 Microvirga sp. HS2
CGCAGATCCGGTCTGCTGCAGAAGGCTGGATCGGCGCTCGAAACCGAGGGCGCTACAAAGCAATGAGAGGGGGTCAAATCTTCAGTTCGCCCGAGGGGTCAATTCTTCGGTTCGCTTGACACCGCGCCTCGACCTCCTGGCGCACGAGGCTGTGCGGCACGCTGTAGTAATGCTTGGCGATCTCGATGTGATAGTCGAGACCGACGCGGCAGCGCTTCCACTCGGCATACTCATAAGGTTCGGCCGGCAACGGCAGGAGCGCCGGGCGATCCAGCGCCTCGAACAGCTCGCGCCGGCTGCGGCCCCAACCGCGCAAGGGCCGCTCATTCAGGTCGCGTAGCAGATCCTGGATGGCGTCGTTGAGGGCCGGCAGCGAGAAGAAGCGGCGATTGCGCAGGCGAGCCAGGATCCAGCGCCCGACCACCTGAACGCCGACCTCGACCTTCGCCTTGTCGCGCGGCTTGTAGGGCCGGGCCGGCACGATGGCGGTGCCGTAGTGGCGCGCTGCGTCGGCATAGGTGCGATTGACCATCGGCTCGTGGAAGCAGGCCTTGGTGATCCCGGCCTTGAGATTGTCGCTGACCGTCTGGCGGGTGGCGCCGCCCAGGAAGGCAAAGGTACGCACGTGCGAACCGATCCAGTCCGACAGGCTCTGGGTGAAGCTGGCCTCGGCATAGGTGTAGTTGGAGGCCCCGAGCACGGCGACGAAGATCTGGACCGGGCGGACCTCGCCGGTGAGCCCGTCGATCACCTCCATGGTGTGGCCGGAATAGTCGACGAAGAGCCTCTCGCCGGCGACATGGACCTGGCGCAGAGTGGGTTTGAGCCGGCCGGCCCAGTCCTTGTAGTGCTCGCAGAACCAGGAATAGCTGAAGGCCTCGGGGGTGCTGTCGCAGTATTCCTCCCATAGCAGCATCAGCGTCACGCCCGGCCGGCGCAGTTCGCGATGGACCAGGGTCCAATCGGGCTGGCTGCGTTGCTCGGTGGGCAGATCGGAGGGCGGCGGATAGAGCCGGTTCTCCAGCAGGATATCATCATCGAGCTCGGGCGGCAGGGGCCAGGTCAGGCCGGCGCGCCGGACGCGGTTGATGTATTTGCTGATGGTGCCCTGGGCCAGGCCCAGGCTGGCAGCGGTGGCGCGCTGGGAGAGCCCGACAGCGTGGTGCAGGCGTAAGACTTCACGGATGTGGCGCATCGACAGTCTCTCGGTGGGCATCTTGGTCCTCGGCTGGAAAGCAAAGGCCAAGAGTACCGTGGGTTGCAGACTGCCAGCAGAAAGCACCTCTTCACGGTCTCGGAGACTGATCACGATCGCTGGAATGAGCGATCACGGCCCTCTGGAAACCATGATCACGATGACCTGGAATGGATGATCACGATCCTCTGGAATCCGTGATCACGATCGCCTGGAACGCGCAATCTGGCGCCGGCCGTCAGTGGTCAGCTTATAGATGCAGGTGAACCCCTCCACCAGCAGACAGCACTGCGAGGGACGGTCGCCAACCCGCACGATGTCCTGATCGGCCTTGAGCACCGCAACCTGCACCGGCAGGCCCTGGAGCGCCTGCTTCTCCTCTGCCGAGAGCGGAAAGATGCTCTCCAGCTTGCGGATCATCAGGGTCTGAGGAACGTAAGGACCGACGATCATGCTGCGTTTCCTGTCGAGCTCCCCAGGTGCGAGCGGCTCCGATCAATGATGGGAGAATAACGGTGCTAGGCCGTAATTGTGCCGAACAAATGGGTTTGCCAGTCGTTGACCAGTATCGTCGGCATGGTTTCCCCAGGCGCTGGCGGCTGAGAGGCCCGTGTGCTCCCGCCTGCAACTGCGGAGCGCACATGCCCTTCAATATCACGTCCCAACCCGTCAAGGTGCTCATCGACGGCCACGACAGCGAGGGCCACCTGATCTTTGCAGACGATCAGCTTTCTGCCGTTATCGTGCGCCTCGACGGCCAGACACATCACCCAGAGCACAAGGGGCTCTGGCACCTGGAAGCCGGATTCGGCAAATGCAACATTCGGGATGCGCCCCTGTTCAAGACGCCTGAAGAAGCCGGAGCCTGGATCAGAGCAATTCTGACGGGACAGACCACGTGATTGCGCGACGACGCCTTATGGACAGGATGATAAAGAGCGACTGAGGAAATTTGTACGATTTCGAACAGACTTCCCTCTCAGACGTTGAGTTCTACCATCGGCAGAAATGACCTGGGCGTCGGTGACTGAGAGATCCGTGTGCTCCCGCCCGTGGGCAGAGGAGCGCCCCATGCCTCGTTATTTCTTCCACGTCATCGACGGCCGCAACATCACCGACGACACCGGGACAGTGCTTCCCAATCTCAGGTATGTCCGCGCCGAGGCGATCCGCACCGCTGGTGCCATCCTGCGAGATGAAGGCGACAGGCTCTGGAATTGCACCGAGTGGCAGATGAATGTTACCGATGCCACCGGAGAGCCTGTGCTCAAGCTCCGCTTCTCAGCCGAAGATCAATGCATTGTGCCTGATCGGGAGTGATGGAGATGCCCAATCACTTCGACGAGCGCTGGGAACGTCTGATCAGGGGTCTCCACCTCCCCCTCACCGTGTGAAACACCTTGATGGACGAAGGCATAATCACCCTTGACCAGGTTAGGCCATTGCCGAACAACTTGAGCGGCTCCCGGGAACCGGGTCAAGAATGGCTCGGGTGACCCGCGAAGAACTCGCCCGTGCACCGGCTCCTTCGGGGAATTGATGGGCTGAAATTGAAGCCCCACATTTTCGATAACCCATTATGGGAATGGCCAAGCCCAATCTATGCGGCACTGAGACAGGAGAGCATGCCCGACCGCAACACGAAGATCAGGTCAGGCCCCTCCCCACCGATACAGCGAGGCTAAAGCCTATCCTCGAGTACGTGCGTCTGAGCGTCGGATCATTCGCCATCAGGCTTCCGCTCTGGCGACGGAATCTCCTGGTCACCATAGCCGCGCCGCCGATGGAGTTTGACCTTCGGAGGCGGTCCCGGACGCTCCTCGAGCATCCTCACGGCTTTCCAGACCGAGTTCACGACTCTTCGGGTAAGGCCGAGATGACTTTCGCCCATGGCTGGCTCGCTTTCCTATGCCGCAGCCGAACTGCGGCTGTCGCATTGAACCAGCTATCTGGTTGCTTTGGGGTCGAGGACGTCCGAAAACGCTACAGTCAGCACCTGCCGATTGGCTCTATCCGTGATCTCGACGCTCCAGCTTCGCCGGTCCTCGCCTTTCCGATCACCCTCTCTGATCACGTCCAGAGCCTGGGCGACTGCGGCGGCTCGCGCTGCCTGAAGGTCCGGATACTTTTTCCCTTCGGGATCTTCGACGAGACCATCTTCGGTCCGGATATTGAAGTAGTACAGAGCCATTTCCGCAAGATGCGCAGGCGCGGAGAGCAACTCGTGGGAAGGATGACCTGAGCGAGGCGCACCGCCCTCATTATCCCACCGCTTGAGATCGTCGCGCTGGCTCGGGTGCTTCGGAGCTTTGCTCATAGTAAAAGGATCACAGCTCCGGGAGGCTTTTTCATGGCTGCGCGGTGTTGACGCGGCCTTATTGCGCAAACCCTTTGCAACGAAGGAAGAAGCGCGGTGTTGGTGATTAACTTACGTTATCGGGATTGCGCCGTTTCCAGTGATGGAGAGACCTGTATGAGGTCGATGAACAATCCATTCAAGCAATTTAACGAGACACTTGTCCCAAGCAGCCTGAGTTTCACTCAAGCGCAGGTTAACTGGGTCCTGGGCCGAGCTCTCTCAAGCATTTATCAGAGTATTCTGAAGGCTCCTGTTCCCGAGCACCTTCAGGTTTTGCTCAATCAACTCCATGAGGACGCCTCATCCTCAAAGGACGACAGCGGACCACAAACCTGAACTGGCCCGTATCTCGGCCCTATAGACGATGTCCGACTCTGGGCGGGACGGGAACTTATCCCGAAGCTTTGTCTTAACCTTTAGGGGTTCGATTTCTCTGCACATGCTCAGCTCCGTCTCAGGCTGACCTCTTCGTGATTTGAGCCTCAGCAGCCTTAAGAACATGCACTTCTGAGCGTCGTATAAGCCAGAGCTCCACACCGACCGCACAGGTGCTTCCTTGTTCGTGCATGGCGGCCTGCACGAGCCCGACAAGGAAGGAATGCGCCATGCAAGCCCATCGGTTCGCGGCCGGAGAGATCGTGCTTTTCGTCGAGAGAAGGCACTCCCACTTCACATGGAAAGTTCCTTATACGATCACCGAATGCATCAAGACAGATTCCGCTGAGCCGCAGTACAGGATCGCGTCCGTCCACCGGGAAGAAATCCGTACAGCAGGTGAGCACGAGCTTTATCGTACGCCGCAGCCGCTTGCTGCTGTCCAGCAGCCACCGGGACCGTTCCTTGAAGCTCTGTCCTGCCTGCAACCCGCCAACCTCAATGTCAGGACTGCACTTGGGACTCCACTCATGCCGTGGCTTTGGCGCTCAAGGACTGGAGGGCACCATGCTTAGCGTTGTTTTCGCTTTCAGCAGACCCTCGAGAGATTGGCTCCCAACCGCCAGCATGGCTGGCGTCTTGTCCTTCATCCTGTTCATCGTGCTGTTCATCGGGTGAGAGCCCTTTCCGCAACGCCTCAATCAGACATTGTCTGCCTCAAAAGGAGGCTTCCGTGGCAACGCATCTTTATCCCTGCGGCCAGATCGTCACTTTCAGCGATAAGCGGTTCTTAGGCGCCTCCTGGAGCGGAGACTTCGTGATCGTCAGGCATTTGCCTTCGGGTGACGAGTTTCCTCGCTACGAGATCAAGAGCACGGGCGAGGTCTATAGCCGTGTTGCCTACGAAAACCAGCTCGCCACTTCGTTCACGATTTTTCGATAAGCAATGCATCACGGAAAAGATGCATGTCTGACACGCAGAGGCTGGCCCGGTTTCTGGTCTCTCCTTCATCCGATGGCAGCGATCCTCATCTCGTTATAGAGCTGGAGAGTGGCCTCAGGCTGACACTCACGGCGAGGTTCGCTCAGATCGAAGACATGGCGGATGTTCTGGATGACATTCTGGACGCCGCGCCTCCTCGCGAGGGAACCGATCCAGATCACATGCCTGCCTTTCTTCAAAAAAACAGGTCGTTAGGCTGATCTCTTAGGTCTCTTGAGAGCCCTGTCCTTGGATTATGAACAGGGCCCACGTTGTTGGCTTTCGATGAACTTGATTTTGGCGTCGACCAGATCCGCCAGTGCACTGTCGGGCGTGAGTGCCCGCAAATCCTTCGATGCTTGCTTGAGCTCGGCCAACGTCGCTCCGTTGATAAGCGTACGCCCGGCCACGCGCAGGGCTTTTTCATACAACATCGGTCAATCCTCTGGTTCTTAAATCAGTAGCCATAAAGCCCCCGGAATACGACTTTCATGCGCTTTCCAGGGGGTGATTTGGAGGTGCTAGCGGCTCACGCACGCAGCACTCTGGATGGTGCTTATCGCGATATGAGGGTCTATCGTGGTTAGCACCCGATGCAGATGCTTTCCAAGGCCTCTTTCATTTTACAATCACGGGCCTGCCCTAATGCATCACCTTTTTCCCGTGCCTCTTTCGCCATAGAAGAGGATTGAACGGCTGGATCAGCGGGAGAGATCTTCAGTGGCCTTGAAGCCCCTCGATCCACCCTGATCCCTTCTTCTGAATGCCCAAGGATGATTTGGAGCAGCTATGGAGGCCTTCCTCAATAAGCCACTATTCGGGCCGAGAGTTCGCCATGGGCTCAGGATCGAGGGAAACTCTTCCATGCGCGCATCCGCAACTCTCCTTGTAGCCACGCTCGGTTTAATCGGCACGGCTCACGCCCAGAGCACGCCGCCCGCAGCCGGTGCGCCGCAGTTCATTACAATCAGCAGCAACGCCATCCTGAGTTCCAGGCTCATTGGCCTGAATGTTCAGACTGCCAGTGGCGCGGGCATGGGTAAGATCGAGGACGTCGTCTTCGAGGGTGGCGAGATCATCGGGGTCGTGGTGTCGGTCGGGGAGATCCTGGGGAGCGGCCCACAGTATGTAGCCGTGGACCCATCCGCGATCTCGATCCGGTATGTGGAAGGCGATCACAAGTGGCAGGCAACCATGAACGCCACTCGCGATCAGCTCAAATCGGCTCCGGAGTTCCGATACGAGGGCAAGTGGAAGCGATAATCTTGTCCAGCACTGCGCTTGGAGGACCCTCCCTATGCCTGATGAAAACACCAAGACCTAGAAGTGCACCAATCGACCCAGCGAAGCGGAATTCCCACAATGTTTATCATCGAGTTCTTTCGGGTTCGCGGCACAGATGAAGCGCATGCCACCTTAGATCGAGTGGAACATGACACGACCGATCTGGACGATGCCAAAGTCAGGGCCCGTTCTCTGTTCGACACATTGAACATGCCGCAAAAGCCCGACGCCCTGCGGATCATGGATCAGAACGGCGATGAGGTGTTTTTCTGGAGCCCGGAGCCGCACAGAAGCTAAAGGTAATGTTTCTCCCTGGCGGAGTGCGGGCAGGCTGCGACGCATCATGGGGAGCGACTCCCCCGGGCGCAGCGGGATGTCACCGGTTGAGCGACATGAAGCATTTATAACGGTGAGAGGCTAAGGCTCGAAGCCGTTCATCCGATCGACAGACGCAGGTCTGCGTCCAGGCAATAGAGAACTCTGCTTTTGTGAGGTTCGAAAAAAGAGCCCCGCCCACGGCAAGGCATGGAGGCCAGGAAGAAGGTCCAGAGGGGAGGAAGAACCAGCCTTTGACAATCACAATCCATTGCTGCCGCTGTTGTTTCCGTATGAAAGGGTACAAAGAGCAACGGCCCGCAAAGGGCGCTACCCGATCACTTCCGGGAACGGCAGCGTCACCACGACGGTACCTGCCTCGTCCGTCACCTCGAACGAGCATTTTAGGCAGTCGTGAATCACCCTCAGGCGCGCACTCCTCATTAGGTCACGGGCCGTCTCGACGACGTGCTGCCGCAGCCCGCCGGGATCGGAGAGTTCATCGCCCTCATCATCCTGGGCGAAGCCGTCGTCAGGTGCAGGATACCGGAGGTGAAGGAAGTAACGCGACATCTCACGGCTCCCTCCCGATCAGGCGCGTGTATTCCGCCTCTGAGAGGCCGTAGGCATCGTGCGCCAGCTCTTCCAGCTTCTCCCGAGCGAGGACCGTGATCACCCCGCGCTTGGCACGAATGACGTGCATGCCCTCAAGCACGTGGAGCGCCACCGTGACGCCTGGCCGGCGCACGCCCAGCATCATGGCGATGAACTCATGGGTCAGCGGGATGTCATCGCCGTCCACTCGGTCGTGACACATCAGAAGCCAGCGTGCCAGACGCGCCTCGACATCGCTGTTGGCATTGGCGAACGCTGTTTCCGACGCCTGAACATGCGCGGCCTGGACATAACGCAGGAGTTGGCAGTGCAGGGACGGACTCTGGGCCATGGCCCGCTCCAGATCGTGAGCGGCGATGCGCCAGCCGTGACCCGGCATCTGCATGAAGAACTCGTAAGGCGTCCGATCGACCCCCAGCACGATCGACAGGCCGACGATCCCCTCCCGCCCGACCACGCCAACTTCGATCTTGCCGCCTGCGCTGTTATTGGTCACCGACGACATCCCGGATTCGGGAAAATAGACGTGCTCGATTGGGGTGTTCGGCTCGATCAGAACCTGACGCGTGTCGAGGAATATCGGCTCCAGATGGGGCTGGAGGCTCGCAAAGTCGTCCGCTGACAGCGAGGCGAGCAGCCGATTGCCGATGGAGGGTTGCTGTGGTGGGTGCATGGCCCTCTCCCATATTGGGGCGGGAGCACACGCTACTCTCGGCCGCTTGCGCCCGTATCCATCAGCAAGCGATGGAACAGGATAAACCTTTAAGAGCACCAGGGACAGCACTGTTTGCTGGGTCGCGTCCCGAAGGCATCATTGTACGCTTTCGTACATTCGAGTAATCTCCCGATGCGGGGGGCCCCTCGCAATCCTCCGAGCAGGAGCGTAGCTGTGGCAGCAATCTTCTCCTATCAACCCGTCCAACTGGCCGAAGGGAATCCCGAACGAGAGAGAGTTGTGGTGTTTTGGGGCGCTGACCTGCTGGCTGTGCTGGTCCGCCTCTCAGTAATAGTCGGGCTCATTGCTCATAGGCAATCTAGGACGGCAAAGACCAAGTTCGGTGCAAGTCAGCTTGAGAGTGGCTTGGCGAGGGTTGCCCGCACCAGCTTGTCTAACTCCTCAACCCGCTGCGTCTGATCGTGAAGCAAGCCTTCGAGATGCTCGACGCGAATGCGGTCAAGCTTGTCGTGCAGGGCCATGATCTCAACCTCCGCCTTCAGGTTGACCTCATAATCCAGGCTCGCGGCCAACCGGTCCCTGGCGGCCTGGCGGTTCTGCGACATCAGGATTACAGGAGCTTGGAGCGCGGCGACCATCGACAGGATCAAGTTCAGGAAAATGTAAGGGTACGGATCAATGCCTCCGCCGAAGCTGGCTAAGGCAAGGCTGTTCACGACAACCCAGGCGATGAGCATCCCCGTGAAGATCGTGATGAAGGTCCAGGAGCCGCCAAACTGAGCGACCCTATCCGCGAGGCGTTCGCCGAAGGTCTGTTGTTCTTCGAGAACACTGTTCACATTTCGAGCGATATGCGAACGCTTGGCAATGTGGAGAATTACCCGCTGCTCGCGTTCAGACAGCCGCGTTACGCCGCTGTCCAGCAACTGCCGAGCGAGTTGAGTCACCTCGTCCATACGCGCCTCCGCTGTCACTCTGATCAGAGTTTAGTTTACCCTAGCCATGGACACCGGAGGAGGCTTGCCGTTCGGGGATCCATCACCGTCTCCGAGAGCCAGACTGGGGTAGCCTGCACGAGAGGCTTCCGTTCGCACCCGTGGCATATCCCATGGTGCCCAAGACAGTCTTCTATTGCACGCCGAGACCCGTGCCACTCTTCAAAATACCGGCGGTAGCCGCTTGATTGCCAAATCCATCAATCAGGCCGCACTGTACATACGATCCACGCGGCCCCAAGGGATCAGGGAAGGATGTCGACCTACTTCCCATGTTCCCAACCGTTTAAATGAGATGAAAAACTCGTGCACTCTCTTCGATCATGCTGAATAAGCCCTGTTTTGAGATAATCCTATATTCTCATCTACTAAACCACTATACTTCGATAAAGTTAGGAGGACAGCATGGTTCAAAGAATCAGGTCCTACATTTCTTACGAAAACGAAGCGCTCCTTGTTGCGGCTCTGGCCTTCCTGTTCTGCGGAGCCGTGATCTTGGGATTCATGTGATGCTTTCCCAGGCGCTGATTTCACTCCTCCTGATCGCTGGCATTCTCGCCGTTTTTACGCTGGCGATCCGCTCCCACGGGTGAGAGAGCCCCGATAGCGAGCGCGGGTCCGTGCAATGTCGCTGGTGTCGCCGGTCGGTTAGGAACGAGACTCAGCACTGGCCGATTGTCCTGTAGACCGAGAGGCTCGACCGACACGACATGGGTCTGGACAGGCCCTTGAAGGGCGGCACCCGACCATGAACAAGCGCGCATCAGTCATGCACCGCCGCCTCGCAGCGATCTTCTACGCTGACGTGGCAGGCTACGTGCGCCTGATGAACGCGGACGAGGCCGGCACTCTGGCCCTGCTCGATTCTCGCCGCGAGATCATGGATCGGCACATCACCCAGTACGGCGGTCGCACGGCTAACACCGCAGGCGACAGTATTCTTGCCGAGTTCCCAAGCGTCGTTGATGCGGTCCAATGTGCGGTCGGCATTCAGGAGAGGATCGCTGCGGCGAATGAGGAAACCCCTGAGGAGCGCCGGGTGACTTTCCGGATCGGCATCCACGTTGGGGAGGTCATGGTCCGCAACGGCGACGTGTTTGGCGATGGGGTGAACATTGCAGCCCGTATGGAGAAGCTGGCACAGCCGGGATTGGTCTGCCTCTCAGGAACGGCGTATGACTACGTGTCCAGGGTGCTGCCGCTGGCTTTTGACGACCTCGGGACGCAACTGGTGAAAAACCTGGATGAGCCCATCCGGGCGTATTTGGCCCATCCCACGGATCATCCGCTGTCCCGGGCGCTGCCACCGGTTCACCGCCGCAGTGAGTTCAACTTGGCGCGACGCTTCCATACCATTCTGAACCATGCGCTGGTGGACGTGACCAAGCCCGAGGGGCTGACACTGGTCGAGCCTGCGGTGCTGGCCTCCCTCCACGATGCGCCTAACATCGACGAGCGGCGGCTGGCCGAGCGGATCGGCATTGACCTCGCCAGTGCCCAGCGGATGGTCCGGCACCTGGAGCTTCTCGGCTTCGTTGGTCGGACACCGGAGAAACATGGACGCGACCTGCGCTTCCTCAGCCTAACCCCGGCAGGGCTCGTTCTCTATGCACGGTTATACCCGGCGATCCTGGCGGTGCGGGACCGGGTGATGGCTGCCCTGTCGGAACGGGAGCGGGAGACCCTGCAAGATCTCTTGGCGCGGGTGATCAACGCCAATGAACTCACGCGCCATCGCCGCTCGGGCTGATCCTGGCGAGACCACGCGACCGAACCGAGGGCGTATCCTTCTGAGCGCTATGACGGGCGCCCCCCCGTGTGCTGTGATAGCGCGAGCCCTCAGGGAGGCATCCCATGGCCTTTGTCATGTTTCAGTATGACCGCCCGACCGACGCGCACCGCTGGAACGACTACAACCAGCAGGTCCGGGGCTGGATTGCCCAGCTTCTGCAAATCCCGGGTGCGGTGTCCTTTATGGCCTATCGCACTTCTGACGGAGCCAGCCCCGACACGATCACCCTGCTGGAGTTCCAGACTGTGGAGGATGCTCGCAAAGCGCAAGCATCCGAGCAGATGCGGAGAGTTCTCGATGGGCTCGGGTCAGTGGGCGTGGCGGCCAAGATTCTGCTGGTGGAGCGCTCGCCCTTTACGCCCGAGCCATTTCAAGCGTGAGACCAGAGCCGCGCTGGAAAGCACGTAAGCCGACGAAGAGCCAACCAACGGCACAAATTGCGCCGTCGACCGGAGCACCGACACTTGGAATCCGACCCAAAATCCGCCGATCCTGATCAGGGAAGAGCAGAAGCGGCAATAAATGCTGTTCAGCATCGCGGCGGCCCGTTCGTGGCAGCAGTCGAGGCCACCCGCATGCCGATGGTGGTGACTGATCCAAGCATTGACGGCAATCCCATTGTCTATGTTAACCAATCCTTTATCGACCTTTTCGGCTATACCCGTGAGGAGATTCTGGGCCGGAACTACTTCTTTCTGACCGGTCCCGACACCGGCCCTGAGGCCGAGAGGCTCATCCGGGCTGCCGTGCAAGCCGACGAACCTCTCACCCTTGAGGTGTCGCTTCGCGCCAAAGATGGCCGCGAGGTCTGGGCCGCACAATTCGTCCGCCCCGTCCATGATGAGCAAGGCCGCGTGATCCAGCACTTCGCGTCGTTTTGGGACATCACCCGCCGCGTCAGAGCCGAGCGTCGCACCCAGCGCCTGAACGAGGTTCTGGAGACAAGGGTCAAGGAGCGGACCCAAACGCTCCAGAATGAACTCGAACGCAGGCAGGCTCTGGAAGCGGTTTTGACGGAAAGCATCCGCGAGAAGGATCAGCTTCTGAGCCAAAGGAGCGTGTTGCTGCATGAGGTCAACCACCGGGCCAAGAACAGCATTGCCATGGCGATCTCGATGCTGCGCCTTCAGATCGGGCGACAGGACAATCTCGCGGTCTCAGAGGCGTTGGAGAATGCCATTCAGCGCTTGGATCATCTCGCCCGCATTCACGAGCTTCTCTACCGGCAGGACAGCAACGACGTGCAATCGGTCGATATGGCAGGGTATTTGACGGAGCTATGCCGGAACTTCGGCCATCTTCGGAGCCCGCAAGACCAGCGCATAGACCTCACGAGCGACGCCGATGAGATCACGCTGGACGTTGATCGCGCCATCAACGTGGCGTTGATCGCGGGGGAGGCAATCACCAACGCGCTCAAGCACGCCTTCCCTGACAAGCGGCGCGGCGCCATCTGGGTCGGGCTGCACCATGAAGGGGAGGCCGTGCTTCTCTCCATCGAGGATAATGGCGTAGGTCTTCCCGCCACACGGCGCACACGATCAATGGGCATGCGCCTGATCGAAGGCATGGCTCGTAGTCTTAACGGCACCCTGGCGATTGAGGGGGATCGGAGGACACGGATTCAAGTGCGGTTTCCGCTCACGTCTGAGCGCAACAATCCTGCCGGCTAGGTCAGCGGCCACACGAGCAGGATGAGCGGCACGCCGATCAGAATCACAATGAAGGAGAGTGGTAACCCCAGCTTCCAGTAGTCGCCGAACCGGTATCCGCCCGGTCCCATCACGAGCGTGTTGCACTGGTGTCCAAAAGGCGTGAGGAAGTCGCAGGCTGCGCCCACCGCGACCGCCATGAGAAAGGCGTCAGGTTTATAGCCGAGCTGTCCGGCAAAGGTTACCGCGATGGGAGCCATCACCAGCACCGTGGCCGCATTGTTCAGGAACGGCGTCACGGCCATGGCTGCCATCATGATCAGCGCCAGTGCGCCGTAGGATGGGAGCGTGCTGGCCAGCTGCGACAGCCATCCGGCGAGGAGATCGGCCCCACCGGTCGTGCGGATGGCGTCGCTGACCGGGATCAGCGCCCCGAGCATGACCAGAATGGGCCAATTGACCGCTTCGTAAGCCTCCCGGAGCGAGAGCGCTCGAAGCAGGACCATCAGGACGGCCGCCGTGAAGAAGGCGGTGGCCACGGGCAGCACGCCAAAGGCCGTGAGCCCCATGGCGCCGCCCAGGACCACCACCGGGACAAGTCCCTGCCGGACATTGCCCAGGCGGATTTCGCGCGCAGCCAGCGGCAGACAGCCGAGTTCCTTCAGCTTGTCCGGAAGCCGGGTGAGATCGCCCTTCAGCACGACAACGTCGCCGGTCTGCAAGGTGATGTCACGCAACCGTTCGGTGAACCGCTCACCGCTGCGACTGACGGCCAGGAGATTGATGTTGAAGCGCTCGTGCAACGCCATGCGTCTGGCACTCTGCCCGATCAACATCGAGGTCGGTCCGACGACGGCCTCGATTCCTCCGATCTCCTCATCGACCCCCCTGCCTTGCGTGGGGCGATCCTCCCCCTCAAGTTTCAGGTGAGCGCGGGCGACCGCCCGCTCAAGCGCCTCCGGATCACCCTCCAGAAGAACAATATCGCCCTTGCGAAGGACAGCATCCGGCAGAGGCGGCGTATGCTCGGTCTGGTTCCGAACAATGCCAGTCACCAGCACCTCGCTGTCACAGAGCTTGGCCAGATCGCTGACCGTCTTCCCGATCATCGGTGAGTTCGCACCAACGCGCGCTTCCGTCATGTAGTCGGAGAGGTTGATCGCCTCGTCCATGGTCCCTGCGGCTTTGCGACCGCCAGGCAGAAGCCGGTAGCCGAAGGCCAGGAACACCACGCCTGCCGCCGCAAGGCCGAGGCCGACCGGGGTGAAATCGAACATGCTGAAAGGCTGACCCGTCAATTCCTCGCGCACACGGGAGACGATGATGTTGGGTGAGGTGCCGACAAGGGTCATCAGACCGCCGAGCAGAGACCCGAATGCCATCGGCATGAGAAAGCACGAGGGGGAGGCATTGGAGCGACGAGCCATCTGGAACGCCACTGGAATCATCATCGCGAGCGCGCCGATGTTTTTGACAAAGGCGGACAGGATCGTGACCACCGCCACAAGGACCACAATTTGGCCCTGCACCGAGGTGATGTAAGGCGAGACTCGATGGAGGGCCGCCTCCATCACGCCAGAGCGTGCGACGGCGGCGCTGACGACGAGCGCGCTCGCGACAATGATGACGATATCGTCTCCAAAGCCGGAGAAGGCCACCTTATGCGGGACAATGCCGGCGAATACCGCGGCCAGGAGCGCCAGAACAGCGACAAGGTCGTAGCCAGCCGTCCCCAAACGAACAGAGCCATCATTCCGCCTAGAGCAGATTCGACTTAGACGGGCTCATACCCGCAGTTCCTGATGTAGTTCTGGCACTCATTCGGCTCGAAGGCGTCCAGCAGTTCTCCGATGGTGGTCCAGAGCGCCTCCTTGGTACGTG
>NZ_JBVVAJ010000062.1:0-14081 GCF_055792805.1 Microvirga sp. HS2
CCTGTTTGCGCACTGGCGCTTTCTGCATGGAAACGGCCGAACATCGGGAGCCGTATGACGCGAGAGTGTCACGTACGGTTCTGGGAGCGCGCGGGGGTGAGATTCCCCCGCGCGACTCGCCAGGTTGTGATCAGCATTGCCGGCCAAAAGCATTGGCTCTGGAGAGCGGTGGGCCAACATGGGGTCGTGCTCGACACCCTGGTTCAGAGCTGCCGCAATGCGAAAGCCGCCAAGCGGCTATCGCGCAAATTGCTCAAGAAGCAAGGCATCCCCCTACGGGTGATGATCACCGTCGGAAGGTAGCCGTAGAGCATCTCGTGGATGTGCCAGTCGCGCGGCGCGAAGGCCGTCGACAGTTCCAGTTCGCCGTAGAACACCGGCAGCCACGCCAGGATCGCGAGACCGGCATAGAGCGAGCCGAACAGGAAGAACGGTCGGAGGCCGTGGGAGAGGAGCGCGGGTCCCGTGTAGTCTCGCAGCCGGGGAATGGGAGCCATCGCATGCCTCCTTTCTTCGGGGGCACGCCATTGCGTGGCCAATCGCCGGCGTCCGACGCTGCAAGAGGTTGGCACCGCCGCGGCGGGTTCGCCGCGGCGGTGCCAGAAGTTCGGAGGGTGCCCTTACTTCGCGGCGGTCGTTGTCGTGGCGAGCTTGTCGAACAGGGCAGCGAAGGCCTGCTTGGCCTTGCCCGGATGCGCAGCGGCCTTGGCCTGGTCCACATTGGCTGCGTCGCCGACCACGACCAAGCCAACCATGCCCATGCCGTAATGCGGCTTGCACTTGTAGCCGTAGACTCCAGCCTTGTCGAAGGTAACGGAGATGTCCTCGTTCATCTTGCCGACGAACTTCTGGCCACCGTCGGGCAGCATGCCTTCGACGACCTCGACGTTGTGCCCCTTGTCTGCGGCGACGAATTTCACCGTATCGCCGGGATTGATCTTCACGAAGGACGGCTCGAACACCATCACACCCTCAGTGCCCTTGTTGAGCATCTTCACCTCAACCTCGGCCGCGCCGGCCACGCCGACGAACCCGAGAGCAGCCACGAGAGCGCCGAGTGCAACAACCTTCCGCATGATCTTCTCCTTTGGGATACGAATTCAACGAGCCTCAGGTACGGCTCTTGAGGAGTTGTCATACGCTCCCGCGGATGGGACCTGTTTGATGTGGCGCAAGGAGTTGGCATATTTGCGCTAAAAGCATTGCATGACAGGGCTGCTGTTTGCGCCAACGCAAATACTGTGGGGGAACACTTCGTGCGGGGCCGCCAGCCCGGAACCACCCGGCCGTGCGCCGGATCCAGGCCTCTGGACATTCGTCGCCCCGTTTGCGCGGGGGCAAAGAGCAGCCCGCCCCGGCTGAGGTATACGTGACCTGTCCCAAGGAGCCCGCCCAAGGTGCATGCAATGACCCGCCTTCTCGATCCCGACATTCTCGATTGCCTTCAGGACGTGATGGATCCCGAGATTGGGCTCAGCGTGGTCGACCTCGGCCTCGTCTACGCGGCGGAGCACGGGGACGGCGGCATCGCCGTGGCGCTCACCCTGACGACCCGGGCCTGCCCGCTCGGGGACATGATCGTTGAAGACGCGCGCGGGCGCTTGGCGCGCCGCTTCCAGAACGTCCCGCGGATTGCCGTGAACCTGGTGTGGAGCCCGCTATGGACGCCCGACCGCATCACGCCGCGGGGGCAGGAACTGTTGGGCCGCACCCCGCGAGAAGCCGCATGATCGCTTCGCCGCGGACTGCCTCGCGCTGATGCCACCGCGCAGCCCCCGCTGCATCGGCGCGCAGACGGTCCGGCCCCTTGGATGCGGGCGTTAGGAGAGTTGCTTGAATGTCTGACATGTCTTCGTCGGTCCCCCTGGCCCTGGTGGGGCCCAAGCCCCGTCTGGAGCTGCGGTTCGCCTGTATGGTCCTTGCGGCCCTTGCCTTGCTGGCCGGCCTGTACGGTGCCTTGGTACGGCTCGGTTGGGCATTGCCCGCCAGCGGCTCCCTCGCCGCCTTACATGGACCACTGATGATCTCGGGCCTGTTCGGCACGCTGATCAGCCTGGAGCGCGCCGTCGCGCTCGGCTGCAGGTGGAGCTACGCCGCCCCGGCCCTTTCCGGGCTCGGGACCCTAACTCTGCTCGCCGGCGCGCCGGAGGCCTTCGGCGCTGGCGCGTACGCGGCTGCGGCGGCGGTGCTGGCGGGCGGGTCGCTCCTGATCACCATCCAGCAGCCAGCCATATTCACCGGCGCGCTCCTGTTCGGCGCCCTGGCATGGTTGTCCGGCAATGTTCTCTGGCTCCTGGGGAATCCGGTGCCCGACGTGGTGGGCTGGTGGCTGGCCTTCCTGGTGCTGACCATCGCCGGCGAGCGCCAGGAACTCAGCCGCCTCATGCTGCAGCGGCGCGGTAACGAGGCGCTGTTCCTGTTCGCCACTGGCCTGCTCATCGTTGGTGCCCAGAACGGCCTGCCCACCGGAGACGGCGCCATCCTCTTCGGACTGGCCCTGCTCGTCACGACGGCGTGGCTCATCCGCCACGACATCACTCGCCTGAACGTGCGCCGGACTGGGCAGACCCGCTTCATGGCGGTCTGCATGCTGGCCGGCTATGCATGGCTGGGCCTCGCCGGCCTTGGCCTGATCATGTCCCCTCCGGACGGCAGCACGTTCGGCTATGACATTACGCTACACGCGGTGCTGGTCGGGTTTGTCCTCTCAATGGTGTTCGGGCATGCGCTGATCATACTGCCCGCGGTCGCCCGGGTCCGGGTACGTTATGCCCCTGCCCTCTATGCTCCGCTCGGCATCCTGCATATCTCCGTGGCCCTGCGGGTTGGCGCGGATCTCGCAGGATGGGACGCCGGGCGGATGGCAAGCGGCGTCCTCACGCTCCTCGCCCTCGTCGGGTTCGCCGCCAGCCTCGCCCGCGCATCGCGGAATGACCGCAAGGCTGCCCGCCCAGCGGAACACTGCCAAGGTGAACCCCAGGCGCGTTGATCCTCTCTAGCCCAGGCTTAGATAGCCAGCCATGACACGGATGGAGGACAGCGCGAAATGGGGCGACAGGCAATGGCCTCGATCACGTTCATCGCCGCTCAGTCTGGCGTGTACTGGTAATTCTACACCTTCTTCTGCCATGCGATGCACGGCCGCATAAGTGTCGAGCGGCAAGGCGCCTGACGGCTTAGCGGGCCTCCTCGGGCCGAAGGCCAGCGCCGTCTCGGTTGCGTCGGCACGGGCGGCGTCATCGGGAGAGTGGCGTCCGGTCAGGAAGCCTGCAGTTCCGGAAGGTCAGACCGCAGCCATGCCAGACGGGCGATGGCGCGTCCGGCCAATATCTGGGCCCGCCGCACCGCCTCTTCATCGCCAAGGTTGTCGCCGGCTTCGAGATAGCGCTCGGTGAGGAGTTCGGCCAATGCCGCCGGATCGTTCGGGAGGGTATGCACGGCGGGCTGGTCTGAAGGGAGCGGCGTTTGCTCCAGCTCGTGTGCGTTCCGTCTCGCCTCCTCCACGAACGCCATCAGGCGCGCGTGCTCCGGTGCCGGGGCCTTGTCAGCCAGCAGTTCGAGCAGCTCTGCCAGCCGCCGTTCAAGGTCGGCGAAATCCGCCGCTCTGCCGTTCCGAGCCGCGCCCGGGCGCCTGCGTTCGGCATGGAAGGCCCTCCGGCGCTCCCGCCGCAGGGTCGCCACATGCCCCAGCTCCTCATAGGCCATCGTTTCCGCCGCCTGGCGGATTTCCGCGGCTTCCGCATGGGCGGCGACGTAGCTCCAGAAGGCGAAGGCCCGCTCCTCGTTGCGCACCGCCATGGAAAGGGCCCGGTAGGCGCTCAACAGCCGGGGATCGGTGGTTGCGGCGCCCTCGTCATCGAACGTCTCCGGCAACTCCCAGCGGATCCGCGCCGGGTCGGGACTCCGCCCCTTCGTCTTCTGCGACCAGTGAATCACGCCGTCGAGATGGCCCTGCTCGTCGGCGGACAGGCGCTCGAACACCTCCGCCAGAGCCGGGTTGCCCTCTCGGCGCATGCGGCCGGCGATATCGGCATAGCGGTCGGCCGCCTCCCGTTCCAGGGCCGCCGCGATGGCAAACAGTTCCTCCAGCGAGGTCACGGAGCCGGTCGGCTCGGTTTTCAGCAGCGACATTGGTTTCTCCGCCTGACGCGATGGTTGATGGTGGTCAGAGGTTGACGAGGGATGACCGATCCGTCAATTTGCGCCAGATCAAAGCGCGACAAGCTCGGCTGATTCATAAAGCGCCGGGCGTCATGATCCTCCCCGATCCAGCCTCGGAAAAACGCAACACAGCCGGAACCTTTCCGTCGGCTGACCGTTCCGTGTTTTCTGTTCAGAAAAAACCTAACGCTGGACAGTCCCTTGTTGGAAAGATCGAATCCCTCGAAGCCTGCCCGATCCTTTCCCATCATCACGCTGCAGATCCTTCAGGCTCTGGCACTGTTCGGGACCTTGGCGCTCCTATTGGCCGCAGGCCCCGCCTCCGCGGCAGGGCGTGTGCAAGAGTTCCTACCGAAGGCACAGCCTACGGAGTTCTTTTCGGGCGCCGACCGCTTCGGGCCGCCACAGGGCGACCCTCCCCTCGTTCCCGTCCAACAGGGCGATCGCCTGCTCGGCTATGTCTACCTGAACTCCGACTTCACCGGTGCGACGGGCTATTCCGGCAAGCCGATCAACCTCCTGGTCGGCATTAATCCGAACGGTGTGATCGCCGGGATCAAGCTGGTCGACCACAAGGAACCCATCGTCCTCGTCGGCATCCCTGAGCGGCGCATTATTGCCGCCATGAACACGCTCATCGGCAAGGACATGAAGCCGGTTGCAACCGGCGCCGAGCGGCCGCCCCAGGTCGACATCGTCAGCGGCGCAACCGTGACGGTGCTTGTGATGGGCGACAGCATCGTAAGATCCGCCGTGCGGCTCATCCGCAGCGGTCGCCTCGGTGCGGGCGGCCCCGCGACAGGAGCGGCCGCTGCGGCACCCGCGGCGGTAAAGACCGTCGATCTCTCGAAGAACGAGGTCCGCGATTGGCAGACCCTGCTCGGCGACGGATCGGTCCGCCGCCTGTCGCTCACCATCGGGGAGGTCAACGAAGCCTTCGCCAAGGCTGGCAAGCAGGAGGCAGCCAGCAATTCGGAAACAAGCGATCCGAACGACAGCTTCATCGATCTCTACCTCGCGCCCGTGAGCGTGCCCACCATCGGGCGCAGCCTGCTCGGCGACGCCGGCTACGAGCAGCTCAAGGCACGGCTGAAGCCGGACCAGCAGGCCATCGTGGTCGCAGGCGACGGGGCCTACTCGTTCAAGGGCTCCGGCTATGTCCGCGGCGGCATCTTCGACCGCATCGAGTTGCTCCAGGATGGCCAGAGCACCCGCTTCCGTGATCGCAACCATACCCGCCTCGGTTCCCTCGCCGCGGCGGGTGCGCCGGACTTGCGTGAGATTGCCCTGTTCGTCGTGCCCGAGGACTTCAAGCTGGATTTGGCCGAGCCCTGGCAACTGCAATTGCTCGTCCAAAGGAATGTCGGGGCGCGCGACAAGGCCTTTCTGACCTATAACCTCGAATACAGCCTGCCGGACCAGTATCTGCGGGTCGAGCAGCCTCCTGCGCCGGCTCCCGCTCCGGCACCGACACAGCAGCCACAGGCACAGGGTCAGGCCACTGCACCGTCCGCAGTCCCCGCAGCTCCGGCCGCGCCTTCGCTCAACGACGCGGATGCGCTCGCGGCCGGCGGGCTGGAGGATCCGCTCTGGCTCAAGATCTGGAAGACCAACACCGTCTCCATCGGCATCGCCGCCGTCGCGCTCCTGGTCCTCACCGCCATCTTCTTCTTTCAGGATAACCTGGTCCGCCGCCCGAAGGTCTACGTCTGGGTTCGCCGCGCCTATCTGACCTTCACCCTGATCTGGCTCGGCTGGTACGCCAATGCCCAGCTGTCGGTCGTCAACGTCCTGACCTTCACCAACTCGCTCATCACCGGCTTCAACTGGGAGTTCTTCCTCGCTGCGCCGCTGATCTTCATCCTCTGGGCGGCGGTCGCGGCAGCGCTACTGTTCTGGGGCCGTGGTCCCTTCTGCGGCTGGCTCTGCCCCTTCGGCGCATTGCAGGAATTGACCAACAACATCGCTCAATGGCTGAAGGTGCCGCAGATCACCGTTCCCTGGGGTCTGCACGAGCGCCTTTGGCCCATCAAGTACATCATCTTCCTCGGCCTGTTCGGGCTGTCGCTCTACAACGTCGCGCTGGCCGAGGTCTTTGCCGAGGTCGAGCCGTTCAAGACATCCATCATCCTGAAGTTCGTCCGCGACTGGCCGTTCGTGATCTATGCCCTGACGCTGCTGTCCATCGGCCTCTTCATCGAGCGCTTTTTCTGCCGCTATCTCTGTCCGCTCGGAGCGGCGCTTGCGATTCCGGGCAAGATCCGCATGTTCGAGTGGCTGAAGCGCTGGCCCGAATGCGGCTCGCCCTGCCAGCGCTGCGCCAAGGAATGCCCTGTTCAATCGATCCACCCGGAAGGCTTCATCAACGTCAATGAATGCATCTACTGCATGCATTGCCAGGAGCTCTATCACGACGACCAGCGCTGCCCGCACATGATCCAGGTACGGCTCAAGCGGGAGAAGCGCGAGGCGCTTTCGTCTCCGTCTATGCGCGGGAGCAAAGACAGCGGCCCAGGGCCCGCTAAACCTGTCATCACCCATAAGGGCAAGGTCGTCGGAACGCCTACTGACACGCCGACCACGGCCGATGTTCCTACCACCGCTTCATGAGCAAGAAGGAGGCTCACGTGTCACAGGAAGAAAAGAAAAACGGCTTCAGCCGGCGTCAGGTGCTTGGGACGACGGCTGCGGCCGCGGCTGCAGGGGCGGCAGGTGTCGCCGGCGGAGTCTCCCTGAAGGATGCGAGCGTCATCACGCCCGCCGAGGCGCAGACCGCACCCGCTGCTCCAGCGGCACGGCCTGCGGTGGCCAACAAGACCGAGGTCAAACCGGGCGAACTCGACGAATATTATGTGTTCTTCTCCAGCGGCCAGACGGGCGAGGTCCGCATCGTCGGCTTGCCCTCGATGCGCGAATTGATGCGCATTCCTGTATTCAATCGCGACAGCGCCACCGGCTGGGGGCTGACCAACGAAAGCCGTAAGATCCTCACGGAAGGGCTTCTGCCGGAGAGTGTGGAATTCCTGAAGGACAAGGGAGGTGTCTATCAGAACGGTGATCTGCACCATCCGCACCTCTCGTTCACGGACGGCACCTATGACGGTCGCTATCTCTTCGCCAACGACAAGTCCAACACTCGCGTCTGCCGCATTCGCCTCGATGTGATGAAATGCGACAAGATCGTCCAGTTGCCGAACCAGCACACCGTGCATGGCCTGCGCGTCCAGAAGTATCCGCGCACGGGCTACGTCTTCTGTAATGGCGAGGATCGGGTTCCACTCGTGAACGACGGCAAGATCCTCGACGATCCGAAGCAGTACGCGGCGATCTTCAGCGCCGTCGACGGCGATACCATGAAAGTCGCTTGGCAGATTCGTGTCGACGGCAATCTCGACAATGTCGACGCCGACTATCAGGGCAAATATGCCTTCGCGACCTGCTACAACTCGGAAGAAGGCGTCACGCTGGCCGAGATGATGTCCAAGGAGCAGGACTGGGTCGTCATCTTCAACATCAAGCGTATCGAGGAGGCGGTAAAAGCCGGTAAGGCCGAGATGATCAACGGTGTGCCTGTTCTCGACGGCGGCCATGGCTCCCCATATACCCGCTATGTGCCGGTGCCGAACAGCCCACACGGCATGAACACCGCGCCCGACGGCATCCACGTGGTTGCCAACGGCAAACTCTCGCCGACCGTGACGGTCTTCGACGTGCGCAAGTTCGATGACCTGTTCGACGACAAGATTCAACCGCGCGACACCGTGGTAGCGGAACCGGAACTGGGTCTCGGCCCGCTCCATACGGCCTATGATGGCAAGGGCAATGCCTACACGACCCTGTTCCTTGACAGCCAGGTGGTCAAGTGGAACATCGATTTGGCGAAGCGCGCATTCAAAGGTGAAAAGGTCAATCCCGTCATTCAGAAGCTCGACGTTCATTACCAGCCGGGCCACAACCACACCTCCATGGGCCAGACCAAAGAGGCGGACGGCAAGTGGCTCATCTCGCTAAACAAGTTCTCGAAAGACCGATATCTCAATGTCGGCCCGCTGAAACCGGAGAACGACCAGCTCATCGACATCTCTGGCGACCGAATGGTGCTCGTCCACGACGGCCCGAGCTTTGCCGAGCCGCATGACGCCACCATCGTGCATCGATCCAAGGTCAATCCGGTGCATGTGTGGAATCGCGACGATTCGTTCTTCGCCGACGCGGTGCAGCAGGCCAAAGCCGACGGCGTTGACCTGATGGCGGACTCGAAGGTGATCCGCGATGGCAGCAAGGTCCGGGTCTACATGACCTCGGCCGCGCCGGCCTTCGGCCTGGAGAGCTTCCAGGTCAAGCAGGGCGACGAAGTGACCGTCTATGTGACCAACATCGACGACGTCGAAGACCTGACGCACGGCTTCTGCATCACCAACTACGGCATCAACATGGAGGTCGCGCCGCAGGCAACGGCTTCGGTGACCTTCACGGCCTCGAAACCGGGCGTGTATTGGTACTACTGCACCTGGTTCTGCCATGCGATGCACATGGAGATGAAGGGCCGCATGTTCGTCGAACCACGGGCAACCTGACGCCATGGCGGAAGCCCGAACCATGATGCACCTAGGGCTGGTGGCGGTCTCCGCCGCCAGTCTCGTCTCGCCCGCCTACGCGGAACGGATGATCGTGCACCCGCACGACAGCCCTCAGGTTGTTATTGACAGGGCCAAGGACGGCGACGTGGTCGTCCTTGAGGCAGGAGAGCATCACGGTGCCGTCCGGATCACGCGCAGGATCACGGTCGAGGGTGAGGAGGGCGCAATTCTTGTCGGCCCTGGACGGGGAAGCGTTGTAACGCTCGCCGCGCCGGAGGCCGCCGTCCGGAACCTGACCATCCGCGGCTCCGGCAAGGATCCCGAGAAGATGGATGCCGGCGTCTTCGTCGAAAAGGATGCCGTCGGAGCCAGGATCGAGGGGAACCGGATCGAGGGAAACCTCTACGGCGTCTATCTTCATGGCGCCGAGAATGCCGTTGCGCGGGGGAACACGATCATCGGCATTGAGGAAGGCCGCATCAATGAGGCCGGAAATGGCATTTCGGTCTGGAACGCTCCCGGCGCCAAAGTGATCGACAATGACGTCCGTTTCGGACGTGACGGTATCTTCGTGATCACCAGCAAGCGCAACGTGTTCACGGGCAACCGCTTTCGCGATCTACGCTTCGCGATCCACTACATGTACACCAATGACAGCGAAATCGCGGACAACGTCTCGGTCAACAACGCGGTCGGATATGCGATCATGTTCTCGCATCGGCTCAAGATCGCCGGGAATATCTCTGACGGCGACCGCGACCATGGCTTTCTGTTCAACTATGCCAATCAGTCGCAAATTACCGGGAACACCGTCATGGGCCGCCTTCAGCCTGCGGAGCGCTGGACCACGGCCGGAACACGAGCCAAGGACGACAAGGAGCACGCCGTGCCAGTTCAGGAAGAAGGCTCCGCCAATCAGGTCACTGGTGCAAGACCCGGCCCGACGAAGTGCGTCTTCATCTACAACGCCAATCAGAACCGTTTCCGCGACAACTGGTTTGAGGGCTGCGAAATCGGCATTCACTTCACCGCTGGATCCGAGCGCAACGAGATGGTCGGCAACGCGTTCATCAGAAACCGCAATCAAGTGAAGTATGTCAGCACACGCTATCTCGACTGGTCGAAGGACGGGCGCGGCAATTACTGGAGCGACAACCCGGCATTCGACCTGAATGGCGACGGGATCGGCGACAGCGCCTACCGCCCGAACGACCTCGTCGACAAGGTGCTCTGGACCGCGCCACAGGCCAAGGTGCTGATGAACAGCCCCGCCGTGCAGGTAATCCGGTGGGCACAGGCGCAGTTCCCGGCTCTGCTGCCGGGTGGCGTCATCGACAGCCATCCCCTCATGGCGCCGCCCACGCGTCCGAAGACAGTCGCGGAAGGAGGTCGGCCATGACTGGGACGGTGAAGATCCGCAACGTGGTCAAGCGCTTCGGCAAGGTCGAAGCCGTGCGCGATGTCTCGTTCGAGCTCCCCGAGGGCGAGACGGTCGCGCTCGTGGGCCACAACGGCGCCGGCAAGACCACGCTGATGAAACTGATGCTGGGCCTCATCCGGCCCACCAGCGGCAGCATCGCCGTGCTCGGCGACGATCCGGCCGCAGGGGAGTTCGAGGCCCGGCGGCGGCTGGGCTACCTGCCTGAGAGTGTCTCATTCAATGCGGCCCTGACGGGGCATGAGACGCTGGCGTTTTACGCCCGTCTCAAGCGGGAGCCAACGAAGTCGGTCACGGCGCTCCTCGATCGCGTTGGCCTCACCCATGCCGCGCATCGACGGGTCGGCACCTATTCCAAGGGAATGCGCCAGCGCCTCGGCCTCGCCCAGGCGCTGCTCGGCGAACCGCGCGTGCTCCTGCTCGACGAGCCGACGACGGGCCTCGACCCGGCCCTGCGCCAAAGCTTCTACGAGATCGTCGAGGAACTGCGCGGGCGCGGAGCCACGGTGCTGCTGTCGTCGCACGCTTTGACGGAGCTGGAGGAGCGCGCAGGGCGCGTGATCATCATGAACCGAGGCGTGAAGGTCGCCGACGGCACGCTCGACGAGTTGCGCCGCATCGCGCGGCTGCCGACCCGCATCCGCCTGAAGGTCACGGATGCCGGACTGGCGAACATCCCGAACTGGCTCGGCCCCGTCGATGACTGGCGTCGGGTCAACGGCCACGTGGTCGAGATCGATGCGGCTCCCGAGCGCAAGATAGAGGTCTTGCGCCGCGCAACCGATGAAGGCGCACCGGTTGAGGATCTCGATGTGGTGCCGCCGACCCTCGACGCGCTCTATGCCCATTTCCTTCTCTCGCAGGAGACCGCGCGATGAGAAACATCCTGATCGTCGCGCGCAAGGAGATCCAGGAGGGGCTGCGCAACCGCTGGGTGCTCGCCACGACCCTGCTGCTGGCCGGCCTTGCTCTGTCGCTCACCTTCCTCGGCAGCGCACCAACGGGCACCGTCGGCGTCCGCGCCCTCGACGTGGTGATCGTCAGTCTCTCAAGCCTCACGATTCTCCTGCTGCCGCTGATCGCCTTGCTGATCTCGCATGATGCCATCGTCGGCGAGATGGAGCGCGGCACGATGCTCTTGCTCCTGAGCTACCCAGTGGCGCGCTGGCAGGTGCTGCTCGGCAAGTTCGTCGGCCACCTGTCCATCCTGGCGTTCGCGACGTTGCTGGGCTACGGCGCGGCCGCGGGCGCTCTAGCCATCATGGGAGAGGTCATCGACGGGGAAAGCTGGAGGGCTTTTGCCTCGATGGTCGGCTCATCGATCCTGCTGGGAGCCGCCTTCATCGCCGTCGGCTATCTGGTCAGCGCCCTTGTGCGCGAACGCGGCACCGCCGCCGGCATCGCCATCGGCATCTGGCTCGTATTCGTGCTGATCTACGACATGGCTCTCCTCGGTCTTCTCGTCGTCGATCAAGGCCAGCACGTCTCGGGCAGTCTGCTCAACGCCCTGCTGCTGCTCAATCCCGCCGACGCATACCGCCTGTTCAATCTGACCGGCTCGGCCGGCATTAGCACTTTCTCCGGCATGGCCGGGGTGGCGCAGAGCGCCAGCTTGAGTCCATCCGTCCTCCTCGCCACGCTCGCCGCCTGGGCCCTCATTCCACTCGGCCTCGCGGCGCTGGCATTCTCCAGGAGAGAGCTATGAGAAAAATCGCCCTCCTCACGGCCTTCGCCAGTGCGCTGGCCCTTACCGGCTGCAACGATCAGAAGGCGGCCGAGGCTCCTCCGCCCGCGCAGGAGATGACGGCCTCGGCTATCGGTCGCTACTGCGGCATGAACGTGATGGAGCATCCAGGCCCCAAGGGTCAGATCATCCTCGCGAGCCAGAAGGAGCCGGTCTGGTTCTCGTCTGCGCGCGACGCGATCTCCTTCACAATGCTGCCGGAGGAGCCGAAGGACATTCGCGCGATCTATGTCTCCGACATGGCCAAGGCGCCAAGCTGGGAAGAGCCCGGAGTGACGAACTGGGTCGATGCGAAGCAGGCCTCGTTCGTGATCGGCAGCCGCATGCAAGGTGGCATGGGCGGCGAGGAGGCCGTGCCGTTCTCCGACAAGGCCGCTGCGGAGAAGTTTGCGGCCGATAACGGCGGGCGCGTCGTGGCCTTCTCGGAGGTACCGAAGGATTACGTCCTCGGCGGCACGGCCGAGATGACGAGTTCGGTGGAGCAAGGGCCGGGACCGGATGGGGGACACGGTGAGCATCCCGGTCATGGCGTGCCCGTCTCTCCGCAGACCAACCATGCCCATCATTAGGGAGCTTGCCATGTCTCTCCTTTCGCGCAGGCGTTTTATCGGAGTCACGGCAGCAGCGGCGGGCCTGGGACTCGTGCCGTTCGGCCGTTCCGCCAGGGCCGAAGGCCACCTCGTGACTTGGCGGGGGCAGGCCATGGGCGCGGTGGCGACCCTGCAGGTGCATCACCACGACCGTACGATGGCCGAGCGGTTGGTCGAGCGCGCGCTCGCGGAGGTGCGCCGCCTGGAAGGAGTATTCAGTCTCTACCGGGAGGACTCAGCGCTCTCCGTTCTTAACCGACAGGGAATTCTCGTGGCGCCACCTGCGGAACTCGTTGAAGCCCTGGCGGAATGCCGCCGCCATGCCGACCTGACAGCCGGAGCCTTCGATCCGACCGTGCAGCCCCTGTGGGCTCTTTACTGGAGCCATTTCTCTCAGGCGGACGCCGACCCGCAGGGCCCACCCGGAGCCGAAGTGGAGGCAGCCCTCGCCAAGGTGGGATTCGACCGAGTCGTCTTTGATACGGATCGGATCGCCCTCGCTCGTCGGGGCATGGGGCTGACCCTCAACGGCATCGCCCAGGGCTACGCCACCGACCGAGTGGTGGACCTCTTGCGGGTGGGCGGCATTGAGCGCACCCTTGTCGATATGGGCGAGCCACGGGCAGTGGGATCTCATCCCTCGGGCGAACCCTGGCGCGTCGGCATCGCCGACCCGGATCGTCCCGAGGAGATCCTCGAAACCTTCGACGCTGTCGACCAGGCGGTCGCCACCTCCGGCAGCTATGGGTTCCGCTTCGATCCCGCAGGCCGCTTTAACCACCTGTTCGACCCGCGTACCGGCGACTCGGCGCACCTGTACCGCAGCGTGACGGTCATGATGCCGACCGCCACCTCCGCCGATGCGCTGTCAACCGCCTTCAGCCTCATGCCGCCCGAAGACGCTGCCAAGGCGCTCCATCGGCTTGGAGAGGGCCAGGCACACCTGATCACGGCATCGGGAGAAAGGATGCATCTTCGCGCGTAGCCGTTTCAGCGTGGATGCGCCAGGAACAGCGCCCGCCGCGGATCATTGACGTGCATCCCAACTGGCAGAAGATCATGACAATGAAGGCACACCTCACGGCCACCGCGCTCTGCGCCGTGCTCATGGCCCTCCCCGCAGCGGCCCAGCAGGACTAGCCCCGTTCCACACCCCCTCGCGGGCCGAACCCGCGCCGACCAGCACCCCGTCGGCGGACCCGCACAAGGACTTCGGCCGGCCGGAGAGTCACGGGGCCACCGTGCACGTGCCCCAGGTCAACGCAGCCACGCCCCTGCCGGCCGATATGAAACCAATGGCCGAGAGCCTCACCCGCAACACGGTCACGGCCCAGCAATACGGCAACCTCGCATCCAAGCGCCATACTAGCGGCGCCGTGCACGATCTGGGCGACCAGATGGTGCTCACGAACAGCCGCATCAACCGCACCCCGACGGCTGCCGCTTCCTTGCGCCGGAAGGCATCGATCACGCCGCCGATGAACACGAACAATCCGACGAAGAAGATGTAGGCGCCCATCGAGGACACCAGGTTCCAGCCCGCAAACGCATCGGGGTAATCCGCATAG
>NZ_JBVVAJ010000063.1:0-13973 GCF_055792805.1 Microvirga sp. HS2
TGCCTCGAAGCGGATCAGCCTGTCGGACCGCCTGCTCCGGCGCCTGCCCCTGGCCTCGGCCGGCCTCGTGGGTGTCCTCGGCACGGTCATGCTGATCCAGGGCCTGGTGGACCTCGCGGCACCCGCGACGGCCCTGTCGTAAGGGAGGCTGCATGGGCACAGACGGCCTGATCGCCACGGCCAAGCAGTGGGCGCGATCCATCAAGCGTGACGTGGTCGCGCTATGGATCGCCGCCCGTGACCGCCGGGTACCCTGGTATGCCAAGGCTGCGGCCGGAGTGGTGGCTGCCTATGCGCTCTCCCCCATCGATCTCATCCCGGACTTCGTCCCGGTGCTCGGCTACCTCGACGACCTTCTCATCGTGCCTCTGGGAATCCTGCTCGCCATCAAGCTCGTCCCGGCCGACCTGATGGCGGAGTTCCGGGCCGCGGCAGCGGCTCGGGAGGGGCGACCAATCAGCCGATTCGGTGCAGTGGCGATCATCACATTGTGGCTCCTGGCTGCCGCGTTCCTGATCTGGCTGTTCTGGCCCACGTCGCCTGTGTGAGAGCGCTAGCCCTGAAACGCGTCAGCGTTCCTCCGGCGGCTTGATGGCGGAGAAATGTCGCAGCAGGGTCAGGTCATAGGCCACCTTCAGGGTGCCCGCGAGAACAAGCGGCCAGCCGAACGGCGAGACTGTCAGCAGCCACCCGGACAGGAGCGGCGCGAGAGCTGAAGCAAGGCTCCGAGGCACCGCCGTGACGCTCGCGGCGGCGGGCCTCTCCTCCGGCTGCACCACGGCCATGACGTAGGAGGACCGGGTTGGGACGTCCATCTGGGACAGCAGGCTCCGAAGGACCAGCAGCCCGAACGCGATCCAAATCGTCGGCGCGAAGGGGGTCAGGATCAGGAAGACGCTCGACGGCAGGTGCGTGAACACCATCGTGTTGATCAGCCCGAACCGCTTGGCCAGAGGCACCGCCGCGAAGTACGAGAGCGCCGAGCACAGGCTGGTGACGAAGAAGATGGCCCCGATGGTGGCGACGCCGATGCCAAAGCGTTCGTGGAGCCAGATCGTCAGCAGGGCGTTGATGACCAGCCCGCCGCCGAAAGCATCGACCGAGAACAGGGCCGCGAGTCGGTAGACGATCCCCCGCGACGGCCCGAGCGGTGCGGGTGGGCTGTCGGTACCGGCTTCTACCTGTGGCGAGAGATGGCGGTAGAGCAGGAACGTGAGCAGCCCGATGACCGCGTAAAGTCCAAACAAGGCGGTCACCGTGGCTGATGGTGCGATGACCGGGGCGAGCCAGTCCACCATACCGACCGAGAGTGCCCCCAGAGCACCAAAGAAGGCGCCGACGAAACTGTAGCGTGCGAACGCGGCCGTCCGGTCCTCGTTATCAACGATGTGGGAGAGGACGGTGTGCTCAAGAGGCAGAAAGACGCTGACGTCGCCGCCGGACGGATTGAGCGTCCCGACGAAGGCGATCACGAGCAGCGGCCAGAATGCCTCCACCCCGGCGAACCCGAACCCGGTCGCGGCCATCAGGAGGCCGGCGGCCAGCAGAGCCGGACGCCGCGGGATGCGGTAGGCGACGAGCCCGAGCACAAGCGTCAGCAGGGCCGAGCCCAGCAGGGAGGCGGTCGAGACGAGGCCGACTCCGAGGGCATCGATGCCGAGGCGGGAGAGATGCACCGGTAACAGGATCGCCACGTAGCCGTCGCCGAAGGCCCGCAGGGACCGCGCGACGAGAACCCGCTGGACGTCCCGGGCGAAATGCACGGCGGCGCGAGGACCATCGACCCTGTCCCGGCGCTCCGTGCCTTGGGCAATGCTGGTCATATGGTCCTGACCTCTCAGGGATCCGGTCGGTAGACCCAGATCGCCGCCGGCTCGTGAGCGCTGGCGCGTACGGCGAGGAACAGGCGATCCAGTTCGGGAACGAACAGCGCGGTGCGTGCGCCAGGAGCGGTGGGCAGATGAACAGTCCGGCGGAAGGTGCGAGCTTCCGGTTCGAAGACATCCAGGTAGCCTTCGCCGCAGCTCACATAGACGCGGTGCCGCTTCGCATCCACGAACACGTCGTCGGCATCCCCGCATGAACTGGCGCTTATGACAGATGCACCGTCTTTCATGGAAAATGCAGTGAGCGTCGGCGGATTTCGGAACACCACAAGGACCTGCTGGGAGGCCTCGTCCAAAGCCATCGGGAAATTCGCGCTCGACTGCCCCGTTGACCACTTGGCGGACACCTTGCTGCTCTGGAGATCAGCCACCTCGATCGCATGGGCGTCGGGAACGTTCACGAAAACTCGGCTCCCGCCACTCTCGAGGCGGAAGCTCTCGGGATGACCATGCAATGCGATCTCGCCGACCGTTCGGCTTTCCTTGGCGTCGATGATGGCCAAGGCTCCTTCGCCATAGGCGACGAACACCCGGTTGCCGGCGCTGTCGACGCGGACGTTGTCCGCGTCGTCCCCGAGTTCCAGACGCTTTGCCTCCTTGAGATTCTGGCCCTTGAACAGCCGCAGCGATCCGTCGCCGGCGTTGGCGACGTAAAGGGCGTCGGTCGAAGGCACATAACCGACGCCCTGCGGCTCCTTGAGGCCCCGAAGCCGACCCGATATCTTCGAGGCACCTAGATCGACAATCCCGACGCTGTCGTTGCCGAGCTCCGCCACGAAGAGGCGCTGCCTGGCAAGGTCAATCGCCATGTGGTCGATCCGGCCTTTGACGTCGCCGAGTGGGATCTTCGCCTCAAGTTGCAGGGGCATCGACTCGGCCGCGTGTGCAGCCTGTGGCATGACCGCGGCCGAGAATGCGATCCCTATGAGCGTGCCGACGACGTGAAGGAAGATCCCTCTCATCGGTCCCTCCTAGTCCTTCGCGGTCTTCACCTGGTCGAGGGCGGCCCGCAGTCCCCTGGCGACTTTCGCGGTGTCGTCATTCGCCCAGAAGTGCATGAAGAACAGGCGCGGCTCGTCGGTGAGCATGTGGTTGTGCACGGCCGTCACCTCGATCCCGTTCGATTGCAGGGCCTTGATCACCGGGTTCACCTCGTTCGCGGTGAGCACGAAGTCACCCGTGGTCGCCGCTTTGCCCGGTTCCGTTGGCTGGATGTTGATGGCGATGGCCGAGCCCATCGCCGCTGGCACCTCCATGCCATTGTCCTTGACCGCCTCGGCCCGGGCCACGCTCACCTGGTATACGCCGCTATTCATCTTGCCCTTGCGCCCGAGTGCCTGGTCGAGGGCGGCCGCATCGAGATTGGAGGTGGCCGCGGTCGATCCCGTCGTTGATGCCTGCTCGGCCGCCTGCGGCGAGATGCCGGCGGTCTCGGCGCCGAACGGTGTCTTGCTGGCGTTGAGGGCATCCCGCAGGGTCGTGGCGAGCTTCGCGGGATCGCCCTGGCCGCGCACGTGCATGTACATCGTGGCCGGTTCGGCGCGCAGGAGATGGTTGTGGAGGCCTGTGATCTCCACCCCGCCCTGCTCCAGGCGTGTCAGGACCGGGTTGATCTCCTCCTGGGTCAGGACGAGGTCACCCATCACCATGACCTCGTGGCCCATGGGCTTGAACGCGAGCCAGGAGCCGAGCGCCAAAGCCGGCTTGATCGCCACGCCGTCAAGGGTGACGTTGAGATCCGTCCGGGGCAGGCCTACGCGGTAGACGCCGCCGGGCATCTCGGTGCCCTGTTTGCCGAGGCCGCTGGCAATCTGCTGCTGCCATTCCTCGGCACCCAAAGCGGGCGTGCCGACAATCAATCCAAGAACTGCAATGGTGGTCAGGATCCGCATTGTACTCTCCCTGCGTCGCCCCCGGGTTCTCCCGCTCATGGGCGGGACGATGCCTGAGATCAGCCGGGAGCCGGCGCTAGAACCTTCGCCAGCCCCAGCATCGCTGAGGATCGGGCACTTGGGCGTGCCACTCAGACGGAACAGCTTGTCGATGGAGATGATAGTGGCTGCCGGCACGACGATGCGTCCTCGCTGAAGGTGAGCTGGACGCGATGCTTGGGCTTTCGCCTCGTGGGGAGATCGCAATCCCCATATCATCATAAGAGCGCCGCAGGCCTTTCGATGTCAAGGAATGTGTGCAGTCCTGCCGCCCTCTCATGTGCCTCGCGTTGCTTCCTCATGCGATCCCGTGCTTCTCGATCCGGTAGCGTAGAGTATCGCGTGAAATGCCCAAGATCTTCGCCGCCTGCGTGACATTGCCCCTGCTCTGGGCCAGCGCCCGGCCGATCAGTGCCCGCTCGGCCTCATCGAGGGTCCCCGCCGCGAGCTCTGTGCCGTTCAGGCTCTGAGCCACCTCGATCCGAGGTGCTGCGGCAGGCGGACCGAGCACACCCAGGATATCGGATGCGGGCGTGATCCCGAGGTGCGTCTCCTCAATGTGGTCGCCACGGGAGCAGAGAAGCGCCTGCTCGACCACGTTCCGGAGTTCGCGCACGTTGCCCGGCCACGCATGTGCCCGAAGGCGGGCCAAGGCGCCCTCGGAAAAGCGCACCCCCTGCCGGCCATAGCGGCGGGCATGGAGCGCCAGGAAGTGCTCGGCGAGCATCTCCGCATCCCCAGGCCGGGCCCGCAGGGGCGGCAGGTCGATCGTGACGACCCGCAGGCGGTAATAGAGATCGGAACGGAACCGACCCGCCCGGACAAGCTCCTCCAGCGGCTGGTTCGTCGCCGAGATGAACCGGACATCGACGACGCGGTCGCGTACCCCGCCGACGCGCCGAACGGTCCTGTCCTCGAGCAGCTTCAGGAGCTTCAACTGTACGCCGGGTTCGGTATCGCCGATCTCGTCGAGAAACAGGGTACCGCCGTGAGCCGCCTCGACCAGACCCATCTTGCGCTCCTTGGCATCGGTGAAGGCGCCCCGCTCGTGCCCGAAGAGTTCGGACTCGAGCAGATGCACCGGTAGGGCCGAGCAATTGAGTTCGATGAAGGGAGCATTCTTCCGAGGCCCCTCGAAATGAAAGGCACGAGCCACGAGTTCCTTGCCGGTGCCGGTCTCGCCCCGGATCAGCACCGCCGGCGGGCTGCCCTCGACAAGCCCCCTCTCCGCCTCGACCACGGCGCGGATCCGCTCCCGCATCTCCACCATCGCCGGCGAGGCGCCCAGCAGGCCGTGAAGGTCACTGACGGCGGCATCACGGGCGTTGTAGTACGACAGCGCGCCTTCAAGACGCTCCTGCCCCAGGGCCTTGTCGACGAGGAGCTTCAGCTCGCTCAGGACCACCGGCTTGGTGACGTAGTCGTAAGCCCCGCCCTTCATGGCGTCGACCGCGATCTGAACGCTGCCATTGCCGGTCACGCACACCACCTTCACCCGAGGGTCCCGCCGGCGGATTTCCTCCAGCACCTTGAGCCCATGCAGGTCAGGCAGGTTCAGGTCGAGCAGCACCAGGTCGATCTCCCCCTGCTCGAACAGCCTTAGTCCCTCGGCCGCGGCGCCGGCCGTGACGACCTCGTATCCGCGCCGGTCGAGATAGCGTTTGATGTTACCGGCGAGGACGTCCTCGTCCTCGATCAGCAGGATGCCTTGGCCCATCTCACACTCCCACCGGCAGGTTCAGCACCACGCGCGTTCCCCGGCCCTCGACGCTGTCGAGCGCGATCCGGCCGGCATGGCGTTCAATAATTCGTCGGGACAGCGCGAGGCCCAGACCGACGCCATTCGGCTTGGTTGTGAACAGGGGCCTGAAGGCTCTCTGCACCACATTCGTCGGCATGCCGGTCCCGCTGTCTTCGATGACAACCTCGACTTGTCCGTCCTCAGTCGAATGGCTCCCCACCCGCAGGTGCCCGCCCTGGGGCATGGCCTCGACCGCGTTTGCCATGATGCTGCGGATGGCGTGGGCCAGCGAAGCCCGGGTGCCCCGGACCGGCGGGAGCGGAGTGGCCTCAAAGGCCGGAATGATCCCCCGGCGCTGCATCTCGGACGCCATCCCTTCAAGGCTCTCCCTGAGGAGAGCGTTAATGTCGACCTGTTCGACCGGCACCGCGCCACCGCGCGAGGCCGCCAGCAGCTCCCGGATCCAGCCGTCGACTCTGTCCGTTTGGCCCATGATGTCATGCAAGCACTGCCGGAGGCCGGCTTCATCCTCCTCATGCGCGATTTCGGCCGCGGATCGTATCGACGCCAAAGGGTTGCGGATGCTGTGCGCCACCGCGGCGGCCATCTCGCCGATGACCGAGAGCGTCTCTGCCTCTACCAGTCGCTCGCGTTGTTCGCGCATGATCCGGTCGGCCCGGCGCACGATCCAGAACAAGGCACCGTACAGGACAAGGCCCATGGCGCCGGCGCTGGCCCAGACGAGATGCACGCCGTTGTCGATCGCCCTGAACAGCGAACGGGGCAGCTTGTAGATCTCGACAACCGCGACGACGCGGTCTCCCATCTGATTACGGATCGGCAGATAGGCCTCGACGAACCGATTCTCGACGGATCCAGGGACGGTCTCCTTCAGGCCACGATGCTCCGGCTTGCGCTCGTCGTCCGCGACAGTCCCCGAGGTGACGATGATCTCGTCGCGCAGGGCCCTCTCCAGTTCATCGTTGTCTTCGAACTGTTGACCAACGAGCCGCTTGTCGCTCGACCAGATCAGCGTCCGGTCGGCGCCATAGAGGTTGGCCCGGACCACATCGGGCAGCAGCGGCAGGTGCACGACGAAGCGGTCGAGCGGCTCCTTGGGCCGGTTGGACGGCCCGGCATCGAAATAGGACAGGCTGTTCTCCGTCGTGACGATGCTCTCGATGAAATCGCGGCTGACCTCGGCATCGCGCATCAGCATGTGATTGGTGAGATAGCGGGTCAGGAACCAGGCCATGGCTGTGCCGGTGGCCAGGATGGTCACGAGGCTCAGGAGCGAGAACCAGCGCAGCAGGCTGAAGTTCTTGGGGGAGGAGGTGCCTTGAACCCCTCCCGCACCAGCGAGACCTGTCGCCTCAGCCGCCATGGTCATGGGGCTCTCCTGTTGGGTTCCGGCGCACCGGGCATCACCACCAAACTGGTTGGCGTGCCATCCTGAACGAAGCTGTACCATAAGGGAACCTGAGACCTTCGCCCCGTTGCAACGGGACTGCAGAGGAGAAAACCAACTCCGCAGTCCCGCGCGAGCGGCGGCCGGGGGCGGGACCGCCATCGCTCGTCATCCCCAAGCGACCTTTGACAGGACGTCAGGGCGGATCCCGATGATTTCCGGGGCCCATGGCAGGAAAGGTCGGCGGAGTTCAGCCCCGGCCGCGGTCATCGCCCGCACGGTCGTCCCGGCCGTGGCCGCCACGGTCGTCGCCCTTCGGATCGTCGGCGCCGTTCTTCGCGACTTGGGAGCCGGAATCGATGGCGGTATGGCCCCGGCCGTCATCGTGACCGCCTCGGCCTTTGCCGCCGCCCCGCTGGCCGCCGCGATCATCCCCTCCCCGATCATCGGCACCCCGCTTGGTGACCCGAACCTTGCTGTCGAGGGATGTGTGGCCGGCCCCATCGTCGCGGTGACCGCCGCGGTCCTCACTCTTCGCGTCATCGGCGCCGTTCTTGGCCAAGGCCGAGGCCAGTGTGAGGGTTGATGTCGAGGAATTGAGCGTGACGGGGGCCGCAGCCAGCCCGAGGGTGAAGGCGCCGAACAGAGCAGCTGTGAGGATCTTGGACATTCTGGTCTCCCTTGCTGTGAAGCGACGGCTCGACTGCCGACCACCGGCAGATCCGCCACTCGCTGGGGATAAAGGCAAAAATCGTGCCAACCGTCCCTGATCCAGAAAAACAACAACAAGAATAATGACTTGCCTCTGGAGGAGCCCGTAGCCCAGTGGGGGAAATCCCCCAAATTGGGGCAAGCTGTGCGCCGACCGGCACGGCACCCGCTGGTCAGGCCGGAAGGCGGTCTCCTGTGTTCCGGGACCCGTGCCGATCACGTCTGGCCGCATCGATGCTCCACGCCCCTGCTCCGACCACGGCGAGGTAAAGGAAGACAAAGCAATACAGGATGGCGGCGTCGCCCTGGTTCACGATGGGAAAGAAGCTTTGCGGCGCATGTGCCATCCAGTAGGCCACCGCCATGTCCCCGGCCAGGATGAACGCCACAGGCCGCGTGAACAGGCCGAGCACAAGCAGCACCCCACCGACGATCTCGATGAGTCCTTGAATGCCGAACAGCGACAGCAGCGGAGGGCCGGGATTGGGTGATGGCGGAAAGCCCAGCAGCTTCTGGGTGCCGTGCTCCAGGAACAGGAGGGCGGTCACAATGCGGAGCACCGCCAGCATGCGGGGCGCCCAGGTTTCCACAAAGCGCTCATCCATGGGGCTCACCTTGTCGCTCTGATCCCATTGCTCCACGAAACCCGCCTGGCCGACGTTTGTTTCCGCGGCCTCACCCCGTCAGATCGAGATCGCGGTCCCATGGCGGAACGGGACCGAACCGTTGCACCAGGAAGTCGATGAAGGCCCGCACCTTCGCCGGGGGACGCCGGGTGCCAGCGTAGACGGCGAACACCCCCGGCAGCTCCATCGGCGGCTGATCCAGCGTCAGCGCCACGAGCCGGCCTGCACGGATGGCGTCGCCGAGCAGGAAGGTCGGCTCGTAGACAAGCCCCTGCCCGGCCAAGGCCGCCGCCACCAGCGCATCTCCGTTGCTGGCCTGGAAATTGCCCCTGATCGAAATGGTGACGGAGCCATCAGGGCCGAACGACCATCGCTGAGGGCCCAGCGAACTCGACAGGGTATAGCCGAGGCAGTTGTGCGAGGAGAGTTCCGCCACGGTCCGGGGGTTGCCCCGCTCCGCCAGATAGGTTGGCGAGCCCGCAACCAGGAGGCGGCAGGGAGCGAGCTTGCGGGCGATCAGGGTCTGGTCGTGAATGCGCCCGATCCGCACCGCCACGTCCCAGCCCTCCTCGACGAGGTTCACCACACGGTCATTGAGCCCCATGTCGACCGTGAGCGCCGGATGCAGCCGGGAGAACTCCGCCATGAGCGGTGCGAGTTCGCGCACTCCGAAGGAGACGGGGGCGTTCACCCGCAGGGTACCGGTCACTTCGATCCGCTCGGCGGCCGCAGTGGCTTCCGCCTCTGCCAGTTCTGCGAGAATGCGCTCGACACTCTCCAGATAGCGCCGTCCTGCTTCGGTGAGGGTGATCTTGCGGGTGGTGCGGTGCAGGAGCTTGACCCCGAGCCTTTGCTCCAGGGCACCCACATGCTTGGTCGCCATGGTCTGCGACATCCCCAGCGCCCGCGCCGCGCCCGAAAGGCTGCCGAGCGCGGCCACCCGCGCGAACACCTGCATTCCAGTCACTTGATCGAGCATCGATCTCACTCCGGAGGTGTGAAGTCTTAATCCATCCAGTCGGATTATCAAATCTTGTGGCGAGGGGCATATGGAGGATGTCCTTTCATCAGGAGACCTCTCATGATCGACACCCGCACCGCCCCCTTTGCAGCGACCGCGCTCCGCGTGGCGCTCGGCATTCTGTTTCTTGCCCATGCCGGCCTGAAGCTGTTCGTCTTTACGCCTGCCGGCACCGTGCAGTTCTTCGGCAGCCTTGGACTGCCCGGCCCCCTCGCCTATCTTGTGATCCTCGCCGAGATCATTGGCGGCTTCGCCCTGATCGCCGGCGTCTACAGCCGCATCGTGGCTGTTGCTCTGATCCCGATCCTGCTCGGCGCGATTGTCACCGTGCATGGTCCGGCCGGCTTCTTCTTCACCAACCCGAATGGCGGCTGGGAATTCCTGGCGCTGTGGATCGTCGGCCTGATTGCGGTGGCCCTGCTCGGTGACGGCGCCTATGCGCTCAAGCCCACCCCGGCTGCCACTCGCCTCGCGCTCGCGCGTTGAACCTGCCACACCCATGCTCACGAGGCGCACGCTCATGACTACATCCGGAGCCTTCCTGGCGGGCGGCCTTGCCGGCCGCTCAACCCGAGCCCACAGCACCACCCCTGGCGTGACCTCGGCCGGCGCCCCAATGCGGATCGGCACGGTGGCACTGACCGTGCGCGATCTCGACACGGTCAGCCGCTTCTATCGGCAGGTCATCGGCCTCACACCGATTGAGACCGGCGCTGGCCTCGCCCGCTTGGGCGTGGGCGGTACGGTGCTGCTCGAACTGCGCCATGACCCGGCCGCTCCGCTCGCCAACCCGCGGGCCGCAGGCCTGTTTCACACGGCGTTCCTACTGCCGAACCGGACCGACCTCGCGCAGTGGCTGCTCCACGCCGCAGAGCAGCGCGTCTCCCTCCAGGGCGCCTCGGACCACCTCGTCAGCGAGGCGATCTATCTCGCCGACCCGGAGGGCAACGGCATCGAGGTCTACTGGGACCGGCCGAGCGAGACCTGGGCCTGGCGCGACGGCATGGTCGAAATGGCCACCCTGGCGCTCGACCTCGACGGCCTCGTGGCGACCGTGAAGACACGCGATTGGTCGGGGCTGCCTGCGGGCTCGACCATCGGCCATGTCCATCTCCAGGTCGGCGCGCTGGATCCATCGGATCGCTTCTATGCCGGCCTGCTCGGGCTCGACGTGGTGTGCCGCTATCCCGGTGCGACGTTCCTCTCGTCGGGCGGCTATCACCACCACATCGGCACCAATATCTGGAACAGCCGGGGCGCCCCTGTGCGCTCGGAGCCGACCACCGGACTGGCCGACGTCGAGATTGTCACCGACGCGAAGACGCTCGATGCCGTGCGCTCCCGCCTGTCACCGGAGCAGACCGCCGAAGCCAGCCTGACGCGGATGCCGCTGCGCGATCCCTGGGGCACATCAATCACCCTGGTCAGCCGCTGAATCGTGAATGACCGCCCCTGGGCGGGATCGAGGAGAAGACGTCATGCTCGTGAACGGCAAATGGACTGCCGATTGGCAGCCGGTGCAGGCGAAGGACGCCAAAGGCGGCTTCGTGCGGCAGACGTCGAGCTTCCGCCACTGGATCACGCCCGATGGCCGCCCTGGCCAAACCGGCGAACGCGGGTTCAAGGCCGAGGCCGGACGCTACCATCTCTATGTCGCCCTGATCTGCCCCTGGGCCTCGCGCACCCTGATCGCGCGCAGGCTGAAGGGGCTTGAGGAGGCGATCTCCATCTCGGTGGTCGAGCCTGCGCTCTCGGATCAGGGTTGGCGCTTCGGTGATTATCCCGGTGCGAACCGGGACCCGCTCAACGGCGCCACCTACATGCACGAGATCTATACCAAGGCCGACCCGACCATCAGCGGCCGCGCCACGGTGCCGGTGCTGTGGGACAAGCAGCGCCAGACTATCGTCAACAACGAGTCCGCCGATATCGTCCGCATGCTCAACTTCGGCTTCGGGGATCTCGCCGATCGCACCATCGACCTCTATCCCGAGGACCTGCGGACGGAGATCGATGAACTCAACGACAGGATCTATCCGCGCCTCAACAACGGCGTCTATCGCGCCGGCTTCGCCACCACACAGGAGGCCTATGAGGAGGCTTTCGGAGAGGTGTTCGGCATGCTCGACGAGTTGGAGCAGCAGCTCGACGGCAAGGAATTCCTGTTCGGCGGTCGTCTTACCGAGACTGACATCCGCTTGTTCGTCACGCTGGTCCGCTTCGATGCGGCCTATCATGGCCTGTTCAAGTGCAACCTGCGCCGCATCGCCGATTACACGAACCTGAGCGCGCATGTGGAGCGAATGCTCGCGATCCCAGGCGTGGCTGGCACGGTGAGCATCGACCACATCAAGCGCGGCTATTATTCGATCAAGAGCCTGAACCCGACCGGAATCGTGCCGCTCGGGCCGGCCCTCGCGTTTGAACGGCTTCTGGCGAGTTCCAAAAGGAAAGCGGCCTAACCCTGCCAAAAGCTCAAACCCAAAAGGGGCGACAACCACGTCGCTGCGAAATGAGCTGTCACAGGGCTCAACCAACATCGAGCCGATCATGATCGGTCGAAATCAGACTTTACCACCTATAGTCTTTTTCGGCGAAGCGGATCCGGTTCGCCGAAAAATAATGCGGCACTGCAAAGAAAAGGGCTGTTTCCACACGAGAGGAAACAGCCCTAGAGCATCGGACCGATCCCAAAAGTGCAAGTCCAGTTTCCCCGTCCGATGCTCTCCATGTTTGTGGGATGCCATCGTCTCGCATCCCTGGATCCGGCTTGTGATTTCGACGATAGGCCAAGGCAGAAATGACCGCGCGTCATGACCGGTCGGCCCGCAATTACCTCGCGGGCCTCGCGCTCATCGACGACACATCCGAGTGGCGCAAACCAAGGACGCGCCTCAGACCGGCGGGACGACCCAGTCCGAAGACGCCGTCATGTGATGCTCCTGCGGATTCACCTGCGTCGAGGCGGCGGTCAGGGTTCCGAACAGACCGTGCTCCTCGTTCTCCACGCCCGCCGTGAAGTAGATGCTGTGCGGATCGCCGTTCTGCCCTCCTTTGCCCGGTACGAGGGCCCACAGATCGCCGATCACGACCTGGTTGCCGCTGGGATCATCCAGCGTGCCGAGAAAGTGGAAATTGTGCGGGTCGTAGGCATTGATCCGCCCGTCACCGAAATTTCCGACCAGGAGGTCGTGGGAGAATTCCCCAAAGCCGCTCGGCGCAATCGCGAGCCCCCATGGCGAGTCCAGCGGCCCCTGCGAGGCAACCCGGTGCAGCAGGTGACCGGAGAAGTCGAACTCGTCCACATAGCCATGGCCAGGGCCGGCGACGTCATCCTTCTTGTCCGCGTCCTGAAGCGCAAACGTCACGAACAGATGATGGTTGAGCGCCTGCACATTGAAGGGGGCGTAGCCTTCCGGCAGGTTCGGATCGGTAAAGCTCTGGACTTCGTTGAACTGGCTGTCGAACATGTCGACCTTCCCGTTATGGAAGTCCGCTGCGTAGAGATAGGTTTGACCGTGGGTCCTGCCGATGGCCAAGCCTTTGTAAACCGCATTCTCGGCGGAGTTGTCGACGGCAATCACCGAACTGGCGCTGTCGACCGTGGGATTCCAGCCGGAGATCGTTCCATCTTCTGTAGCGAAGATGAACCTGGACGGAGCGGTATGCCCGTTGCTGGAGATTTCGAACCCGGTCCCGGTTCTGTTGAACACCTGCCCCGTTGGGGCAGACGGCTCGGTCTGCCCGGGAGGCGCAGCGATCGTGATGGACGAATGACCGTCAATCGTGATCGGGTTGCCCTTGCCGTCGTAGATCGTGGTCACTCCGGTCCCATTATCGGAAACCCAGAACGGACCTGCCGGGCCATGTGAAACTCCCCAGGGATTGATCAGATTCGCGTCGATATGCTCCGCAGGGACGAACCCATCGGAGACAAGGTTGGTCTGAGTAAAGCTATTCTCCTGTTGCGTATGCTGATCTGAATGGCGTCGGTTCTGGAAATCGAATTCGAAGTCACTGAAGGGTAAGATGCTCATCGCTGCCTCCATGGCCCGAGAGAAGCCCCTACTCCCCGGCGCTCCCGCCAGGGCTCATCGAAACGCGGCGCCCCAGGAGGCGGTCGGCACATGCCGAAGGTCGAACAACCACTCACCGCATTCTGGGATGCCTACTGGGAACAGCCCGCGATCGACTTTTGTTAGATCACCCCGCCAGCTTCGGCGAGACGCATCGGAGAAAGGTCAAGCCAGCTGCTTCAGTGCGCTGGCAATCGGGACCTCGGCCTGCTCCGAAACCCTACGCTAATCCTGATCAGGAAAATTCGAGCGTGGATTTCGGAAAAATTCTACCACGATCCCATTCTGCGGGCGAGCCTCGTCTCCAGCAAAGTTTGCTGCTTGAGACGGGTCACTTCGCGCTGGAAGAAGATTCCCCGACGATCGCCCGCCTCATGCTCGACTTCCTCGATCGCAGGCTTGCCGCACGGTGAGGGGCCTCCACTCGCCGGCGCGGCCGCGAAACAGGACCCACACACTCTTGGACACGGCATTCGATATCAAGCGCCTCCAGATTACCGTGACGTCCTCTCGGGTGTTCCGAGAGGATTGTCCGTTCCAGATCGACATGATAATCAGCGGGCCCTCTTTTGA
>NZ_JBVVAJ010000064.1:0-13750 GCF_055792805.1 Microvirga sp. HS2
CACCTTCAGCACCGGCGACACCGATTTCGGTGTGGTGCGCGCGGGCCTCAACTACCGCTTCGGCACCTACTAAGATCCGTCGCTCTCGCGACAGAAAAGGCCCGGGGAAACCCGGGCCTTTTTCTTTGGCGCATGAAGCGCAAAGACCGCCCGTTGCCGGGCGGTCTTGCGACGCGAGGCGTCTTACTGGACGATGGTCACGACCTTGCGGGTTTTGGGGTCCACGAGGACCACGTCGTCGTTGTAAACGAAATAGCTGTAGCCCTTCACGGAGGGGACATCCGACACGATGGTGTCCGGAACGGTCTGCAGCTCGACGGTGTCCGGCACGGTCGCGCCCACGGTCACCTTTTCCTTCACCGTCACGGGCTTGGCCGTGCTCAGGCGCTCACGGATGACCGTGCGCTTTTCCGGAGCGATCGTGATGGAGCCGGTGCTTTCCGTGGTCGTGGTCGTCACCGAGGTCTGAGCGCTGGCCGGAACTGCGGCGAGAAGGCCGACAGCGGCTGCAACTGCGATCATAGAGCTCTTCATGTTTCTCTCCTCCTCTAGAGCATCGGGCGCAAAAGGGGTGTCCGCTTTTGCGCGAAAAGATGCGGCCTTTCCAAACCTGCAGCATCGGATCTGAAACTGAATTGGGTCCGTTGCTGTAAGCGTTCGAGCCTCGCCTGGGCGGGCTCAAGCACGGCCGCCTCAAGCGACCGCGTCGGGCTGGGTAACTCCGGGGAGCAGGAAGCGTTCCTTGTTCGAGGTCGCCTTTTCCTAAAATCCGTCCCTAAATTCCTTTGTGGCAATAAAAAAGCCGGAGCCCAGAGGGCTCCGGCAGGAAGGCTGCGATGAAAATGCAGCCGGGAGGAAACGCGTTCCGTTAGACGGAATAGTACATCTGGAACTCGACGGGGTGCGGGGTCATCTCGAAGCGGGCGACCTCCGTCATCTTCAGCTCGATGTAGCTGTCGATGAAGTCGTCGGTGAAGACGCCGCCGGCCTTGAGGAAGGCGCGGTCCTTGTCGAGGCTGGCGAGTGCTTCGCGCAGAGAGCCGCAGACCGTCGGGATCTTCTTGAGCTCCTTCGGGGGCAGATCGTAGAGGTCCTTGTCCATCGCCTGACCGGGATCGATCTTGTTCAGGATGCCGTCCAGGCCGGCCATCATGATCGCAGTGAAGGCGAGGTAGGGGTTGGCAGTCGGATCGGGGAAGCGAATCTCGACGCGCTTGGCCTTGGGCGAGGTCGTCCACGGAATGCGGCAGGAGGCCGAGCGGTTGCGAGCCGAGTAGGCGAGCAGAACCGGAGCCTCATAGCCGGGGACGAGACGCTTGTAGGAGTTCGTCGACGGGTTGGTGAAGGCGTTGAGCGCCTTGGCGTGCTTGATGATCCCGCCGATGTACCACAGGCATTCCTGGCTGAGGTCGGCATACTTGTTGCCCGCGAAGAGCGGCTTGCCGTCCTTCCAGAGGGACTGGTGCACGTGCATCCCTGAGCCGTTGTCGCCGTAGACCGGCTTCGGCATGAAGGTGGCCGTCTTGCCGTAGGACTGGGCGACGTTGTGGATGCAGTACTTGTAGATCTGCATCTCGTCGGCGGTGCGAACGAGCGTGTTGAACTTCGTGCCGAGCTCGTGCTGGGCGGAAGCGACCTCGTGGTGGTGCTTTTCGACCGTCACGCCCATGGACTTCATGGCGGCCAGCATCTCGCCGCGCATGTCCTGGGCCGAGTCGAGCGGGGGAACCGGGAAATAGCCGCCCTTGATCGGAATGCGGTGGCCGAGGTTGCCGCCCTCGTAGGCCGTGTCGCCGTTGATCGGCAATTCGGACGAGTCGAGCTTGAAGCCGGTGTTATAGGGGTCGGCCATGAACTTCACGTCGTCGAACACGAAGAACTCGGCCTCGGGGCCGACATAGACCGTGTCGGCGATGCCCGTGGAGCGAAGGTAAGCCTCGGCCTTCTTGGCGATGCCGCGCGGGTCGCGGTTATAGGGCTCGCCGGTTGCCGGCTCGAGAATGTCGCAGTTGATCGACAGGGTGGAGGCCGAGAAGAACGGGTCCATCTGCGCCGTCGTCGGGTCGGGCATGAGGGTCATGTCGGACTCGTTGATCGCCTTCCAGCCGGCGATGGACGAGCCGTCGAACATGATGCCGTCGGCGAACAGGTCTTCATCGACCATCGAGACGTCGAAGGTCACGTGCTGCCACTTGCCGCGCGGATCCGTGAAACGGAAGTCGACGTATTTCACGTCGTTATCTTTGATCGCCTTGAGCACATCCTTGGCGGTCTGCATGGTGCTGGTCCTCTTCTGCCCTTAGAATAAGTCCTCGGCCTGAAGCCTCGGTTCGGGATGGCGAATTCAGATCGCGTCGGATCCGGTCTCGCCCGTACGGATTCGGACGGCCTCTTCGACCGTCGACACGAAAATCTTTCCGTCTCCGATGCGGCCCGTCTGGGCCGCCTTGCGGATGGCCTCGATGGCGCTTTCGGCCATGTCGTCGTTCAGGACGATCTCGAGCTTCACCTTGGGCAGAAAGTCGACGACATATTCCGCCCCGCGATACAGCTCGGTATGGCCCTTCTGACGGCCGAAACCCTTCGCTTCGATGACGGTGATGCCCTGGAGTCCGACCTCCTGAAGGGCTTCTTTGACTTCATCGAGCTTGAAAGGTTTGATGATGGCTTCGATTTTCTTCATCGGATAACCGTTTCGGTTCGGGACTTGCCGCTTTTAGCACCAGCACAGGGCGCCTTCCATGGATTCAACGATTCAAATCGGGCGCAATTGCATCTCTGGAGAGCAACAGTTGCTCAAAGTTTGTGCATGTGCGGTTTTCGTCGGCAAGGGGCCGTTTTCCGCCAGTTTTGAGGGTTCGAATGCCTCCTGAACTCATCCTCACCCCCCAGGACATGCGACAAGCGGATGCCCGGACCATCGAGATGGGGATTCCCGGCATCGAACTCATGCGGCGGGCAGGCGGCGCCGTCGCCAGCGCCGCTTCGGAGATGCTCAGGAAAGAGGCGCGGGTGATCGTCGCTGCGGGACCTGGGCAGAATGGAGGTGACGGGTTCGTCGTCGCGACCCTTCTCGCCGAACAGGGTCATCGGGTTTCCCTCGGGCTTCTGGGCAGCGTCGACCGACTTGCCGGCGACGCCGCGCTGGCGGCCAAGGATTGGCAGGGCGGCGTCGAGCCGGTCGAGAGCCTGCCGTTCGCCGAGGCCGACCTGATCGTCGATGCGCTGTTCGGCACCGGTCTCGCGCGCGATCTGGACGGAGCGGCCCGCTTGGCCGTCGAACGCATCAACGCCTCCGGCCGCCCCGTTCTCGCCGTCGACCTGCCCTCAGGGCTGGATGGTGCGACAGGCCGGGTGCGGGGTATGGCGGTCCGAGCGTCGCGCACGGTGACCTTCGCGGCTCGCAAGCCTTGTCATGTTCTGATGCCGGGCCGGGCATTCTGCGGCCCGGTGGAGGTGGCCGACATCGGGATCACCCGGCAGATTCTGGAGGCGGTCGGCGGAAAGCTCTTCGCCAACGCTCCGCCGCTGTGGGTCCACAAGCTGCCCAAGCCCGAGCTATCGTCTCACAAGTACGACCGGGGCCACACGCTCGTCCTCTCCGGCGGCGCGACGCGGACCGGGGCCGCACGGCTCGCGGCCCGGGCGGCGCTGCGGATCGGATCCGGCCTCGTCACCGTAGCCTCGCCGCCGGAGGCTCTCGGGGTCAACGCGGCTCATCTCACCGCCGTCATGCTGAAGGGCTGCGACGGGCCGGAGGGGCTTCACCACATTCTCCAGGACACGCGGCTGAACGCCCTGGTGCTCGGACCGGCCCTCGGAGTTCATTCCGGCACCCGCGCCATGGTGGCGGTGGCCGCCCATGCCCGGCGCGGCCTTGTGCTCGATGCGGATGCGCTGACCTCCTTCGAAGGTCTCGCCACGGAGCTTCATCAGGCCTTCCGCCACGCCCCGACGGTCCTCACTCCCCATGACGGCGAGTTCAGCCGGCTGTTCAAGGATCACCCGGATATCCTTGATCCGGAATCGAAAATCGAGCGGGCCCATCGCGCTGCCGCCTATACGGGCGCGGTCGTGGTGCTGAAGGGGCCGGACACGGTCATCGCGGCACCGGACGGGCGCGTTGCCGTCAACGAGAACGGCACGCCTTATCTCGCAACGGCCGGGTCGGGCGATACCCTGAGCGGCATTGCCGCGGGGCTCATGGCCCAGGGCCTGCCCGCCTTCGAGGCGGCCTCCGCAGGCGTCTGGATCCATGCGGAGGCGGGAGCGAGCTTCGGGCCGGGGCTGATCGCTGAGGATCTGGCCGAGCTGATCCCGGGGGTTCTGCGCAAGCTCCTTATGTGACCTCGATCCAAGTCCACAGGCCCGCGTCGAACCGTTCCATGACCGTCGAGGCGAGAAGCCATTTGCCGGGGTTGTCGACCACGAAGGCGATGCGGACCGTCTTGTTCTCCGGCACCTGCACCGTATCGAGCCAATAGGGCTCCCAGCCGTCGTCGAGCGGATGCAGAAGCCGGAAGGCATGCCCGTGCAGGTGCAGAGGCTGAATGAAACCGGTCTCGTTCCTCAGCGCCAGGACCACGGGAGTGCCGCGCTTGACCCTCACGAGCGGCGCGGCCGATGGGACGCCTGCCGCTCCATTGATCGTCCAGGGAGCGTCCGGCGTCTTCGGGTCGCCCTTGATCGTCACGTCCTTGCGTGTGGCGGCCTGCAGCCTGATGACATCCGGCAGCCTGGGGTTGGGCGGCAGCGGAGCAACGGGAGGCAAGGTTTCGCGCCTTTCGCCTGCCGCGACGATTTCGACGATCCGGAACCCTTCGCCGATCATGGCTGTCACAGTCCCGGCAGGGCCAGCCTCCGGCGGCAGCTCGATGAGCAGATCGTACCGGTTCCCGGGCGCGAAGGGCAGGGGCGCCTTCAGGGGCTCGAAGGCGGCGGAGGGCTGCCCGTCGACGGCGATCACATAGGCTTTGAGCCCGTCGAAGCGCAGGCGCATGGCGCGCGCATTGCAGGCATTGGCAAGCCGCAGGCGGAGGCGACCGCCCGGCGGTGCCTCGATCCGCTGCGGAGCCGGCTTTCCAGAGATGGTCAGAAAGCTGCCCAGGCGCCCGCCGGGAGCGGGGTTGCCAAGAGCAAGGCTGCCATCCTCGGCAAGGGCCCAGTCGTCCACGAGCAGGGCGATATCCCGGTCGACTTGGGGAGGATCGGCCTCCTCGACGATCAGCAGGGCCGATAGACCACGCTCCATGGGTTCAGCGCTTTCCCCCAGAATGCAGGGACGGATCAGAAAGGTACCTGGATCGGGAGGGGTGAAGATGTATTCAAATTGCTGGCCGGGCCAAACAGGTTCTTGCGTGAAGACACCTTTGCCATCGACGGTGTTGCGAAGAGCGTGAAATGAGAAACCTCCGACGCCATCCATGTCATTTGGTCCCCGAACGCCATGGAAATGCAGGGACAACGGCTGGGGTGTTCCATTCTCGAAGAGGAACCGCACCTCCGACCCATGCTTCAGCCGGAAGACCGGCGCCACTTCACCGTTGAAGGTCCAGAGATCGGCATCCTTGGCGGCATCGGAGCGCAGGCGGAGCGACCGCGGCTTGGCGGCGACGGTCCAGCTGAGCCCGTTGCCCCCCAAAGGGTCCTCGGGCGGCACCGGGGAGGGGCTCTGCGCCCCCGCTCGTCCGGACAGGCCGATCAGGGTCGAGGCAAGGCCGGCGGCGGCGGCGCGGCGGGTCAGCATGGGACGGATCTCGCGGGACGGAAAAGGAGGTTACGGGGTATCTTCTTGAACGGAAAAGGCCAAGTTCGGTTGCTTTGTGCTTGCGCGCGAACTTTTTTAATGCATGCCTCGCCAAGCATGGTATAGAGCCGCGTCCCGGAAGAGGGGCGCGTATATCGTGCTACTCCCAAGCGGGCGTGGCGGAACTGGTAGACGCACTGGATTTAGGTTCCAGCGACGCAAGTCGTGGGGGTTCGACTCCCTCCGCCCGCACCAATCGTCGGGATTGGGTCCGGAGGCTCCTGGCACCTGGTTGACGACACCCCATGTCGCATCGGCCGGAGCCAAACATCAATTTTGCGAGTGAATGAAGGCGAATAGAACAATGCAGGTGACGGAAACACTGTCCCAAGGCTTGAAGCGAGAGTTCAAGGTCGTGCTCCCGGCCACCGAGTTGGAGCAGCGCCTGAACAGCGAGCTGGACAACATCAAGGATCGCGTGCGGCTCAATGGCTTCCGCCCCGGCAAGGTGCCGGTCGCGCACCTGCGCAAGGTCTATGGCCGCTCCGTGATGTCCGACGTTTTCCAGAACGCCGTCAACGAGGCCAACCGCAAGATCGTCGAGGACAACGGCCTCAAGCTCGCGCACGAGCCGCAGATCCAGTTCCCCGAGGACAAGGACACGATCGAGAAGGCGATGGACGCAAAGGGCGACCTGGCCTTCACCGTCGCTCTCGAGGTCCTGCCGGAATTCGAGCTGGCCGACCTGTCCGACGTGAGCGTCAAGAAGCCGGTCGTCGAGGTTTCCGACGAGGAAATCAACGAGTCGCTCGAGCGCATGGCCAAGCAGAACCGCTCCTTCGAGAAGAAGGAAGGCGCAGCCGCCGACGGTGACCGTGTCGTCGTGGACTTCGTGGGCCGAATCGACGGCGCCGAGTTCGAGGGCGGCAAGGGCCAGGACATCCGCGTGGAGCTGGGCTCCAACACCTTCATCCCGGGCTTTGAAGAGCAGCTCATCGGCCTGAAGGCCGGCGACACCAAGCTCGTGAAGGTCAAGTTCCCGGAGAACTACCTGGCCGCTCACCTGGCCGGCAAGGATGCCGAGTTCGACGTGACCGTGAAGGAAGTCGAGGCTCCCGGCGAGCTGAAGATCGACGACGAGATGGCCAAGGGCTTCGGCATGGAGTCCCTGGACAAGCTCAAGGACGCGATCCGCGACGCCATCAAGCGCGACTTCGACGCTCAGTCCCGCCGCAAGGTGAAGAAGGAGCTCCTGGACGCTCTCGATGCCAAGTACAGCTTCGAGCTGCCCCCGAGCCTGGTCGAGCAGGAATTCGCTGCCGTATGGTCGCAGGTCGAAGCCGACATGAAGTCGAACGGCCGCACCTTCGCCGACGAGGACACCACGGAAGAGCAGGCCAAGGCCGATTACCGCAAGATCGCCGAGCGCCGCGTGCGTCTCGGGTTGGTCCTTGCGCAGATCGGTGAGAAGTCCGATATCAAGATCTCCGACGACGAGGTGACTCAGGCCCTCATCGAGCGGGTCCGCCAGTATCCCGGCCAGGAGCGGCAGGTTTGGGAGTTCTACCAAAAGAACCCGCAGGCTCTAGCTGAAATCCGGGCTCCTCTGTTCGAGGAGAAAGTTGTCGACCAGATCCTCTCGCAGGTGAAGGTGAATGAGGAGACGGTTTCCAAGGAAGCCCTCTTCAGCGACGATGACGCCGAAGGGTCCGATTCCGAGCCGAAGGGTAAGGGCGGTAAGAAATCCAGCAAGAGCGAGTAACGCTTCATCTCGAGCGTCTCGCAGCTTGCATCAATCAGACGGCCGCGCATGTCGCGCGGCCGCTTTGGAGCAGTGAGACATGAGAGATCCGGTAGCGCTCTATAACAACACGCTCGTTCCCATGGTGGTCGAGCAGTCGAACCGCGGCGAGCGCGCCTTCGACATCTATTCGCGCCTCCTGCGGGAGCGGATTATCTTCCTGACGGGGCCGGTCGAAGACTATTCAGCGTCGCTCATCGTGGCGCAGTTGCTGTTCCTCGAAGCCGAGAACCCGAAGAAGGAAATTTCCTTCTACATCAACTCCCCCGGCGGCGTTGTGACCTCGGGCCTGTCGATCTACGACACCATGCAGTTCATCCGCTGCCCGGTTTCGACCCTCTGCGTCGGCCAGGCCGCCTCGATGGGCTCGCTCCTGCTGACCGCGGGCGAGAAGGGCATGCGCTTCGCGCTCCCGAATGCCCGGATCATGGTCCACCAGCCGTCCGGCGGCTATCAGGGTCAGGTCACCGACATCATGATCCATGCCCGCGAGAGCGAAGCCCTCAAGCGCCGGCTCAATGAGATCTATGTCGGCCATACGGGCCGGAACTACGAGGAAATCGAGCGGGCGCTCGAGCGCGACAACTTCATGACGGCCGAGGCCGCCCGGGAGTTCGGCCTGATCGACCAGGTCATCGAGAAGCGCCCCGAGCCGGCGGCAACCCCGACTTAATCCTTAAAACCTGGGGAAAAATTCTCCCCAGGTGCGTCTTTTTAACCTGTAATCTCGTTTCTGTTGATCGCGCGCCCGGCCCGTGATTGCATGTGGATTCGGGAGGCCAGGCGATTTGACGTGAAAATCCTTGGCGTCGGAACCTTTCATTAGCTCCGGCGCTCATAACTTAGAGGGTGCAGGGTCGGCACAGGGCCGTCCCGGCACGAATTGGAGATGTGATAATGACCAAGGCTGGCGGCAACGACTCCAAGAGTACGCTGTACTGCTCCTTCTGCGGCAAGAGCCAGCACGAGGTTCGCAAGCTGATCGCTGGCCCGACGGTTTTCATCTGCGATGAATGCGTCGAGCTCTGCATGGACATCATCCGCGAGGAGTCGAAATCGTCTCTCGTGAAGTCCCGGGATGGCGTGCCCACCCCGAAGGAAATCAGCCGCGTTCTGGACGACTACGTGATCGGCCAGGAGCACGCCAAGAAGGTGCTCTCGGTGGCGGTCCACAACCATTACAAGCGCCTGGCCCACGCAACGAAGCACAACGACGTGGAGCTGGCGAAGTCCAACATCCTGCTGATCGGTCCGACCGGTTCGGGCAAGACGCTGCTCGCGCAGACGCTCGCCCGCATCCTGGACGTGCCGTTCACCATGGCCGACGCTACGACCCTTACGGAAGCCGGCTATGTGGGTGAGGACGTCGAGAACATCATTCTCAAGCTGCTCCAGGCCTCCGACTACAATGTCGAGCGGGCGCAGCGCGGCATCGTCTATATCGACGAGATCGATAAGATCTCCCGCAAGTCCGACAATCCGTCCATCACCCGCGACGTATCGGGCGAGGGCGTGCAGCAGGCCCTCCTGAAGATCATGGAAGGCACCGTGGCCTCCGTGCCTCCGCAGGGCGGCCGCAAGCACCCGCAGCAGGAGTTCCTGCAGGTGGACACGACCAACATCCTGTTCATCTGCGGCGGCGCCTTCGCTGGCCTCGAGCGGATCATCGCAGGCCGTGGCAAGGGCACGTCTATCGGCTTCGGCGCCTCGGTGAGCGCGCCGGACGACCGCCGGACGGGCGAGATCTTCCGCGAGGTGGAGCCCGAGGATCTCCTGAAATTCGGCCTCATCCCCGAGTTCGTCGGCCGTCTGCCGGTCCTGGCGACCCTTGAGGACCTCGACGAGGAGGCCCTGAAGAAGATCCTCCAGGAGCCGAAGAACGCGCTGGTGAAGCAGTATCAGCGTCTCTTCGAGATGGAAAACGTGCAGCTGACCTTCCAGGACGAGGCCCTGTCCCTCATCGCCCGCAAGGCGATCGAGCGGAAGACGGGCGCCCGCGGCCTTCGCTCGATCATGGAAGGCATCCTGCTCGAAACCATGTACGATCTCCCCGGCCTCGACTCCGTCGAGCAGGTGGTCATCGGCCCGGAAGTGGTGGAGGGCAAGGCCAAGCCGCTCTTCATCCATGGCGACCGGGCCGAGCAGACCAGCGCCAGCGCCTGAGGCCCGTCGCGGACCTCCAATGATCGTCGGCGTTGCGGATACGGTTCTTGAAACATTGCATCTGCAACGCCACATACTTTCTTGCGTGGCGGTCGTCCGCTCATCCCGAGGGATGGCCCCGCGTACCGGGTGCAGCCCATAACAAAAGCCTGAGCATTCCGGTATCCCGTCCGAGAACCAGCTTATACAAGGGGCCCTCCGGACGCAGACATAAGGATGTTGTCTCATGACACAGTCGAAGCCTCGTCAGCCTGTCATTCCGGGCTCGACCGGAACCTATGCGGTTCTGCCCCTGCGCGACATCGTCGTCTTCCCCCATATGATCGTGCCGCTCTTCGTCGGCCGCGAGAAGTCGATCCGTGCGCTCGAGGAGGTGGTCAAGAACGACCGTCACATCCTGCTTGCGACGCAGATCGATGCGACGGACGATGATCCTGCCGCGGATGCGATCTACAAGGTCGGCACCCTGGCCAACGTGCTCCAGCTGCTGAAGCTGCCTGACGGCACCGTGAAGGTGCTGGTCGAGGGGGCGAGCCGCGCCCAGGTGAAGGCCTATACCCGCACCGAAGAATTCTATGAGGCCGAAGCCGAAGTGCTTCCGGACTCCCTCGGCGACCAGATCGAGGCGGAGGCTCTGGCCCGCTCGGTGGTGGCCGAGTTCGAGAACTATGTGAAGCTCAATAAGAAGGTTTCGCCGGAGGTCGTCTCCGCCGTGACCCAGATCGACGAGCCCGCGAAGCTCGCCGACACCATCGCTTCGCACCTCGCCATCAAGATCGCCGACAAGCAGGCGATCCTGGAGACGCCGACCGTCGCTCAGCGCCTCGAGAAGGTGCTCGGCATGATGGAGAGCGAAATCTCCGTCCTGCAGGTCGAGAAGCGCATCAGGACCCGCGTGAAGCGTCAGATGGAGAAGACGCAGCGCGAGTACTATCTCAACGAGCAGATGAAGGCGATCCAGAAGGAGCTCGGTGACGACGAGGGTCGCGACGAGCTGGCCGAGCTCGAGGAGAAGATCGAAAAGACCAAGTTCACGAAGGAAGCCCGCGAGAAGGCGATGGGCGAGCTGAAGAAGCTGCGCCAGATGTCGCCCATGTCCGCGGAAGCGACCGTCGTGCGCAATTATCTCGACTGGCTGCTCGGCATTCCGTGGGGCCGCCGCTCGAAGATGAAGAAGGACCTGAAGGCCGCCCAGGACATCCTGGATTCGGATCATTACGGTCTGGACAAGGTCAAGGAGCGCATCGTCGAGTACCTGGCCGTGCAGCAGCGCGCCAACAAGCTCACGGGTCCGATCCTGTGCCTCGTCGGTCCCCCGGGCGTGGGCAAGACCTCGCTCGGCAAGTCGATCGCCAAGGCCACCGGCCGCGAGTTCGTGCGCATGTCGCTCGGTGGCGTCCGTGACGAGTCGGAGATCCGCGGCCACCGCCGGACCTATATCGGCTCGATGCCCGGCAAGATCATCCAGTCGATGCGCAAGGCCAAGACCTCCAACCCGCTCATCCTGCTCGACGAGATCGACAAGATGGGCATGGACTTCCGCGGCGACCCGTCGGCGGCCCTCCTGGAGGTTCTCGACCCCGAGCAGAACAACACGTTCAACGACCATTACCTGGAGGTCGATTACGATCTCTCCAACGTGATGTTCGTCACGACGGCCAACACGCTCAACATTCCCGGTCCGCTTCTCGACCGTATGGAAGTGATCCGCATCGCGGGCTACACCGAGGAAGAGAAGGCCGAGATTGCCCGTACGCACCTGATCCCGTCGTCCATGCAGAAGCATGGCCTTCAGGAGAAGGAGTGGAAGATCAACGATGAGGCTCTCCTCATGCTGGTCCGCCGCTACACCCGCGAGGCGGGGGTGCGTAACCTCGAGCGCGAGATCAACAATCTCGTCCGTAAGGCGGTGAAGGAGATCCTTCTCTCCAAGGTGCCGTCCGTCGAGGTCACTACGGCCAATCTGCCGGACTTCCTTGGTCCGCCGCGCTTCCGCTACGGCGAGGCCGAGACGGAGGATTCGGTCGGCACGGTCACGGGTCTCGCCTGGACCGAGGTGGGCGGCGAGCTGCTCACCATCGAAGGCATCGCCATGCCGGGCAAGGGCAAGATGACCGTCACGGGCAACCTGCGTGATGTCATGAAGGAATCGATCTCGGCGGCGGCGTCCTATGTCCGCTCCCGTGCGGTTGCCTTCGGCGTCGAGCCGCCGCTGTTCGACCGTCGCGACATCCACGTGCACGTGCCGGAAGGCGCGACGCCGAAGGATGGTCCGTCCGCCGGTATCGCCATGGCGACGGCAATCGTCTCCGTCGTGACCGGCATTCCGGTCCGTCGCGACATCGCCATGACGGGCGAGGTCACGCTGCGGGGCAGGGTGCTGCCCATCGGCGGGTTGAAGGAGAAGCTTCTTGCGGCTCTCCGCGGCGGCATCAAGAAGGTCTTGATCCCCGAGGAGAACGCCAAGGATCTGGTCGACATCCCGGCGAGCGTGAAGAACGGCCTCGAAGTCGTGCCGGTCTCCACCATGGATCAGGTGCTCCAGCATGCTCTCGTGCGCATGCCCGAGCCGATCGAATGGGACGAGGCTTCGGTCCTGAAGAGTCCGAAGCCCGCCGTCGAGGAGGACGGGGCAGGGGTCGTCGCTCACTAAGCGACTGCCGCAAGGTTAGATGAAATCAGGGCCCCGGATGGCGAATCCGGGGCCTTTTTTTGGTGCGAAACGGCAGAAAGTGGCCTGTTTTCGGCACTTTGGGCTTGCCTACGGACTAGCTTTGCGCCACACGAGTGCTCCCTGAAGCGGTGATACTACATAACCTGCGATCGCCGTGATCACTGGAGGATATGATATGAACAAAGGCGAGCTCGTTGCTGCCGTCGCCGACAAGGTCGGTCTTACTCGTGGCCAGGCTGGTGAGGCGATCGACGCCGCCATCGAGGCGATCACCGGCGCTCTGAAGAAGGGCGACGAGGTGAAGATCGTCGGCTTCGGCACATTCGTGGTGACCAACCGCGCTGCCGGTGAGGCCCGCAACCCGCGCACCGGCGAGAAGGTGGCGGTTCCGGCCTCGAAGACTCCGAAGTTCCGCGCCGGCGCGGGCCTGAAGGACGCCGTCAACGCGAAGTAATCGCTTTTAAAGCCGCTTTCGCTTGCACAGAAGGCCAACACGCTTGCGTTGTTGGCCTTCTCTTTTTATGTCAGGCGCATCGGGGCTGGAAACATTTGCAGCTTCTGATATGACGCATGCACCCTCGGGGACAGATTCCTGAAGGTGAGGCGAAGGGCGGTTAGCTCAGCTGGTAGAGCATCGGTTTTACACACCGCAGGTCGGGGGTTCGATCCCCTCACCGCCCACCATCTTCCTTCTCCTGTCAGCCCGTGCGCGAATTTTCGCGAGGCGCGGCTTCGCTGTCCTCTTCGGCGAGCCTGTCGAGAACTTCCTCTGGCGCCACATCCTTCTCCAGTTCGTTGAGGCTTGGGTCTCGCGCTTCGTCCACGCCGAGGCGCTGGGCGATGGCCCGCGTGAGCGATAGCAATCGCGTGATCTCATGCTCCGAGAGCAGGTTGGTCTGCAGATCGAGCTCCGCTCGGCGGTCGGCCGCGGCTGCCGCCCGGTTCTGGCTGATGAGCACGAAGGTGGAGAGGAAGATCGCTTCGACCGAGGCGATCGTCGCGAGGATCACGAAGGTCGGGTCGAAGGGAGAGATGCCCGGGATCAGTCCGGCATTGGCGAAGGTCCAGCCTCCGACGAAGGCCAGATGCAGATAGACGAACAGCATGCTGCCGCTAAAGCGCGTGATGGCATCGGCAATGCGATCCTGGAGGCTGGCCCGGCTTTCCTCCTGCTGCCGCTTTTCCCGCAGGGCGGAGATGTTGCGCTCCAGGACGGATGTAAATTCGCTGTGCCGAGCGGGGGCGGGACTGTCGGAATTTCCGTGTAAGGGCCGGGTTCATCATCCCAGCCTGAAGCGGCCTTCGAACAGAATGGCGAACTGGGCTTTCGCCATGCTCCACTCCCGTGGCGGCATCTTCCACTCTT
>NZ_JBVVAJ010000065.1:0-12723 GCF_055792805.1 Microvirga sp. HS2
GCGGCCATCATGGTCTTGGAGTGCCCGGGTTCCAGCCCGTGAAGGGCACCGAGCAGGACCGCGACGGGCAGGTAAATCCAGCCGTTGCCGCCGGATTGAAGCAGTTGAGCGATATCGGGCATCGGTTTTCCAGGAATATCGTGCGGTGGCGGTCATACGTCCATCCACCACGAACAGGGTCATTTCAGGTAGGTACGGACCACATCGATGAGCTCGGCTGCGCCCTTGGCGCGCTCGGGGTCGGGCTCGTGAGCCGGATCGACCACATGGTTGCGGATGTGGTCCTCCATCAGCTCGACGGTCAGGCCGTTCACGGCCCCGCGCACCGAGGCGACCAGCATCAGCACATCGGCACAGCCGAGTTCGGCCTCAAGCGCCCGCTCAATGGCCTCGACCTGCCCCTTGATCCGGCGAACCCGGGCCAGGAGCTTCGTCTTTTCCTTGATCGTGTGGGACACGTGGCCTCCTCAGTGACGGGTTGTGTGATATAGGGGGCTACCCTATGTGTTGTCCACCGCAATATTGGCCACAAACCGGATTTAGCCCGTGAAGAAAGACAATCCTTGTATCTCCGTGTGCGAGTTCGACGGCCGTACCGGCTGGTGCCTCGGCTGCGGCCGGACGATCCCGGAAATTCGCGAATGGCGGAAGCTGACGCCTTATCGGCGCACGGCCCTTCTGCGGGAGATTCCCCGGCGCGTGAAACAGCTCCGGACGGACGAACAGCAGCGATCCCCGAAGGTTGGAACGCGGCGGAACTTTCGCCCCGTCACGTCATCATCCCCGACACCCTGAGGTGTTGCCATGCTCGACGTTCTTGCCAATCGCACCTATCGCCACCTGTTCGCGGCCCAAGTGATCGCACTTGCTGGAACCGGCCTGCTGACCGTGGCGCTCGGCCTATTGGCCTATGAGCTCGCCGGGGCGGATGCGGGCGTGGTCCTCGGCACCGCCCTGGCCATCAAGATGGTGGCCTACGTTGGTGTGGCACCGATCGTCGGAGCCTTCGCCAACCGGCTTCCCCGCCGGGCCTTCCTGGTGACCATGGACCTCGTGCGCGCTGCGATCGCCTTGCTGCTGCCGTTCATCACCAAGGTCTGGCAGATCTACGTGCTGATCTTCCTGCTGCAATCGGCCTCGGCGGCGTTCACGCCCACCTTCCAGGCGACCATCCCCGACGTGTTGCCAGATGAGAAGGACTACACCCGGGCGCTCTCCCTCTCGCGACTGGCCTATGACATGGAGAGCTTGCTCAGCCCGGCCTTGGCGGCGGCACTCCTGACCGTCATCAGCTTCCACTGGTTGTTTGGCGGCACGGTGGTCGGCTTCCTCTGCTCGGCCGCCCTCGTTCTTTCCGTTCGGTTGCCGCAGGCACCACGTTCCGCACGGCTGGGCGGGATCTACGACAAGACCACGCGAGGTCTTCGCATCTACCTCAGGACCCCGCGCCTGCGGGGCCTCCTCGCCCTTAACCTGTCGGTCGCCGCGGCCGGGGCCATGGTCATCGTCAACACCGTCGTGATCGTCCGGGGCGTGCTCGGACTGCCGGAGGACGACGTCGCCGTGGCGCTGGCCTGCTTCGGCGGCGGCTCGATGGCGGCGGCGCTCCTGCTGCCGCGGGTGCTCGACATGATTCCCGACCGCACCGTGATGCTCCCGGCCGCGGCCCTGCTGGGAGTCGTCCTGTTGGCTTTCGCGGCGGCAACCTGGAATGGCTCGATCGGCTGGATCGCCTTGCTGGCTACATGGGCGCTGCTCGGGGTCGGCTACTCGGCCGTGCAGACCCCGACCGGGCGGCTCCTGCGGCGGTCAGCCCAACCCGACGATCGCCCGGCGCTCTTCGCAGCCCAGTTCGCGCTCTCGCATGCCTGCTGGCTCGTGACCTATCCGCTTTCGGGCTGGCTCGGACGGGAGGCCGGCATCCCCATGACCCTGGGCGTCCTCGGGCTGATGACGCTGCTCGGCTTCGCTCTCGCAGCGCGGCTTTGGCCTGCCGATGATCCGGACGAAATCGAGCATGCCCATCCGGAGCTTCCCTCGAACCATCCGCACCTGCGGGAGCATCGTGGGCACCGTCATGCCCACGCCTTCGTGATTGATGACCTTCACCGACGTTGACCGCTATCGCGGTAAGCCGCTGGTGATTGCTTAGCGTAGCGATCACCTGACCGTCCGGTGTCCGGGGCATTTCCGCTCATAGGACGCAAGGACTCGGCGATCTTGGCCGCCGTCGTGTCGGGATACAGATCAATGACGCGTCTGAGAACCTTCTTGAAACCCGCCTGTCGCTCCAGGCTTTCGGCAAGGATGCGCCTGACTTCGTCGCGCCGGGCGGCCATAGCACGGATCCTCCCATGATCGGACGAGCTCCTCCCTAGCTAGTAATAGACCGACGACGCAGCCCTCGGGAGTTTTTCAACAGCATCGACCCGAAGCAGACCTTCCCAGGACTCCGATCTGCCCTCCGATTGAAGACAGTTGTGTCCTCTTTGCGTGCAATGATCATGAGTCATGTGCTCGCTTGCCATTCCTCCTGGATGATGCTGGCCGCTGCAATAAGGGGAGGCACCTGGGGCGCAGGTTGTCGCCGAAATCCAACTCGTGTGGACGGAATTCCCCGTTCTTGGGGAGCCACTGTCCGCGCCTATGCCACAGCTGCCTGTCCCGTTCCATTGGTCGGCTGTGGCCGCTACGTGTCGACTCGGTCGGAGCCAACCATGGCCGGTGCGGCGAATTCGATGACACAAGTCACACCGGAACTCTGTAGGTGCCGATGCAATGAACCGCCGAGCTGACCCTCCACCAGTCGCTTCAGCAATCGGGAGCCAAAGCTCTCGAGCGCGGCGCCTTTCACCATCGGTCCATCGGATTCGCGCCACTCCAGCACCAGGTGCTGAGCGTCCCGTCTCCAGCTCACCTCTAAGCGACCCGTCGGGACGGAGAGCGCGCCGTATTTGAGCGCGTTCGTAGCAAGTTCATTGATCGCAAGGCCGAGAGCCAGCGCCTGCGGGCCCGGTAGTGTGACCACCGGGCCGGCTACGGTGAATCGCCCGGGGGCGTCCACATTATAGGGTTCGAGTTCGGCCTCTAGGAGCTCGCCCAACGTGATCTGGTCCTGGTGCGCCAATTTCCGATCCAGCAGATCATGTGCGCGAGCCAGGGCGGCGATCCGCGCGGAGAGCGCTCGCGCATGTTCCGGCGGCAAGGTCAACCTCGCGAGCGCCGCGGTGGCGGTATAGGCGTTCTTGACCCGGTGCCGAAGCTCGTCACGCGCAAACTCCGCCTCCTCGAGGGCTCGCGACAGGGCCTTCACCAGGCGCACATTCTCCATCGCAGTCGCGGTCGCCCGGGTGAGGGTTTCCAGCGTCTCGACCTCGTCAGGTGTCGGCTCGTAGACCTGGCCCCAGTAAGCGCCGATCGCGCCGATCGGGTCCTCAGACCGCACAGGCGCCATCACGAGGCTGCGCACGAAGGTTTCACGGTAGAGGTCCTGCGGGATCCGCCCGTCAAGGCGAATGTCGGCGATCACAACCGTCTGGCGATGGAGCATCGCCCAGCCGCTAATGCACGAGGCAAGCGGAAAGTTGCGGCCTTTCCAGAGCGGGCCGACTGCGTCTTCCTCCACATAGTGGCAGGCGTCGCCCTCTCGCAGGATAACCGCAACGCCATCCGATCCGATCAATCGGCGCGCCGTCGATCGGACCACCTCGACTATATCTTCTATCTCCCCCGCGCTCGCCAATCGCTCGATAGCATTCACGAGGTCTCCCGCGGGTGTGCGGCGGACGTTGGCGCGCTTGGAAGGTGGCGTAGGCTCCGGCATGGGTGCTCTGGTGTATACACATCGATTTCTGCCCCGGTCGCAAGGGTCAACCTGGGCCGTCTGAGAACTCAGAAATTGAGAAGTTTGTTCCGGGTACCGATCAGCAGCGGCCCCGATTCGGTGCTTCTGACCGTAACGTCCCAGTTCGAAACATGGCGCGCGCTCATCATGCGATCTGCGACGGGCACGCTGGACGGAAGGTTCCAAACGCCAAACCAGTGACACGCAGGCCAGAACGCTGGTCCCGGCCGAATCTCGCGGATTCTTCGCAATTCCGCCACCGCACGACAGCCCGAAGAGTTTTAAGCAAGTGGCATGCTGAAAACAACGAGCAGAGGCAGGGACCGCAGCCGAGCGCTTGCGAACCGCGGCGGCTTGAAAGCTCGGGTGTCTTCACATCTTCGATTAATCCTGATCGCCCATGGTTCATGACCAAAGGTCCAGAACTGGCACGCGCCGGTCGTTTGTTTCGTGGCCGCTCGAGCCTCAGGTCCGGACCTTGCCCCTAACAGGCCGTATGCTCTGAGGTGGCTCGATGGCGAGCCGCCTCAGGCGGTCAGATTTCAACCTGCTCTGCAATCAGAAGAGCATCGTCGATGTCGATGCCAAGATACCGAACAGTGCTCTCGATCTTGGTGTGGCCGAGCAGAAGCTGGACGGCCCGGAGATTGCCCGTCCTTCGGTAGATCATCGACGCTTTGGTCCGTCGTAAGGAATGGGTGCCGTAGGCGAGGGGATCCAGACCAATCGCACGAAGCCAGGACGCTAGCAGGCGGGCGTACTGGCGCGTCGTCATGGGCCTCGCTCGATTGATCCGGCTTGGAAAGAGCGGCTCGCCCTTGTGCAGATACTTCTTCTCCAGCCAGCGCCCGACAGCCTCGCGGGTTTGCTCTGTGATCTCGAACTGAACGGGCCGGCCTGTCTTTCGTTGCATGACCGTAGCTCGGGACCGCACTCGGCCATTGAGGGCGACATCGTCGACCCGAAGCGCGACGAGGTCACAAGCTCGCAGCTTGCTGTCGAGAGCGAGATTGAACAAAGCCAAGTCGCGAATGCGCTGCGCCACTTGGAGCCCGACCCGAATGGACCAGATGTCTTTGGCTTTGAGAGGCGGTTTGGGGCCAATCAGCTTGCCCTGGTTCCAAGGCGCTGTGGTTTGGCAGGGTTGATCGTTGATCATATCTCGCATTGCAGTGCTCCTGAAGCGAAGCCCCCCACAATGAACCTTGGCCGTTCTGCCGGCAAAACCCAGATTGAGCATTCCTCCTAAGATTCTTCGGCAGCTTACCAAGGTAAGTCGGACGTACCGTTCTTTGTACAGATATCCTGCTCGTGACTCGCACCGGAAATCGGATGAATTCAGGAACACCGCGGCTTTCGGGAAAAAGTGGATGCAGTGAGTCGACCTATGCTGCTGCGTCCGCGGGAGTTTGCTCCCGCGCCGTTCACCATCGACAGCCGTGTTCCTGCCATGGCTTGCTTTCATTCGTAGATCAGGAGCGGGCCTTCGGCAGAAACTATGTGACGATTTCGATCGCGCCCATGAGTGTGATCTTGTCAAAGTCGGAGACGAGGACGTCGATCCGCACTTGCCACGATCCGGTGACCGGGAGGACGACGTCCTCGACGCGCCAGCTGCCCGGACCCGCCTGCGCGGCGTGACGCTCGAACGGCTCGATCCCTGAGGACGGGTTGGACAGCGCCACCACCACCTCCTTGGGGCTGAGCGGAGCGCCCGATGGTGAGACCAACTTGATCATCATGGATGTCGTCCCAGCCCGTCCGGGATCAATGGTGACCTGGGCCATCGCCTGATCCGCGTTTACATGGACCGTTACCGGTGCTGTCGAAAGCGGAGGGCGGGCGGGCACATCCATCGCCCGAGGCGGCGGGGTGAACCGCCAGCCGGCGACCAGCCCCAGGATCAGCAGGACCAGCACGCCCTCCGCCGCGATGGACTGGGCGAACCAGCGCGTCTGTTGGGCTTCGTTCCGAGTCAGCGCCGGCGTGAGCAGGAGCCGATTGATACCCGCGAGGACAAGAAGGCCTCCGACACCGGCCAGCTTGAGAAGCAAGATGTTGCCATAAGCCGTGTCCCATAATGCCGGCAGCGAGCCGATCTGGATGACCGCGAGGACCGCTCCGGCGATCATGAGCAGGATCACCACGGGCAGGATGGCGGTCGAGAAGCGGTTCATGACCACCGCATCCTGCGGATCCGAGCGGCGGAGCATCGCGAACAGAGGCGGCAGCGCGCCGATCCAGAAGGCGAGGCCAGCGACATGGACGAAGACGGCCGGACGGGTGAGCCACTGCGGCTCCGCCGTGCTCGCGTGTCCACTGGCCGCGAAGGCAACACCAATCCCCGCCAGCGCAGCGGCGGAAAGCATCCGGGTCGGCCAGGGACTCCTCGTCCTGAGGGATACCAATCCGGCCAGCAGGGCGACGAGGGCCACCGAGGCTGTGATCCCGAAGGAGGTCTCAGCCCCTTGCCGCCACGCGGCTCCATCCTTGAGGGCCCAGAGGGGCAGGGCAAGGGCATCAAGCCCCTGAAGGCCGACACCCAGGAGCGTGGCAAGGACTCCTCCCCAGAGGGAGACGATGATCCCCCGCCGGGCCGAAGACCCGAGCTTCATGCCGCCTGCGATCCAGGCGGCGAAGAACGCGCCGCCTACTCCGGCGAACGCGCCGATATACATGATCAGGCGCGCCGCCCAGAGCCCGATCTGGACAGAGCGGTCGGCGGCTATCGTGGCGGCAGGCCTACTCGCCTGGGGGGATCCGATGGAAAAGATGACGGAGCCGCTGATAGGATGGCCGTCCGCCGACACCACCCGCCAGCTCAGGGCATAGGATCCACGGCCGAGGTCTGGAGGCGGCCTGATTTCGATCGCCTGCTGGTGCACCTCGAACCTGTTGAGGTCCTCGGCTGCTCCCTTCGGGCCGGTCAGGCGCAGGACGAGAGGGGAGACGGGCTCGGTGAAGTGGAGGACGATCCGGTCCGGCGCCTGCTGCAGCACGGCCCCATCGGCCGGCTCGGCCGCCATCAGCGCGGCATGGGCGTGCACGTCTCGTGAACCGAGCACAATGCACATGGCCGTCAGCAGCAGGGCGAGAAGGGTCCGCACGGTCATCGGCACACCAGGAAAGACGCGCGCATACTGTCATACCCGCGCATCGGAGGTTCAGTGCATGGCTTTCGCCGGCAGCAGCTTAACCCCAGGAGCGGGATACTTGTAGTCGTCCGCCTTCTTGCCTTCCGCCGGGATTTCGATCCAGCGGTCAGCCTTGCCGCCTTCGCATTCCTGCACGATGGGGAAGTAGAGCGTCGTGCCCGGCTGCAGGCTGTCGGTGAGGGTGCCGCGGAAGGCGAACTCGTCGTAGTGCTTGTCGAGCAGCTTTCCGGTCCAGACAATCTCCTGGACGCCTGCCGACACGGGCGTGCCATGGTTGTCGTAGGACTTCGCATACGGTCCCTCGACCGTGTCGACCTCCCAGCCTGGCTTGGGCATCGGCTTCACCGCGATGACGCCCTCGGGGATGCGCACACGCACCTTCAGGGTTGCGGCGCCGTCGCAGCCGTGTCCGACACGGATGACGCCCTTGTAGGTGGACTTGATGGGAGCCTCCTGCACCTCAAGGGTCGAATGGGCAAGGGCAGCGGGGGCGAGCAGGCACAGGGATACGGCTGCGCCAAGTGCGCCGAGGCGGGTGATGAAAAACATGATGTGGTTTCCAGTCGTTCGGGTTGATCGAAGGCGAGTTCGTCACCCGAGGAGCGGTGGCGCGCGGGCGCCCACCGGCAGAACGGATCCGGCGTGATGCGGGTCCGGGCGGCTCTGGTCGAAATCAGCGGTTAGGACCGTTGGCAGCGGAGCCGGGAGAGCGAAGACGGTCGGCAGTGGACCGACGGCCGAGCCGATCTTGCCGCAGAGGATGCAGCAGGTGCTGTGATCCCGGTTCCTGTGGTCGCTCTGGTTATGGGAGCCAGCATGCTCCGGGCAATCGACTTTAGTGGATGATGACGCCATCCGGAGGACCGGATGCGATGAGGCGGCAACCCCGAGAAGCAACGTGTGCAGGACCAGCGAGAGCGCCGCCAGGAGCGGGATCGCCTTTCTCGTATAGTTCGGTCCGGGTCGCATGCTGCTAACACTTAGAGGCCGCTTCGTTTCGCAACACCTTGTAGGCTCACCGGCTATGGCTCTCTTTGATTGACCGCAATCAATTCAAACAATGCCGGCTTGGGAACTTGGTGCGTATCAGCCTGTGCCGCGCCAGCTGTTTCGGTTCTGCTTTCAATTGGGGGCTTTGCCTGTCAGCGCAGTGTCTCAAGGTTGTCGCTTCAATCACTCTGAAGGTCCGGATTTGGCACGGTGCGGAAGTCATAGGCTGGTCCGCCTATTCGCTCAGGAGCTGCCCTTCATAAGCCCTTCATAAGCCCTTCATAAGGCCGCGCTTAACGGCTCAGGTTGACGCGATGCAGACCTTCCGTCGTTGGTCGTCTGCACTGCTTTGAGCCGTTTCGGAGAGCTGGGCTAATCCGGCTTCGTATCGAGCAGATCCGTCGTCAAGTGCAGGTGTCGTGCAACGATCAAGCTTGTCGGGCGTTTATTCCCGATAGCGTGAGCGTAGGCGTGGCATGCAGGACAAAGTGGATCGGTCGCCGGACCAAGCGGCTCCAAGCCCCGTCGTTGGCCCGAGCAAGCCGCGTCTTCTCCAGGTGCTCGGGCCGGGGCTGATCACCGGAGCGTCCGACGATGATCCGAGCGGAATCGCCACCTACAGCCAGGCCGGAGCCCAGTTCGGCTATGGCCTGAACTGGACGCTGCTGCTCACCTTCCCGCTGATGAGCGCCGTCCAGATCATCAGCGGGCGCATCGGACGCACAACCGGCCGCGGCCTCGCCGGGAACCTGCGCCAGTACTATCCGAACTGGCTCCTCCAGAGCATCGTGCTGCTGCTGCTGATCGCCAACATCGTCAACATCGGCGCGGATCTCGGTGCCATGGCCGACGCGACACGACTCGTGTTCGGCGGTCCGGCATTCCTGTACGTGCTCCTGTTCGCGGCAGTCTCGGCGGGCCTCCAGGTGTTCCTCCAGTACACGCGTTATGTGGCGGTCCTGAAGTGGCTGGCCCTGGTCCTGCTGAGCTATGTGGCAACGCTGTTCATGGTGAAGGTGTCCTGGGGCGAGGCGCTGACCCGTCTGGTCGTCCCGTCGAATCCTTGGAGCAAAGATTCTCTCACGACCATCGTGGCGGTGTTCGGCACCACGATCAGCCCATACCTGTTCTTCTGGCAATCGAGTCAGGAGGCAGAAGACGTGCGCGAGGTCCCCAGGCGCAAGCCGCTCGTCAGGGCACCCGAGCAGGGGGAGCGGGCCCTCGAGCGCATCCAACTCGACACCCTGGCTGGCATGGCGGTTTCCAACCTGATCGCGCTGGCAATCATGATCACCGCGGCGGCGACCCTGCATGCCCATGGCGTCACGAACGTCGAGACCTCGGCCCAGGCAGCGGAGGCGCTGCGGCCGATCGCGGGAGCAGCGGCCGAGACCATCTTTGCCCTCGGCGTGATCGGCACCGGGTTGATGGCGGTTCCGGTTCTGGCGGGGTCCGCCGCCTATGCCATCGGCGAAGCGCGCAAGTGGCCGGTCGGACTGGCGCGACAGCCGATGGAGGCCAAAGCGTTCTATGCCATGGTCGTCGTTGCCACGGTGCTGGGCGTGGTCCTGAACTTCACGCCGGTGAACCCGATCTCGGCCCTGTACTGGAGCGCGGTCATCAACGGCATCGTAGCCGTCCCGGTAATGGCAATCATGATGCTCCTGTCGGCCAGGCATGAGGTGATGGGCGAGTTCACTGTGAAAGGCCGGCTCAGGGGGCTCGGCTGGGCGGCAACGGCTGTGATGGCGCTGGCCGCCGTCGCCATGGTGGTCACATCGTTCTGAAAGGAAGAGGCGAGTCGCAGCCGGGGTTTAGCTGCGCACAATGCCTACCCTCCGATGCCGGAACGCCTCTAATTGGCACATCGCGGAAGAAGCGTTTTGGTCAGCTCATGAGGCGGTAAGCCGAACTTCATTTAATTTGCTGTTCGTTACTCTTTGACCCATGGGCGACATTACGAAGACGGGAGCTCCAGCGGAGCAGCAAACACCTGCGCCAGGCATCGTCTCTCCGGGTTGGTATCGGTGGCCGCGAAGCGCCTGATCGTGCACTGGAGCGGTGCCGTAGAGGAGGGTGCTCAGATCAGGCTGCCGTTGGTGGCCCCCGGCGGGGCGCCGGTTGTAATCGGGTGTGCACTCCCGGAGCTGCTCCATCCTCTCTGGCCCCCAGCACCATCTCGGTGGCCCAGTTGAGCAGAAGCGACGTGTAGGCCTGCTGCCAAGCCTCTTCCGAGAGGGCATGATCGGCTCCCTCAATGACACGGTAGGTCAGTGAGTGGGCGCCCTTGAATGCCGCAAGATAGTTCTCAATCACCGGGTGCGGGATAATGTCATCGCGCTCAGACTCCACAACCAGCACATCACCCCGAAACCGCGCACAAGCTGCGAGAGCTCGGTTCTCGTCGGGACGGACCCGGCCCTGACGGTAATCGGCGAGGCCGTACTTCTTCAACTGCTGCTTCGGCACGAGCCAGTCCTCGTCTCGGTAGAGCGCCGGAACCCGCAAGGCGAGCCAACGCACCGGGCGCAGGGAGCTCAGGATCGCGGCCAAGTAGCCGCCGTAGCTGCTCCCCACCACCGCAATGGCGCCCCGATCCACGGCTCGGTGGCTCACCAGCGTATCATAGGCGGCCAACGTATCGCACAGGTTGTCCTCTCGGGTCACGGTATCCTTCTGCGCGGCGGTTCCCGCATGGCCGCGGAGGTCGACGGTCAGGCAGACACAACCGAGGGCTGCGATCTCCCGTGCCCGGGCCAGATACTGTTCCTGACTACCGCCCCAGCCGTGCAGAAAGAGCACGCCGGGCACCACGGTTGCCGGCGTGACCAGGGTGCCTGAGATCTGCTGGCCATCGGCCGGGATATCGATGCGGTCATCGTGTGTCGTCATAGGTCTCAACCACCGTGTACTTGGTCAACAATCCAATCCGCTCGTCGGCTCCACGGAAATACACCGTCGCATGCAGGGGTGGAGGGCTGCATTCACCGTAGAGCTCAACTGTGGAGGCCCGCACCACGTGCAGCCTGGGATCGGCCCGGAACGCTTCGAGGGCGGCAATTTCTGCGCCAGTTGCGCCGCCCATGCGCCAGGACTGTTCCAGCACACCCGAGCGCCACTCACCCCTCGCGTTCAGTCCCTGGGCGACATCGTAGTTGCGCCGGGATGCAAACATGCCCGGAAAGACGCTTGTGGCAGCATCGTAGTTGCGGGCCTGCTCCACGGCTATCCGGATACCTTTGCAAAGAGAGAGCCGGGACAGCGCGCCGAAATCGCCGCGCACAACCACGAGATCGGACCCGCCATAAACCTCGCTACCGGCAAGGTCGGTCGTTAGGCGCTGGCTGCCATAGTATGCCGCCGTGAGGTCCCCCACGTGTACTTGGCCGACACTGTAGGTGGTGACTTCGGTGAGGTTCTCCTCCAAGACCAGCCCCACCTCAGCCAGTTCATGAGAGTCCAAGGTAGCGGTGACCTCCTTCAGGCTGATTGTGTCCATCACCACGATCTGTCCGCGTCCGGCGGTGGCGCGCACTGGCTTGAGACGCACAGGCCCATGCGCCAGGAGTCGCTGACCGGCGGCCTGGGCCTGCTCCGGCGTGAAGACGGAATAGCCCCGTAGAACAGAGCCTTGGACCTGATCGGGGAACGCATTGGACCAGCCCTCAGGGACAGGACCCTGCATCTCGATCCGCGGATGCGTGATGAGCTTGGTCGCCACGAACGGATACGGCACGACGCCGCCGAAGAGATGGTGTTCGGCTCTGATGCCGAGCCGGGCGGCTGTCGCGAGGCCTACCAATGTGTCGTTTGGGACAAAGTAGATCCTGCCGGGGTAGGTGACCGAGGGATTGTATTCGCCGGCATAAGCAAAGCCCAGGAGAGCCGCTAACCGCCGGGCAATCTCGGTTCGGGTCACCCGTTCATGCGTGTCGGTAAAGCCACCCTGCTGAGGCGAGTACTCGACCACCACGTCCCGTGCCACACCAGGCTCCTGTGCCACGCCGTCTCGAAGACCAAGCACTTGGGTGTTCGCAGGTTCCGGCTCGCGAACAGCGTTGCTCTACAAATGTCCAGTCCTGGCGCATATGCGAAGTAGACCGAATGTCCGCTCAAGCGAGGAGCAGCAGACCTTCCCAAGGCGCCCAAAATTTCCTTGAGTGACCCGATGCGGACATTGCAACCGATCCGCCCCGCGTCCGCGCATGTGGGCTTAGGGGGCTGCACCCCAATCAAGCAGGTGTTACCGCCAGCGGCCGCAGCTTTTTCTGATGTAGAAACCTCATCGACTGGTGCCCACCCTTTCCGGGCTATCACCTCTACTGTCCGAGCCGCCGCCAATCCTCGCCGACCTTCGCCGTTCTGGTTGATGCGTGCGCTATCGGGGCTGAAACTAAGTCATCCCTGCCTGATTGATGGGAGCCTTGGTGCGGGTCTGGCGCGGCAAGGCCCTTGTTGCGACGCCTAGCGCGCCTGAATGCTTAAATTTCGGCCACAATATAGTATCAGACTACGTACTGGTCTTGTTTCGGAAAAATGGAGAGCACTTCTTGTATGAAGCAGGAGGATCTCCATGCCCCAGACACGCTTTACGAAAGAGTTTCAGGATGGGGCGGTGCGGCTTGCTCTGACCAGCGGCCGCAGCCGACGCGAGATTGCCGCGGATCTCGGCGTCGGCCTGTCGACCCTGCGCAACTGGATCGACCGCCGCCGTGAGCGCCAGATCGACGATCC
>NZ_JBVVAJ010000066.1:0-12282 GCF_055792805.1 Microvirga sp. HS2
TCACCTCCGTAGAGTTCTATTAGATTGTTTCACTTTTGGGAGGCTGGAATGGCAGATGGGGTTGCAACCGGTATGCAGGAGATCCGGGACTTTCTTTCCACCGTTGCGAGCGACGAGACGATCGAGATCGCGACAGTTGGGCCGGATCCGTTGCTGAAGGCAAAGAAAGAAGAGATCAAGCTCCTCCATGCCTCTCTTCAGATCGAGATGTCTAAGGGGCTAGTTAAGAGGCTAGTTCTCGTCCCCTTTCATGCAATCGCTTATCTCCGGATTGCGAAGAGCTCCCATACCCTCGATAACGTTTCCTGAAGGATCGCGAGTGCCATAGGCGACAACCGCTCACCGGAGCGGCGCCGGCGGAGCCCTTGTCTCACTTCAAACTAGCGAACCCGCCGGATAATCTCGCCGGTCTGAACGATCTCGAACGTGTTGTCGTCGATAGGGTCGAGATCGCGCCCATTAGAGAGGACGTATTCTTTTGCGCCGCGCGCTCTTTGGTTCGGGCCAGAGAGCAGGCGAGACACGATTATATGCGTGAGCTCGACGACCGTGTATCGAGTCCCATCGTCGGCGGCGGCTTCGAAGCGAGCGGTTTCCTCTTTCATTTCGGCCTTTCCCTAGTGGGGGTCTCAGTCAAAGTTGTCGCCAGTATTTGGAGACTCGCCGAGGCACCCACAAGAGCCTGTTTTACTGAATAGGCGAGGGGATAGTCTGGAAACGGCTTCGAATACGCTCCGAACACTTCAAAACAGGTTCCATAATCGGTCTTATCGGAAATTCGCGGTGCGTTTTCGCGCGCGCACGAGGGTTCCCATTCCCAGCTTCTTGCCCCATCATCAGGACCAAACGAGGGGAACAGATGTACAAAACCTTCAGTCGGTTTCTCCAACATGGTCGAGACACGGCTAGCGATCGGCCTCGCAAGGTCTCGAAGTGGGGGAAAAATGCAAAGTACAAATCCGCCGCGATTGCGGAGGCCCGTAAAGATCCAGCGGTGGTTGAAGCGGTAAAAGTCTCGGCAGAGCGCATTCGCAAGCAATGGGCTAAGAAGCGGTCACGCGGCGGAAAGGTTACAGGCAGGGTCCTCCCCTCCCTCGCTCAAGACTAAGGCGACGAGCTCCTCGAACTCGATCGCCTCGCGCTTAATTTTCAGCCGGAACTGGCCGACGGCTAGAACAGCCAACGATCGAGCGCCTCGACGATCACCGCGAGGCTCGCGAGAGCGCCCAAGATCTCGACGATGGTTTTCCAGAGAGGGGGACGGCGGTTCACTTTCGATCTCCTCGATCGAGCTCGTCCGATGCGCGAGCTCCGAGCGGCCGCCGGCTACAACGTGTCTAACACTTACCGGCGAGCGATCTCATTTTCCGGCCAGGCGGCCGGCGTTAAACGCCGTTTCCGATTGTTAGGAGATGAGTCTTTTAGGCAACGGACAGGACGAGTCCGAGCCCATTAAATGAGCGGGCCGACCGCGGGAGTGGAGTCCCGGGCCGGCCCTAACCACGTCGCGAGATTGGAGCTCAGCGCATGGCCTTCCGTTGTCTTACGGGATCCCCGTCCCGTGTCACTACCTTTTCCGCCGAAGTGCTTACCCTTCGGTATGCCCTAATCGAGAGCGGCGCTCGCATTGTGCGAGCCTCGATTGGTCCCGACGGCGCCGAGATCGACTGGATCCCGGCCGATGCGGATGCGGATCCAGAGCTCGAGCCGATCCGCGCGGAGTTTATCTATACGCCGGCCTCCGAGATCGCCGCTAATGACGACGAGGAGGAGATCCTCGTCGAGTTCGACGCGACGGCGATCGCTGATATCAAGGCGGAGGCCTCCGCGCTCGGCGTGATCTCTCTCGATGCCTGGCGCGCGTCGCGAAAGCAAAATTGATATTTAATAACCATCAGTTGATCCAAATATCCGGCGGTCGCGAGATCGCCGGAGCAAGTTTTTCACAAGCATTTAATCCGACTATCCCTCGATCTCATCCGTTTCCGATCGGAAGAAATCGTTCATTTTCAAGGCTTACAAGGCATTTACTTCGGATTCCGATCGGTTGAGCGCGTTTTTCCGAAAAAATAATTCTGCCAAATTTCCGCTCACGCCTTTCGACTCCGATTTATTCGATTCAGTTTCTTTGTCGTTACACCAACCCCTCTCAACGACGAGGAAACACAATGAACAGAGATCAAGGTTCGGCGCCTGGCGCCATTCGCTCCCGCCTTCTCGCACCGATCGAGGTAGCCGAGCGTCTCTCCGTGTCTATCCAAACGCTCACCCATTGGAGGCGGCACGGATCCGGCCCCGCGTTCATGAAGTGCGGCGATCGCCTGGTCCGCTACACCGAGGCTGACGTCGAGGCCTTCCTCGAGGCCGGCCGCTCGACGAACCGCGCAGCGTAAGGGGAGGAGCCGATGAAGAACCCATTGAAAACCGCCGTGAAGGCCGTTGCAGCCGCCGTCACTGGCAAGCCAGCGAGCGAGATCGCTGCGGAGCGTCTCCTCGAGACGCGCAAGGATCGCGACGAGAAGGCCTCGCGCCTGGCGAACCTCAAAGGAGATCGCGAGACCGCTTTCCGGCGCCTCGATCGCGAGCTCGTTCAAGAGCTCGACGCCAAGATCGCCGCTCTCGAAACAGATATCGCCTTCGCCGACCAGGCCGTCGCGAACCTCGAGGCAGAGGAGAGCGCGGCTCTCGCTCAAGAGAGCCGCGATCGTTGGCAGCAGCAGCGTGACGAGGTCCTCTCTCGGAAAGAGCGAACCCGTAAGATCTTCCTCGAGAACGTTCCGGAGCTCTCGCGCGGTATCGTGATTGCGGTCCGAGAGAAGGCCGAGACCGATATCGCAATCGAGGAGCTCAACAAGACTCGTCCCGCCGGCGTCGAGCCGATCGCGACGATCGAGGAGGAGCTAACCAGGCGCTCGCTCCCTCGCGTCATTATCGGCGAGGAGCGTCTCGAGCTCTGGACCCATCCCGGCGGCCAGATCCTTCCCGACGAGGCTCAGAAGCAAGTGCAGGACAACGGCGACGGGACCGGAACACTCCCGGCTATCTCCGGCCGAACGGAGTTGAAGCTCTATCGGCGCCAGTTCGTCCGCCGGAAGTTCCTCCCCGCGGTCCATGCCGGATTGATCGAGGATTACGAGACGGTCCTCTCGCTCCCTGGCGTCGGAAATCAGCCTCCGTTCTTCAAGCCGCTCCATAGCGGCGATTCCCGATCGGTCCTCCAAGCTATCGAGGAGCTCGAGGCATACGCCAAGGCCGCGCCAGGTCGGACGCCACAGGTCGAGATCGTTCCCGTCGAGAACGAGCTCCCGGCCGCAGCGGAGTAAAGCTCATGATCGCGCGGAGGGGTTTCCTGAGAGCTTTCCGCTCCGCGCCTGGCGCCGGCCACGGAAACCGTGAGCACAAACTCAATAGCCGGCGCCTCCCTCTCTTTTCAGATCGCGCGGCGGGATTGGCCTCTTGTCCCTCCGCGCCGGCGCCGGCCCTCGTCCTTGGGCGCAAGCTCATGCGGCCGGCGCCGTCCAGTTCCAGAGCGATCTTCCTCTGGGTGAACGGCGGCGGGGGTCAGGGCCATGCGACCCCGTCGTTTTCTTTTCCTCAAACCGCAAAAGAAAACCCGCGCAGCCTGGCAGGGCTCACGCGGGGAAAGGTCGTCTCTCAATGTTCCCCCTTCATAACACCCGAACCGACGCCCCAAAAGAGGAGCGTTCCAATCATCTGCGTTTGGCGTGGGACGCCGACGCTCCGAAACCTAGAAAGCTCAGGGCAAGAAAGGCTCCAGTTCCTCATAAGGTCAGTTGGCTCAATCAGGTCGCGAGAGAGAGAAATCTTACGACCCTCGCCGTTCAAGCGGCAATCGTTCTCGCCGACCATTACGACGAAGAAAAGGGCTATTCGTGGCCCTCACAAGCGCGCCTAACGGAACTCCTCAACGCGAGCCGCGGCGGCGTTCGACAAGCAATCAAACGCCTCGAGGACGCCGGTCTGGTTGAGTACGTTCCAGAGCGCGGACGAGCAAAGAACAACCGTTATTTCCTCCGTATTCCGGGGGGCGAAAATGGTCACTAACCTAGCCATTTTCGGCCGCGCCGCTCCCTCCTCGAAAATGGTCACTCTGAGTGGCCACTACCCACTTAATACAAACCTCCCGGCCTGGTCGCCTTACGAGGAGCGTATCTGTCGGGATCGTTCGGCCGACGTCTCTCGACCGCGCGGGATGGGGGCGCCCTCAAGGGCGCACCTCCTACTATCCGCGACCACTAGCCAGAGGGGCGCGCTATGAGCCGGCGACGCTCCTCTCCCTTGCATCAACCTGGCGCCGTTCGCGTCGAGCTCGGCCCCATGCACCGCGGCCAGGTCCTCGTCGCCTCGCGCCAGGTCGTCGAGATCGACGGAGAGATCCTCCCTCTCCGGATCCTGACGATCGAGGGCCGGTCGCCCCACAGGGGCGAGCGATCGGCCGGCCTCCGTTCGAGGCTCAATCCTTCCGCCCCTCTCAGGAAAAAAACTCCATGACACAATACCCCACCGCTCCCGGATGGGACGACTATCTGGACGACCGTTACGCGGCGCGCGGTATCGGTTTCGAGCGATATCCCGCGCCGGCTGCCTCTAATGAGAGCAAGCCGATCGCGCATATCCAATCCTCTCCGGCCGCGTCGTCTCGTACATTCGAGCAGGGACGCGTCGAGGGAACGCGATCCGCGAACGATCGCCTCCGCCAAGTCCTCGAGGATCCGCGCGCGAAAGGCCGCGAGCTCAAGGCGATACGAGCGGCACTCGCAGAGCCGAACAAGCCGGCGGCCGCGATCGTCGAGCAAGTCCTGACATCAAGAAGCGGATTGAGCGCAGCCGTCGACGAGGTCCTCGCGAGCAATGCGACGACGAGCTCGTCTCGACTTCGTTCGGGTCTGTCCGCAGCGGTCGACGAGTTCGTCCAGGGAAAGGGGGCGCGATGAGCGCGCCCCTGCCCCTCTCGAGCCAAAGTCCTTACGCCGTAAGGGCTCGCCGAAACATGGAAAAGTTAAGGGCGCTAACCTCGTCTCCTGCTCGATTTTTCACGCGAGCGAGATCCGGCCAGGCGCTCGAGGGGCACCCCACCCCCACCCCCCACCCCTTTAGCGACTGTTTCCGAGGGGTAGAGGCATGCGGGTCACTTGAGCCCCCGCATCTGACTACGTTTCAAGGTTTCGCTTTTGCGTTTCGTTTCGCCGGAGAGAGCCATGAACCAGGCCTCTAATCCGCTCCCTCGGCTCGTCTCGAGCGACGGCGCTCGGCAAATTCTCGGCATCCATCCAAGCACGTTCGCCAGGCTCGAGCGCGCCGGCGTGTTCCGTCGCTTTCCGCGCGGTTTTGAGGCTGCAACCCTCGCCAGCAATTACGCTCGAGCGATGGAGATCGAGGCCGAGGCGAAAGCTCAGATCGAAGCGATCGAGGAAGAAACGCGCCGGCGCCTGGCGGAACTCGGCGCCGCGGAAATCGCCTCTCAACAGGAAAGGATCTCGCTCAACTCAAACACTCCCCTGTCACCCCTAAACCCGTCTGAGGTTTCAGAATGGCAAGTTTAACATCATCCCTGATCGTCCGATTGACTGATCAGGTCTCCGCGCCGTCGAAAAAGGCGGCGCGCTCCCTCCGCGATATCGGGTCCGCGGCGCGCTCTGTGAGCGGCGTCCGGATCCAGAGCGCGAGCCTTGGCGAAACCGCTCTTTCGACCGGCCGCGCGCTCGGCATGATCGGCATGGCCGGCGGTCTCTACAAGCTGAAACAGGCAGCACAAGAGGCTTATCTCCGATCGGCCTCGTTCGATCGCCGTATGACGCGGGTCGGCATCACGGCCGACGCGACGGACCAGGCGATCCGCGGCGCCTCAAAGGCGATTCACGCGATGGCGCAAGAGACGGCGACGCCGATCGACAAGGTTGTCGACGGTCTCGACGTCCTCGTCGCACAAGGCCGCGAGTTCGACGACGCGATGGCGTTCCTTCCGTCGATCGCCAGGACGGCCGCAGCCGCCGGCGCCGAGGTCGAGGATATCTCTAAGACCGCGGACTCCGTCGGGACTAACTTCAAGATCGCCGGCCGCGAAATGCAAAAGGCCTTCGACGTCATGGTCGCCGGCGGCAAGGCGGGGCAATTCGAGCTCAAGGATATGGCTCGATATCTGCCCTCACTGGCGCCGGCCGCGTCGGCCGTCGGCCTCAAGGGAGTGAAGGGCCTCGAGCAACTCGTCGCCATGCTCCAAGTCGTCCGGAAAGGAACCGGATCAACGGAGGAGGCGGCCGCGTCGTTTAACAACATCCTCGCCAAGATGGAGAGCGAGGAGACGACCAAGCGGTTTAAGAAATTCGGGATCGACCTCCGAAAGGAAATGACGGTCGCGCGCAAGCAGGGAAAGAACCTCCTCGAGGTATTCGAGGGCCTGGCGTTCCAAGCCGTTAAGGGCGACCTGTCCAAGCTCCCTCAACTGTTCTCCGATATGGAGTTCGCTCGAGGGATGCGCGCGCTCCTCACCTATCGCGGAGAGTGGCAAAAGCTCGCCGCGGAAATGCGACGGGATGCGCCTGGCGCGGTCGCTCGAGATCTCGCTCGCGTGACGAACGATGCTCAAAGCTCCGTCGATCGTCTCGGCAATTCCTGGGATCGGTTCTCGCGATCGTTCGGCCGAGGCCTCGACGCGGCCGGCGCCTCGTCTGGTCTCGATGAAATGTCGACCGCAACAGAGCGCGCGGCCGATCGGCTCGACGCGATCTCGGCCAGATACAAGAGCGGCGGCCTCTCGAGCCTGTTCGGCGATCTCGTGAAGAACGCGACGCAAGAGCTCCGCGACCATAACCAAGCCTGGGCCGAGTTCGAGAAACAGTCAAACAAGATCGACGCGGCGAACGAGAGGAAGCTCGGAGAGAGCCTCCGACAGGAACAACGGGACGTCGCGGCCGCCTCTCAAGAGCTCTACGGCGACGATCGCCTCGAGCGATCGCTCGATATCCCTCTCGCGATCAACGCGGCGCAACAGAGAGCGCGCCGGATGGCCGAGGATCCGGCGTTTAAGCTCGATCAGGACGCGGCCGCGCGCCGGAGCTCCGCAGAGCGAGAGGTCTCCGACGCTCGGGACGCTCTCGCGACCAATCGGAGGCTCTGGGGAACGAAATCGCCCGTCGGTCAGGGATGGGAGCGGCGAGGCCTCGAGCGTCTCCGCGCGGCCGAGAGCGAGCTCGCCGGGATCGACCAGGCTCTCTCCGGCCTTCGCGCCGCGCGAGAGGCGGCCGAGGCGTTCAAGGTTCCGGACCTAGCGATCAACAATCCCGGGAGAGCGGTCCCTCCGGTCCTCGGAGGCGCGGGAGCCTGGGACTTCAACGGACCGGCGATCGGCGAAAAGCTCGTCTCGGCGCTCCGGATCGCCGGCGGCCAGGCCGAGGCCGAGGCTCTCTCGATCCGAGCTCGGCTCGAGCGCGCTCTCAACATCACCGGATCGGTCAACATCACGCCGCGCGTCAACGCTCCGGCGGCTCCGGCGGCCGCGCCTGGTAAGGGCGCCTCGCTCCAGATGCACAACACGTTCCATGTCGCGGTGCACGGCGCGAGCGATCCGGCGAAGTTCGCAGATCAGGCGATGCGCCAGGTCCAGCGCAAGCTCGCGCAATCCCGGCGAGCGATCTTCTCGGACGTCGGAACGAGGACCGCATGAGCGCGCTCCTCGACAAGGCCGCTCGAGGCCTCCGGTTCTTTGCCTTGTTCCTCCGGTTCTTCTCGGAGGAGCTCCGGACCGCTCGGGCAAGGCGCGAAATTTGACCACAGACGGCCGCGGAGCGTTTCCGCGGCCGTTGGCCTATAGCTCTCCGTCTATCAGGAGAGGAGGCTCATAGCTCATCTTCTTTGAACGGGAGGCTCTGAATGAACCCAGCAAGACGCTCCGCCTCACGCTGAGTTAAATCAGTAGGCAAGATGATCCTGATCGAACGGTCGGGGCGAAGCCGAAATTGATGCTCAATATCGCTTCCGTCTTCGAATATATTAGACCACTCGAGCTCTTCCTCCTCACCATCTTCAAGGGTCTCGAGGCTTAACGATGTCCCCTTAGCGGCGGCTCCGATACTGCGCAGGCTATAGGACCATACAATTCTGGTCTTATATCCCCTTCTCCCTCTGATGTATTGTCCTACACCGATTTCTTGCATTGCTTCTGCGAGACGCTTAGCTGCATCGTAATCTATACCTGAAGTCTGAGAAATCCTTTCTAGACTACTTTCAGTGGTATCCTTCTGACGTTGAGAAGCCTTGTCGAAAAATGGTTGTGCCCATGCGTTGTCATTGTAAAACTCCCGCAAATTAGCGGAGATCTTATCAGTTAAAGCGCCATTCATTTTCATTCCCTCGGGTTATAAGCTGGAACTAAGGGGTTTATAGATATTTTATGGAATTTTTAAAGCCCTAAAATATATTTTAAGCCCATAAAACCGAAACTTATCCACAATATGGGTCAAAATTTGGATATTTGTCTATCCCATAGCTTCATAGATCTCTATATCCCCGCTGCCGCTTCATCTGGGCCAGCGCCTCGAGCGCCTGGCCGGCCTCCTCCACGCTCGCGAAGATCTCGGCCTTCTCCTGGCCTCTCGTTCCAATCTGTCCCCATGCTCGCACCAGGCGCACGGTTCCGAAGAGGTCGAGCTCAATCATGAGCGAATAGAACCGCGCCAGGCGCCGCTCCGGCTCCCGCCGGTGCAGGACGAGGTGATGCTTGATCGGGGACCGGAGCTCGTCGGGCATAACGGCCAGATTTCACTTTGCCTTGCCTAATCTACCGCCGAGTAACCAGAGCATGGAAAGTGAGATAATCGCAGAAGGAACAACCGCGAACAGTTCGTCTGTCTCACTAAAGGAGACCCCGGCTTTAGAACGAGGAATCCAAAATAAAAGTGCTGAGCACCAGACGAACATTGCGCCAGCAACTTGAATCCAAATAAGAGCTTTGCCCCAAAAGGTTTTCGGTTCCTCTTCCATCATACATTCTGCCCCAAGATTTTAATTCATCCGCTTTCAGAATCTCGCTCTGCCCTCGCCGCTAGGCGTCCCCGGCTTTGCCGAAAACCCCTCTCCGAAGCCGCTCCAATGCGTCCTCGAGTCGAGGGTTTGGTTCAAAGGCTTTTGGAGGAAGGCCGCTTTTCTCTAACTGTCCCATAAGCACAGGTCTTTCCGCTTCGCTCTTGCTTTTGGGACACTTAAGCGAGGAGCTCGAAAAAACGGCCGCTGACGGCCGCGGAGCTCGGGACGGTGCAATCGACCGCCGATCGCCAGAACGGCCGCCACGCGCCGCGGCAGCGCGGTTGTTCGCGGCAATAAAGGCCGGAGCGTACTCGGAGCCGAATTGGAACAGGATCGGTTTCCGCCGGAGGCCGTCCTCCGTCGGCTTGTATTTCGAGCCGGACGCGAGAGCTCGATCGAGGAAACCGATCTCCTCGAGAGCGCGGATCGCGCTCCGGACCTGGCGCTCCGTCAATCCGAGATCCTCGCGATCGGCAAGCTCACGCCGGTCGATCGGGAAGGCCTCGACGATCCGGCTCGGCGTCGACCAGAAGCGGCCGAGGAAGGTCGCCAGGGAGAACGCGGCCTCCCGGTTCCGGAACGGCGCCAGGGCGGCCGCCAGGCGGTCGCGGACGGCGTTTGGCAGGTGATAGGCCCCCTCCCCTCGGGAGGGATGGAAAGGCCGGCGGACACTCCTCGCTCGCGGCCGTAATGGCACAGCGAGCGGGAGCCGCGGTTGAGCAGCAAGCAAGTCTCGACCCTCTTTAGGGCCGCGTTGACGAGACAAGCGATCTCGATCGGAAAACCGGCAAGTTTCCCGTTGACCCTGAGAGGGTCTGTGGTACTTTCATCGCTGTCGGGTGACGAAAGTCCCTATCGAATTCCAAAGGCTCCAGGCGGCAACCTGGGGCCTTTCGCTTTTTCTACCTACGCGGCGTTTTCAAACTCTCTCCGTTTCGCGATTCAGTCGAACCGCTAGGCTATTTCGCGGCGCGCGCGCTCTGTTGTCAAACGCGCGCGCCGATTTCCGACTGGATGATCGGAGAACAGGGACTTATCCCCTGAAACTGCCTGTTCTCCGATCGGAAAGCGGACCAATTACGCCTCTGGCGCCAGACGATCGAGGCCTCCGTTTTGCTCGATTACGGCACGGATCGCCTCCTCGACGAGGTTCTGGACCGTCGTATCCTCATTGAGTGCGATTTGATGGAGCGCGCGGCGCTCGCGCCTGGTCATGCGGACGAGGACCTGGACGCGATCGTCCTTCTTCGCGCTTGAGGAGCTCGCCCTCCCCTCCTGTATCGAGATCATTCGGCACTCCTTCGACTGAAAACCGTATCGCCGTATTTACGGCGAGCCGCAGAGGCGGCTTTGAGGATCTACGGCGTTGCGGATTTACGACGCCGGAAATTCGCGCTCGAGAAGCGCGCGCACGACGTCCGCCATTCTTTCCCCGCGCAGCGCGCACTGGACCTTCATTCGCTTGTGAAGGCTCTCGGATACGTCGATCGTTAGGCGCTTCATTGCCTCGGCAGGAGCCGCCGGCTCAGCCGGCGCCGGCGCTCCGGCTTCCTGATCGTTCGGGTTCCCGCGGCTCCGGACCCAATCGTCGGCGGCGGCAGGCTTGGTAACAGGCATCTTGATTGCGACGGACTTCATTTAGGCAGCAACCTTCTGAGCGGTTTCGTTGTAGCGAGTGATATCGAGAGCGAGAGCGGCGAGCTCCTTAGCGGCCTCGCCGTTCGGAGCGACTTCGACAACAGCCAGGCCTTGAGCGGCGCTCTCGGCGTAAAGGACTCTCTGGCAAAGATGCGTCGGGAGGACCGGGAGCTCGAACGGCTCGAGCGCGGACTGGACGTCCCGACCGATCGCCGTGTTTACGATCTTGCGATTAATCGCAAAGGCGGCTTTCAGGTTTTCCTTAAATACGGCGGCCTCGCGGACGAGTTGGACCGTCTCGGCCGCGGCCCAAACGTCATAAGGGGAGGGCTGGACCGGGATTAGAACGAAGTCGGCCGCCATGATCGCCGAGCGGCCGAGATCGTTCACGCGAGGGGCGCCGTCGATTACGACCATATCGTAATCCTTCGCGATCTCGGGCAAGTCTCGATGGAGGGTTGGCTTTGCCATCCCGACGACCGGGAACAGAGGCTCGAGCTCGCGCGCGCTCGACCAGGCGAGGGAGCTCCCTTGCGGATCCGCGTCAACGAGGAGGGTCCGGAGGCCGCTCTTAGCGAAAACCGCGGCGAGGTTGATCGCGAGCGTCGTCTTTCCGACCCCGCCCTTTTGACTGAGTACCCCGAGAATCATCCGGGTTGCCTTTCATGAAACCCGCAAACGCGGTTTTACGACTGTACGGCGATACGATTCCGGGGATTCGGTTTAAGACTAGTTAACGGCGCACCCTCGATTTTTGGGGATAGGCCTGAGGATAAGTGAGCCTGGATGCAAATTTAGACCAGGGGGGCTTTTACTGCCTTCCGCACTACCCTGGCCCCCCCTTATAAAGGAAGGGTTCGCCGTCATTCGCGGCTTAGGAGGCAACTCTGGGTCAGGAAGGCCCCCCGATCTTCTCGACCACGCCGCGCCTTGATGGGGCCTGTGTCTGGGGTGACAGCTAGGCATAGAATTCAAACCCGGGCGAATAGAAAGTGAGGGTCGTTTGTGACGTTTTCCGATGCTGTCGTCATCGTGCTCATGATCGTTCAGATCCTGATCGCACTCCGCTAAGCGGACTGACCGGTTAAAATCCGGACGGTGACAAGGGGGCGTTGGGCGCTTCGGGGAGCGCCCTTCGTTTCTCCGGACAACGAACCTAAGACCTTGACCTCTTTCGGAAAATTTAAAGCCCCAGGGAGTGACAGGTCCCTAGGGCTTTGGGTCGTCTCGGCTTTCAGATGCTGTCTGAAGTGTCTGAAATATGCCTCTCAGGCATACGCGAGTCAACGCGCGCGGGTATATTTTGTGCCCATCCGGTTCCGCTCGAGCTCCTCCGGGTCCACCTCCGGAGGTCTTTGATCCGTTCTCCGGCGCCGGCGGCTTCCTGCTGCTCATGATCCATCATGATCATGATGATCATCGTCGGCAGCGCCTCTCATGCGGCGGTCCATTCCGGAGCTATACCTTGCAAGCCCCAAATCACCTCCGTAGAGTTCTATTAGATTGTTTCACTTTTGGGAGGCTGGAATGGCAGATGGGGTTGCAACCGGTATGCAGGAGATCCGGGACTTTCTTTCCACCGTTGCGAGCGACGAGACGATC
>NZ_JBVVAJ010000067.1:0-10166 GCF_055792805.1 Microvirga sp. HS2
GCGGCAGCATCGCGGGCCCCATGGCGTTGAGGGTGCCCTGATCGAGGTCCCGGGTGAGAAAGAGCGCCAAGGCCGCAAGAGCGATCAGCAGGATGCCGCCCGCCATGCCCTGCGGGGCGCGAATGTGGGATGCGCCAGCGGCCGGGGAGTGTTTGTCGAAGCTTCCGTGCACTTGGAATTTCCTTAAATTTCAAAGGTGAGGCCAGCTTCTCATGGTCCTCTGTTCGTAGTCTTGAGAGTTCCGCTCTGGGTTTGAGGAGGGGCTACCAAATTCAACTCCAGCGGAGCGAATAAGCAATGGTCAAGCCACTCTAGTCGGGTATGTCCCCCCGAGGGAACGGGTAACGGTCTTAGCGGCTGCAATGAGTAGCTTGCCCATGCTCGCGATTGTGGTTTTGGTGAAGCGTTCCTTAGGGCCAGAGAGGGAAAGAGCACCTTTCACTTGGCTCTGTGGCCCAAACACGGGACAGGCCATTCCGGCGCAACTCGGATCGCGCTCGCCGATAGAGACAACAACGATAGCCTGCCGAGCTTCATCAAATGCTGGACCTGGCTCTCCATCAAAGGCAAGCAGGACACGTCCTGCCGCCCCTCGTCGCAACGGTAAGACGCTACCAGCTTGAACCCTGTCGAGCGTTGGATGACGCGAGTCTATGCGGAAAAGGCACAATCGCGTGTCGGCGTCCTGACGAACGTGAAACGATGCACTCTCAGTACCCTGACGAACCAAATCCTCCAGGATCGGTAGGACGTGGTCACGAAGCGGGTTGGCTCGTTCGTAAGCAAGCCCAAGACGGAATGCTGTCGGCCCAAGGCTGTATCGCCCGTCGCGTAAGCGAAGGACATAGCCTGCATGATGCAGTGACGTCAGCAGGCGCAAGATCGTGCTCTTGTAAAGCCCAGTCTGGCGCGAGAGATCTGCAAGCGTTTGAGGCTCGGTATGGACCTCGAGAGCAGCAACGAGCGACAATGCCCGATCTACCGCGGCAACGCCCGCCGACTCACTGAGATCATTGGAATCCATCAAGCTACAGCTCCTTCGCGCACCAACCGTCCGGACACTAGACAGGTATATCGATCAGCTTGCTGACCACCGGCCAGTACTGTTTTCCATAGCCTTTCCGCACAGTTTCATTCAAGAGCTCCTGCGCCACCTCGGCGGCACTCATTTTAATCCCTGCCTCGCGTGCTAGGTCGAAGGCATAGCCGAGATCTTTGAGAGCATACTCTGTTGAGAAGGCCTGCTCCGGAAAGACACCAGGGAGGACCGCCTTCATGCCATGATTGCGCAGCGCGAAGCTGTCGGCGGAGCCCTTGGCCAGGGTTTCGAAAAGGACGGTTCCATCCACTCCGGTGCGTCGCGCCACGGTGATTGCTTCTGAGAGCGCGACGACGGTCTCGATCAGGACCATGTTGTTCAAGATCTTGACAACCTGACCTGCCCCGACGGCCCCACAATGGGTGATGTCGGAACCAATGCACGAGAGAAGCGGGTGCAGCGCCTCGTAGGTCGCCTCATCGGCCCCCACCATGATGCTCAGCGTTCCCTCCTCTGCGGCTTGCCGGGTCCGGGCGATAGGCGCATCTGCGAAGATTGCCCCCCTCTCGCCAAAGGCCTGAGCCAGCTCGCGGGCGAGCTTCGCCGGGGAGGTACCGAGATCAACGACGATCTGCCCCGCCCGTGCATGAGCTAGCAATCCATCTGGCCCATTGCAGATCGTCTCGACGTGATGCCCGCTCGGCAGTGCCAGGAAGATCGCGTCACAAGCCTTCGCCACCGCCTCTACGCCGGATGCAGCGTCAACACCATGCTGTCCCAGACGCTCGAGCGGCGCGTGTGCCCGGTCGTAGGCCAGAACCGGCAGGCCGCTCTTTTGTACGAGATTGCGGCACATCGGTTCGCCCATCACTCCCAGACCGACGAACCCGATTCTAGTGAATGCTTTCATTATCAGCTCGTTTTTGGTGTCGTTGCTGCTTTGCTCAGTTCGCTGAGAGACCATCGTCCAATCCCCAGTAGAGGCTCTTCGCAATCTGATAGAGACGCATTCCCTGGAGACCCTTCTCCCGCCCTATTCCGCTGTCCTTGAAACCACCGAACGGGGTTGAAATGCTCAGTTGCTTGTACGTGTTGATCCACACAGTTCCGGCCTCGATGGCCCGTGCAACTCTCCATGCGCGGCTGTAATCCGCAGTCCAGATCCCGCAGGCCAATCCATAGGCGCTGTCGTTCGCCTGCGAAATCAGGTCTGCTTCATCATTAAAGGTGAGAACACACAGAACTGGGCCAAAAATCTCCTGCTGGCACACACGAGACTTATTGCTTAGACCATCTATGATAGTCGGCAGATAGTAGGCGCCTTTCTCAAGAGCCGCGCTCGTAGGCCGCTCACCCCCGACAAGGATCATACCCCCGTCCTTCCTGGCGTCCTCCACAAAACGCTCGACGTTTTCCCGATGCGGGAACGAGGCCAGAGGACCCATTTGGGACTCGGGCGCGGTGGGCAGGCCGACACGCAGATCCGCTGCCTTCTTCACCAAGCGCTCGAGGAACGCCTCGCGAATGCTGCGCTGGACGAACAACCGGGAACCGGCCACACAGGACTGACCGCTCCCCTCAAAAATTCCTTCGATCACGCCCTTCGCGGCTTTGTCGAGGTCGGCATCGGCAAAGACGATGTTAGGAGACTTGCCACCGAGTTCGAGGGCGGCGGGGATCATCCTCTCGGCTGCAACCCGGCCAATCGCCCGTCCAGTTTCCGTTCCGCCCGTGAAGGAGACCATGCGGACACCCGGATGCTTTACCAGAGCAGCACCAATGTCCCCTCGACCGCAGACGACGTTGAGAATCCCGGGCGGTAATCCCGCCTCAAGAGCGATCTTTGCAACCTCGATTGCTACGGTCGGAGTCACCTCAGACGGCTTTACGATAACGGCGTTGCCGGCGGCAATGGCGGGTGCGATCTTCTGCGCCTCCATGGTGAGCGGCGAGTTCCACGGCGTGATCGCAGCCACGACGCCGACAGGTTCATGCAATGTCATGGACACGTAGGAGCCGCGAGGGGGCGTCAAGTCAGCCCCAACGGTCTCGCATACGGCCGAATAATAGCGGAAAGTGGCAATTGCACTGTTGGCCTGGGCAATGCATTCCGCGAGCACTTTGCCGTTCTCGCGCATTTGCACCTCGGCCAAGTAATTCCGTTTCTCGTCCATGATGTCGGCGATGCGGGCCAGGATTCTTGCCCGCTGATGCGGAAGTAAGTTCAACCATGCCTTGTCGCGCATGGCCTTGTGTGCAGCCTCCACGGCGCCATCTACATCACTAGGCCCTGCGGAACTGACTTCGTAGTTCATCTCACCGGTTGCGGGATTTGTCGACGTGATGGCGTCTGCTCCTCCCTGAACCCACGTGTCTCCGATTAGAAACGGGATTGTATTCATGCCGTTTTCTTTCATTTGCTCTTACTCGGCCTTCGGCCAACACAGCCGCCACCGGTATGCCTGCGTCCAAATTGTTCAGGAGAGCATGGCGGGTCAGGCAGGTAAAGTGCCGCCTGCCCGCCATGCTTCCATTCATTCCGGCTTCTGGCTTTAGGACTTTTTCAGACCGGTCTCGGCAATGATGCGGCCCCACAATTCGATTTGGGTTTGGACGTACCCGCCGAGTTCGTCTGGTGTGCTTGGGTCCGGCTCCAAGGCGACGAGGTTGAAGAATGCGTCGGCCTCGGGTCCTTTCAACGCTTCGAGGAACGCATGGTTGAGCTTCTCGACGATGGCAGGAGGCGTTCCTGCAGGTGCGAAGAGTCCGCTCCATGCGGCGAACTGGTAATCGGAAATCCCGGCCTCCGCGATGGTTGGGACCGTAGGCAGGGTAGGAACACGGGCTGCCGTCGTGACACCAAGGGCTCTCAACTTCTTCGCCTCGACGAATTCTCTCGTGACGGCGACATCTGTTACGATGAAATCGATGCGGCCCGCCAAGAGGTCTGTGATTGCCGCTGGTGTCCCCCTATAGGGTACATTGAGAGCGTCAATCCCTGTCATAGTTTTGATCAATTGCGCAGCAGCGAGACTACCGGTGTTGCCACTTCCATAGGAGAGCTTGCCCGGGTTCCGTTTCGCGTGCTGGATGAACTCCTGAAGGCTCTGCGCGGGAAAATCGGAATTGACAACGAGCACCAGAGGATTGCGGGTGAGCCGTGCAACGGGAACGAAGTCGCTGACCGGGTCATAAGGCAGTTTACTATGCAGATGCACATTCGCCGAATGGGTCGAGTTTGTTGCAAGGAGCAATGTGTAGCCATCAGGCGCGGCACGGGCCACTCCGGTGGCGGCAACGCTTCCATCCGCGCCGGCCTTGTTTTCGATGACCACTTGCTGGCCGAGGATCTTCGAAACCCGCTCTCCCAGGAAGCGTGCTTCTGAATCCGTCGCGCTCCCGGCAGGGAACGGAACGACGAGATTGATGACGCGTGACGGGTAATCTTGTGCGGAAGCTGGGCCTACCGCTGTCAAGTGTATGGCTAATAGGCATGTTGCCAAGCCGATGCTGCAATTTGCGAACGCAGCTGTTCGCCGGGCGGCAACTAAGCAGGTTTCAGCGAAATTGGTAAGGCTCAACACGGGCATCCTCCAGTCTGTGTATTTCGTCATAGGTATGTTTGACAGCTTATGTTCTGCTGTGCAGAACGCTTGTTCTGTTTATTGAGGTGCTTAACAGTTGGTGGGGGCTTTGTCTACACAGAGACGAGTCAAACTCGCCTCACGCCGATGCTGTCACATTAACCCGGGCATGAGTGCGAGCGGTGTAGACGGGCCGGCATGAGCAAGCCCGTTAGCTACAAGAGGTGTTGTCACATTAACTGACAGCGGGCGCACTGAGGCAAATGCGGTTAGCTGACGGGCTCACGCAAGGCCGGCTGCAGACTTCCACGCCGCCATGACATTGAGGCGGTGAAGGTGGGCGGCAAGGGCAGAGTGGCGGGAACGGGGCGGAACGAAGAGATTGCCGATGGCAGAGAACACACTGACAAATCTCTGTAGGCCTTCCGGTGATCGGAACCCCCTGCATGGCCCGCTCACGGTTTCGCAGTGGGAGATGCGAGTTCTCCGTCCGGTTATTCAGACCCTTATGCGAGCGATGCTCAACTGCCGGCATGATCTGGCGCCGGGCGGCAGCATAGAAGCCCAGCTTGTCCGTGATCATTCGCCAGGGCGGGCAGACCTGTTTCTTCAACAGACGCTTCAGCAAGTGTCTGGCCGCTTTGGTATCGCGCCGCGTCTGGACGATTTCGTGGAGGACATAGCCATCCTGATCGACGGCTCTGCCAAAGCCAGTGCTATTGGCCGGCAATGGTAATCACGACCTCGTCAACATGCCGAATGTCGCGCCGGCTCGGCCTCTTGCGTTTCAGGCAGCGGGCGTAATCCGGCCCGAACTTCAGCGCCCAGCGCCGGACAGTCTCATAGGAAACGAGGATCCCGCACTCGAGCAGCATCTCCTCAACCAGCCGCAGGCTCAATGGGAACCGGAAATAGAGCCATACCGTGTGGGCGATGATCTCGGGCGGAAAGCGGTAGCGTTTGTAGCCGACGGGCTTGATCATGCCGGCCCATCTACACGCCTCGCTCACACATTCGGGCTAATGTGACAACACCGGCGGCAGACCATCGTCAACAACGAGGCCGCCGATATCGTGCGCATGCTCAACTCAGGCTTCGGCGATCTGGCCGACGACACGATTGACCTCTACCCGAAGGATCTGCGGGCAGGGATTAATGCGCTGAGCGGCAGAATCTATCGCGGCTCAACAACGGCGTTTCTCGCGCCGGCTTCGCCACCACGCATGAGGCCTACGAGGAAGCGTTCGGAGAGGTGTTCGGCATGTTCGACGAGTTGGAGGAGCGGCTCGACGGCAAGCCGTTCCTGTTCGGCGACCGCCTTATCGAAACCGACATTCGCCTGTTCGTTACGCTGGTCCGGTTCGATGCGGCTTATCATGGCCTGTTCAAGTGCAACCTGCGCCGGATTGCCGACTACCCGAACATCGGTGCACATCTGGAGCGGATGCTCGCCATCCCTGGCGTAGCGGGCACCGTCAATATCAAGCGCGGCTACTACTCGATCAGGAGCCTGAACCCGACCCGGATCGTACCTCTGGGTCCGGCGCTGGGCTTTGACCACCTTCTTGCCGATCCGGAGAAGAAGAGGGTCTGACGCCAGCCAAGCGGGCCTGCCCCGCAAAGGGCTGACAACCACCTCACCGCAAAAGGAGTTGTCATGAGGGCTCAACCAAGGCGTAGCCGAGCAGGCTCTGCCAAACCAAGGAGCATGCCATGACCACGTTCAAAGTCGGCTATCTGATCGGCAGCCTTGCCAAGGAATCGATCAACCGCAGGCTCGCCCAGGCGCTGATCCGTTTGGCCCCGGATCACCTCACCTTCACCGAAATCCCGATCAAGGACCTGCCGCTCTACAGCTACGACTACGATGCAGATTACCCGCCGGTGGCGAAAGCGTTCAAGGACGCCATCGCATCGGTGGATGCAGTGCTGTTCGTGACGCCCGAGTACAACCGCTCGATCCCAGGCGCTCTGAAGAACGCCATCGATTGAGCCAGCTGGCCCTATGACCAGAACGCGCTCACGCGCCAAGCCGTCGGCGGTGATCGGCACCTCGCCGGGCGCCATCGACACCGCCGTGGGGCAACAGCATCTGCGCAGCGTGCTCGGGTTCTGCAACTCGCCGCAGATGAACGCGCCAGAGGCCTACATCTAGTTCACGCCCGGGCTGATCACCGACGAGGGCGCGGTGACCAACGAGTCCACGCGCGAGTTCCTGAGGAGCTACATGGCTGCGTTCCATCAGTTCATCGTACGGGTCTACACCGCCCTGCCACGAGACGCCTGAGGTATCCCGGCATGGTCGGTCACTCTGGTCGGGCGCGCCGCCATTGAAGGTAGGACATGACTGTCCGCCCCGCCGACTGGATCGGGGCGGCGGTGCTCAGGCACAGCGCGTCGCCATCAAGTTCAACACCGCGCGGCTGCGTCTACCCCGTCCAGTTCGGGAAGAATGAGACGACCATTGAGTGGGTGAGCATCTGCGCCTCCTCGTCGACGTGGAACGGTCCCGAATAGGCAATGTAGGAGGACACTGCCTCCTGATACTTCTCCGGCGTGCCGTCGATCCAGTCCCCTCTTCCGAAGGGTGTTCGGCCTGCCCGCATCAACTGCGCCGACATGGGGCCGTCCGGCATGTACATGATGATGCCCGTTGCACCCTCGCTGAGCGGATGCACGGGATCCGATCCATCCACCGGCATCTCGACGTAGGACTCCAGCGTCTACGCGCCGATCAAGCGCTCACGGAGACCTTGTTTCATCGTTGTCACCTCAGGGCCGCTGCATGTCATTGTCGATGGGCAGGATCTGACCCAGGATCGACTTGCCCGCATCCGAGGCGATAAACACGGCCAAGGCCGCGGTGTCGCGACGATCAACCAACGCCTTGATCGGCTGGTTCGCCATCGCCTCCTGCCTCACCTGCTCGACGGTGCGCCCGCTCACCTGCGCCCGGCCCTCAAACACCTTCTGGATCCGCAGGCCGTCGACTGCACCAAGCAGCATGGCGTTGACCCGGATTCCGTGTTCACCCAGTTCCGTTGGACAGGATCTTGGTGAAGCCGATCAGGCCCCACTTGCTCGTCGCGTAGGGACTGCGGTTCGGATAGCCGAAGCGCCCGGCAGCTGAGGACATGTTGATGATGGAGCCGCCTCCGGTGCGGATGAGATGGGGAATGGCCAGCCGGGTGACATGGAAGGTGCCGGTCAGGTTGACCTGAAGCACCTTCTCCCGTGTGTCGGGGTCGAGTTCGGCAACCGGCGCGGTCGGGCCGGCAATGTCGGCGTTGTTGATCAGCACGTCAATGCCGCCCAGCGCCTGCGCCGCGTCCGCCACCATGCGCTCGATCTACTCGCGTTTGGAGACGTCGCAGGCCCCGGTGGCCAAGCCGAAGATCTCGTTGGCCAGCTTGTCCAGGCCGGCGGCGTCGATGTCGCAGACAAACACCTTGGCACTATTGGCGGCAAAGGCCCGTGCCATCTCGCGGCCGATGCCGCATGCCCCGGCAGTGATCAGAACCCGCTGCGCCATGGCCATCTCCTCCTCCTGCTCCAACGCAGGAGGGCCGATCTCGGTTGTGGGCGGCTCTGCGGAACCAGGACCTCCTCGAGGATGACGCCGAGCAGATGGGACTGGCCAACTGCTCCAACCCGCACCAAGTGGAGCAGCAGTGCCCAATCTCTTGAAGGGAGCTGTCGCGTGAAGATAAGCAAGCTGACGCCCAACATCTCGGTCGCCCATCAACTGACGGAACAGGATCTTACAGATGCTGCTGCGGCGGGCTTCCGGTCTGTCATCAACAACCGCCCCGACGGCGAGGCGCCGGACCAACCCCGCGGCCAGGAGCTTGCGGCGGCTGCGGAGCGCCTGGGTCTCTCGTACTGGCACATCCCGGTGGTTTCAGGCCAGGTGTCGGACGATCAGGTTGAAGCGTTCAGGGCGGCTCTGTCGAAGGCCGAGAAGCCGGCCTTGGCCTTCTGCCGCAGCGGCACGCGCTCGGCGACCCTGTGGGCGCTGGCCGCCAGTGACCGCCTGTCACCGAATGAGATCCTGCAAACGGCGTCGGAGGCCGGCTACAACCTGGAGGCCTTGCGGCCGCAGCTGGAGGCCGCCTCCGGACTGCACTCGCCCGAAACCTGATGAGCAGCCTCGGTGGGCAAACCCGCGGCGCACCAAATGCGCAGGGCACCATGGGAGGAGCGCTATGCAGAGCACCGAGTCGAAGCCCGACGACCTTGATCCCGTGGACAAGGCCAGCCTGGAGTCGTTCCCGACCAGCGATCCGCCGGCCCGTTTCGGGACGGGTTCCGGTCCCGTCGATGTCTCGGCCCGTCGGGAGTGTGCCAGTTGGGCTTGGGCGGTCTAGAACCAAGCGCGGGAGGAGGCCTCCCGCATTTGGCCCCGGAAAGGTCCCGAGCCTGACGCCTGATGGTTGCGGCCTCCCTTACGGGACCGACAGATGGAACCTAAAGGATGCCGGGCGGGCAGGACGGCGTCATCGTTGGAGCCAAGCGAGCCTGGCAGTGTTGAGCCTGATCCCAAGCTGAAGGAATGACCATGAGAAAACCCTGATCGCGATGCTGACCGTGGGCGGGCTCGCCACCCCCGCTCTGGGGCAAGCTCAAGCTCCCCAGACCTTCGAAGGACCGGTGCTGGGGGCAAAGGGCAACACCATCGGCACAATCACCATCCGCGGCGGCGCACACGGATTGCTGGGTCGGGTGAGCATCAATGCCGGCGGCCTGGCTCCGGAATGGCACGGCATCCACTTCCATCAGGTCAGGGACTGTTCCGACTCAGGAAAGTTCGAGCGGTCGAAAGGGCATGTGAACCCCAACGGTCGGCAACATGGTCTTCTCAATCCCGAGGGCCCAGACGCGGGCGACCCGCCCAACATCTATGCCGATGAGGAGAGCATGAGGTTCTGTGGATGTCCAGTGCGAGGGGCCTTTCAGAAGGTCGCGGCAACTCCGATCATCAACATTACATCATATCGATAGACATCGCTGCCCCACTAATCTTTATGGCTCCCACGTGGAAGCTCGACCAATAGGCGAAATCGCTGGCCAGAGCGCATAGGAACAGAGGGAACGGAAAGACGAGCAGGCTAGCGTGGAGGGGATGGAGCGGCCTCAGTGGACCTGAGCTGAATAGGGCAACCACAGCGTCTCCTCCCGTTTCCCGGACCTGACGGCGTGACATGCGCCCGGCATAGTGACGATGGGTCAATGTATCAGTGATCCGTAAGGTTCGAAAACAATCCAAGTCCTGTTGGCTGCTTCCATATGACCATTTCCTGCTCTAATGGCCGGCATCGACGATGCGGGGCAGGGTCTCGAACTGGTGGTATGGAGGCGGAGACGACAGGGTCCATTCCAGCGTCGTCGCACCTTCGCCCCACGGATTATCGCCCGCGTGCTCCTTGCGCCGGAAGGCATCGATCACGCCGCCGATGAACACGAACAATCCGACGAAGAAGATGTAGGCGCCCATCGAGGACACCAGGTTCCAGCCCGCAAACGCATCGGGGTAATCCGCATAG
>NZ_JBVVAJ010000068.1:0-9171 GCF_055792805.1 Microvirga sp. HS2
CGTCGTGGAGCTGCAGAAGGGCGCCGGCGAGACCGGTGCGGCAGCGAACCAGGTGCTGGGCGCGGCGCAGGAGCTGGCGCGCCACTCCACCGATCTCGACCACGAGGTCGCGAGCTTCCTCTCAGGCGTCAAAGCCGCGTGAGGCGGGGGCGGGAGCGAGAACCCCGCCCGCGATCGTGGATCGCCTCGAAAGCCCGGCCATGCCGGGCTTTTTTCTTTTCCGCCACGCTGAAACCAGCCGGCCCCGCGGGCCTTTTAACAATGACGGGCCTGTTTCCTGCGCGCCGGACAGGGCCTGTCGCGAACAGCGGATCGGCCAATCGCCCGTGCGGGTTCCTCGGACAACCGGCGGCCGGCCGCGACCCTGGCAGGCCGGGCACCCGCCCCGGTCCGGAAGAGATGGAGGCTGAGATCGAAACACCGCCTGGGCTGATGGCGCCCTCCACTATGCCGGACTGAGCATGGGGGAGGCTCCCAGCTCCACAATCGATATCCTAAAAAGCCGGTTCAGCCGGATCGAGCATCCATGATGCATGACCTTCGAGGTCACCCTTGCGGGCCCTTCCAGATTCCCTGGCAAGGGCCCGTTTCGGTCGCGCGTCTCGCAGACGCGGAGGCGCCGAAAAGCAAAAAGCCGCCCGAAGGCGGCTTTTTTGAAATTGGAGCGGGCGAAGGGATTCGAACCCTCGACCCCAACCTTGGCAAGGTTGTGCTCTACCCCTGAGCTACACCCGCACGCTCCGATGTGATCAGATTGGTGGAGCCGAGCGGGATCGAACCGCTGACCTCGTGAATGCCATTCACGCGCTCTCCCAACTGAGCTACGACCCCAAATCTGATCCGGCAGCACGGTCGAACCGTGCTTCCTTTCCAACCGCTTAGCGGCAAGCTGCCCTTATGGCACCCCCCTTCCAACCTCTTGAAATTCAAAAGGAAGAATGGTGCCGCAAGAGGGATTCGAACCCCCGACCCCCTCATTACGAATGAGGTGCTCTACCAGCTGAGCTATTGCGGCGCGCCGATCATGCGATCGAAGAGGGCGACCTCATACCCTCTCGCCTGCCGCTTGGCAAGGGCAGACGAGAGCTGATTTTGACTACCAGATGGAAAAAGCGCTGCGACGGGCGGACGCTGGCTCTTCGGGCTTCGGCACGTCCGGGGGCGTCGCGGGAAAAACCACCTCTTCCGCCCGCGGAGAGGAGACTTCGTCCTTCGCCTCGTTCGCAGGCTCAGGCCAGGCCGCCTCGACCGCCGCGACGGGCTCAGCCGGTGCAGGCGCAGGCTCCGGGGCCGGGGCGGCCACTACGGTCTCGGGCTGCGCTTCCCTGGCGGGGGTCACCGGCAGCGCCCGTGGCTCGTCGTCGAGATCCGCCGTCACGTCATCGCTCATGGTGATTTCCGGGGCGATCAGCACATCCGGCGGCGCCTGCCAGACGAAGGCGTCGAGGCGGCCTGTCACCGGAGAGATCGGGGCCCAGTGATCCGAGACGATTCCGTCGGCGATCCAGGCCGGGTCGCGCGGCGCGCGGGTGGCGCGGGCGAGCCATTCGCGGCCCCTGCCCGTGGAGCCGTGCTCGGCCTGTTCGAGATCGGACATCAGCAGGCAGACCCGCATGGACGGCCGGTCCGACAGCAACGGCTCCAGTGCGTCCCGGGCGCGGTCGAACTCGCGCGCTTCGAGAGCGGAGCGGGCCACGGCCAGACGTCCCTCCGGCGCGCCGCCCGAGAGCTTGAACAGGGTCTCGGCGCGCTTGAGCCGGTCCAGGCCCGAATCGCCCGGACGCAGGTTGAGATAGACTTCGGCGAGATCCGGATGCGGCTGGCTGCGCCACGCCGTCTCCACGATCTTGGCGGCCCGGCGCAGGTCGCCCCGGCGCGACAGGAGCTTCCCGGACAGCGCCGCGGCGGGCACGAGATCGGGCGCGAGCTTCACCGCGTCCTGGGCGCTCCGGAGCGCGCCCTCGGGATCGCGCTCGGCGCGCTCCAGGGCGTCGGCCGTCAGAAGCACCGCCCGGTGGCGCTTGGCGGTGGCCTTGTCGAGGAGGCCGAGCGACGTCCGCCGCTCGATGGCGTCCAGCGCCCCGCGCCAGTCGCCCTCGGCGCAGCGCGCCTCCAGGACCGCATCGCTCGCCCAGGCGGCCGCCGGAGCGAGGCGTACGGCTTCCGAGGCGAATTCCCGCGCAGCAACGGCATCGCCCCGGCGGCGCGCCTCCACGAACAGGCCGCGCAGCCCCAGCACTCGCGTCTCGTCCTCGTCCATCATCTGCTTGAAGGCGGCCTCCGCCGCCTCCCGGTTGCCCGAAACCTGGGCGGCCTGGGCCTTCAGGAGAAGCGTCAGGGGCTCATGGCCGAGGAGGCGCTCGGCCTCGTTGGCGTAGCGGCGGGCCGCGATGGTATCGCCCGCGCCCACGGCCACCATGCCCCGCGAAACCGCCTGATAGCCCCGGGAGCGGCGGCGCGCCCGCGACGCGAAGGTCAGGCGCGAGGGCAGCCGCAGGATCGTGCTCACCGCGGACCAGAGCAGGGCCAGGGCCAGGGCCAGTCCCGCGAGGGCGACGGCGGCCACCGCGACGGAGGTCTGCACTTCATAGCCGCCGAAGGTGACCAGAACCGTCCCCGGCCTGTCGGCCAGCCAGACCGCCCCGAAGGCTGCGACGCAGAGAAGACCGATGAAGAGTAGAGCACGCCACATTCTGGGCTGTTCCTTTTATTGCGTCGAACGGTTGAGGGCCGCGAGGGCGTCGCTGGAGAGATCGTGGGACGCCTGCCTTGCATCCGCCACGGCCTTCACCTGCCGGCCCCATTCCTCGGAGATCCTGCGCGCGGGCTCGGGCAGGGAGGACCAGGCGGACGCCGCCTGCGCCACGTCGCCGGAGGCCAGGGCCTGCCGGATCCGCGCCACCGTTCCCGAAACGCCGGTCGTCTCCGGTTCGTTCACCGGCCGCACGGTGACCACCTTGTCCAGCATGCGCAGCACCCGGTCGGACCATTCGCCGGAGGCCGCCCGCTCGTCCCGCAGGATCTGCGCCTCGAGCGGCTCGAAGCTCTCGCGCAGGGCGGCGGCGGTCGGCGCGCCCTTCTCCGCGAAGGGCTCCAGGGCTTTCAGCCGCCCGGCGTCGGCGCCGCTTTTGCGCAAGGCGTCCAGCACGTCCGCATAGGGCGCGCCGGTGCGGAGCGCATCGCCCAGGCGCTCGGTAAGAACGACCCGCGTGCTGGACTGGCCCGCCGCCTCCACGCTTTTGCCGCTCTCGGCAACCTGCTGCGAGAGGGATGCGAGGCGCTGATCCTGCTCGCCCAGGCGGCGGTTCAGATCCTGCACGGCGTTCGATGCTCCGGCCGCGCTCTGCGCTGCCGTGCGCACGTCGCCTTCGAGCGTCCGGACCGTATTGTCCAGGGTCTCGAGGCGGTTGGAATTCTCCAGGGCGCCGAGACGGGTGGAGAGATCGTCGAGGCGCTTGGAGAGATCGGTCAGCGCCGCCTCGTTCTGAGGCGGAGGCGGCGGAGGAGGCGCGGCTGGCTCCGGCAACGGCCGGTTGAGCGCCTCCTCGGCCTGCGAGGCGGCGCGGTTCGCCGCGTCCTGGATCTCCTGGAGGCGCTGGTCGAGAGGCGCGCGAGCCTCTTCGAGCGCCTTCAGGCGCTCCTCGATCGGGGAAAGATCCACGTTCTGCGCCCCCGGCTGCGACGGCTGCGATGCCGGCCGGGACTGGCCCAGGGCACTCACCCGCTGCTCCAGCTGCGCGATGCGCGGATCCTGCGCGTTCTGCTGCCAGTGCTGAAGGCCATAGACCAGACCCGCGCCGATCAGGCCGCCAAGGAGGCCGGAGCCGATCACGGCGGCGGCCGAGCCGCGCCGCTCCGGGGCGGGAGGCGGAGGAGCGGGAGGTGGACCGGGGGGAACGCCGTCCGGCTCGCCCGGCGCCTCGGGCGGCGGCGGCGGAACCTCGTCGGCGGCTGCGCCCGGCTCGGCGACCGCGGCCGATGCGAGGGTATCGGTGTCGGCCCCCGAATCGAGCGTCGCCTCCCGAGGACCCAGGGTGTCCTCCGCCGGAGCGCCGGCTTCCGGCATGACGATCGTTTCCTCGGGCTTCACGGCGTCCCAGGCCTTGTCCGCGTCCTGCTGAACGCCTTCATCGACCACGGTCGCCTTCAGATCGATGGTCGCGGGCTCGCGGGAACGCTTCTTGCGGGAATTCTTGGGAGCTTTGGGATCGGATGAATCGGTCACAGGTCACTCTTGGAGGGGCAATTCGGACAAGTCAGACTGGAACGCAATTGAGGCAAGCTTGAGCGCAACCTTCGGTTCCCCGGCAGCGCCGGAGCATCAGGGGAAGGGGACGGATCTATCGGACAACGGTCCTCTCCTTCGGCAAAGGTCCTGGAGCACCGGACTCCAAAGTGGACTCCCACTTTTGGAACCCGCCCGATGCTCCCTCTATCAAGCCGCGCACCGACCGGAGCGGACCCGAAGGGCCACGATTGCTGACGCGGACCTCCGGTGCCGGACGATGCGCTAGGCCGACATCGTAAACGAAGCGGTGACCGAGGTCACGAAGGGCTCCGCACCAGATCGAGCAGCGCATCCTCATGCGGGCGGCTGGCCATGCGCGTGGCCGCGCCCATGGCCCTGAGGGGGGCCGCGACGTCTTCGGACAGGCAGAGGTGGAGGCAGTCGAGGATGGCGAACCGAAGCCCCGCCTTCTCCACCTGCCGTACGAAAAGATCCGCGCTCCGACGGGAATAATGGAGCACGGCCTCGATTTTGCCAGTGCGAAGCGCCTCCAGGGCGGCTTCGGGCAGGGCCGGCAGGGCTTCGGCCTCGTAGACCTCCCAGGACAGCATCGTGAACCCCGCTGCCGCAAGGGAGGCCGCCGGCTCCTCCTTGTGGTGACGCGCCGTGACATGAAGCAGGGTCCGCGGCGGCCGGAGCGTTTCCCGGATCAGCCGGGACAGGGACACCGCATCGCCCTGCGCCGTCGTGATCGAGGTGAACCCCACCTCCTGCAGCGCATCGGTGGTGCGCTCGCCGACGGAGAAGATCGGAACGGCCTTGTCCGGATATGGAGCGAGGCCCTCCACCGCATGGGCGCTGGTGACGATGAGGGCGTCATACGATTCCGCAGGCGCGGGATCGCCTGTCGGCACGACGCGGAGCACGGGCGCGATCACCACCTCGTGACCGAAGGCCGCGAGCCTCTTCGCCGTGCGCTCGGCATCCTCTTGTGCGCGTGTGAGAAGGATCCGCATCACAGGTCCAGGAATCCGGCCGGCATGCGGGTGCGAAGCTCGGTTCCCACCTCGCGTCCGAGGGTGACCGCGTCGTCCGGCGAGCCGCGCCGGACCGCCTCGAGGGTTTCCGAGCCGTCCGGGCGCAGGACGAGGCCGCGGATCTCCAGCGCGTCGCCCACCATGCGGGCATGCCCCGCGATCGGCGTGCGGCAGGAGCCGTCGAGAATGGTGAGGAAGGCCCGCTCGGCGGCGAGCGCGTGGGCCGTGGCGGGATCGAGAATGGGCTGCAGGGCGTCGCGCACCCGCTCGTCCTCGGCGCGGACCGCGATGGCGATGGCCCCCTGCCCCACGGCGGGCAGGAAATCGTCGGTGTCGAGCATGGCCGTCACATGGTCGGTGAGCCCGAGACGGCGCAGGCCCGCCATGGCCAGCAGGGTGGCGTCCACCTCGCCGCGCTCCAGCTTGGCGAGCCGCGTCTGGACGTTGCCGCGCAGCAGCGTGACCGTCAGGTCGGGCCGCAGGCGGCGGACCTGAGCCTGGCGGCGCAGGGACGCCGAGCCGACGACGGCGCCGGGCGGCAAATCGGCAAGGCTCTTGTAGCGGTGGCTGATGAAGGCGTCGCGCACGTCCTCCCGGGGCAGGAAGCCCGCGATCACGATGCCTTCCGGCAGGGTGGTCGGCAGGTCCTTGGCGGAGTGGACGGCCAAATCGATGGCGCCTTCGAGCAGCGCGATGTCGAGTTCCTTGGTGAAGAGCCCCTTGCCGCCGGCCTCCGAGAGGGGACGGTCCTGAATCGCATCGCCCGTGGTCTTGATGATCGACAGGGGCAGGTGTTCGACCGCCCAGCCACGGGCGGCCACCAGCCTGTCTTGCGTCTCGTGGGCCTGCGCCAGCGCCAGAGGGCTGCCGCGCGTGCCGATGACCAGGGTCGGTGAGGAGGTCATTCCCGCTGCGTGCTCCAGATTTTAAGACAACATCCGCGTTTGATCTTGTGCGGCGGGGCGGACTATAGGGTGATGACCGCCGGGCCGAAAGCCCGAATGATCACTTAGAGCCAACGGCAGCTGACAGACCATGCGCATCCTAGGCATCGAAACCACCTGCGACGAAACCGCGGCCGCCGTGGTGGGCGTCGGCTTCGACGGGCGCGGCGAAATCCTCTCCAGCGAGGTCCTGAGCCAGATCGCCGAACACGCGGCCTATGGCGGCGTGGTGCCGGAGATCGCGGCGCGCGCCCATGTGGAGGTGCTCGACCGCCTGATCGCGCGCGCCCTCAAGAGCGCCGGCTGCGCGATCAAGGATATCGACGGCATCGCCGTGGCCGCGGGCCCCGGCCTCATCGGCGGCGTTCTCGTGGGCCTCACCACCGCGAAGGCCATCGCGCTCGTCACCCGCAAGCCCCTGATGGCGGTGAACCATCTCGAAGCCCACGCGCTCACGGCGCGGCTGACCGACGGCATCGGCTTTCCCTATCTGCTCCTTCTCGCCTCCGGCGGCCATACCCAGCTGGTGGCGGTGAAGGGCGTGGGCGATTACGTGCGCATCGGCACCACCATCGACGACGCGATCGGCGAGGCCTTCGACAAGGTGGCGAAGATGCTGGGCCTTGGATATCCCGGCGGGCCCCAGGTGGAGCGCGAGGCGACGAAGGGGAACCCCGAGCGCTTCGCCCTGCCCCGGCCCATGCAGGGTCGGGCGGAGCCGAACTTCTCCCTGTCGGGCCTCAAGACCGCCGTGCGGATCGAGGCGGAGAAGATCGCCCCCCTTACCCAGACCGACATCGCCGATCTCTGCGCGAGCTTCCAGGCCGCCATCGTCGACGTGGTCGTGGACCGCACCCGCGTGGGCCTGCGCCGGTTCCGCGAGATCGCGGGCGCACCGAAGGCGCTCGTGGTGGCGGGCGGCGTCGCCGCGAACCAGACCATGCGCCAGGCGCTCCAGCGTCTGGCCGTCGAGACCGGCCTCAAGCTCGTCGCCCCGCCCCTGGCCCTGTGCGGCGACAACGCCGCGATGATCGCCTGGGCGGGCCTCGAGCGCATGCGGCTCGGCCTCATCGACGACATCGACGCCCCCGCGCGCGCCCGCTGGCCGCTCGACACCAGCGGCCAAGCCGTGGGAGCGAAGGCCTGATGCCGGGAGCGACGGGTCCCATCGGCATCGCCGGGGCCGGAGCCTGGGGGACGGCGCTCGCCAATGCGGCCGCCATCGCCGGGAACGACGTGATCCTCTGGATGCGCTCCCCGGAGCAGGCGGCGGAGCTCGCCCGCACCCGCGCGAACGAGCGCTTTCTGCCTGGCGCCCGCCTGCTCGACCGCATCACGCCGACCGCCGATCTGGACCTTCTGGCCGCGAGCCATGCGGTCCTTCTCGTCACGCCCGCGCAGACGACGCGGGACATGGCGCAAGCCTTGTCGCGCGTTCTCCCGCACAAGACGCCCCTCGTGCTCTGCGCCAAGGGCATCGAGCGCAGCACCGGCGCTTTCCTGTGCGACGTGGTGGAGGAGGTTCGCCCCGGCGCTCCCGTCGCCGCGCTGTCGGGGCCGAGCTTCGCCCACGACGTCGTGCGCGGCCTTCCCACCGCCGTGACGCTGGCCTGCCGCGACGCGGCGCTGGCGGAGGATCTCGCCACCGCCCTCTCCGGCCCGACCCTTCGCGTCTATCACCGCACGGACCTGCGCGGCGTGGAGATCGGCGGCGCCGCCAAGAACGTGCTCGCCATCGCCTGCGGCGCTGTCGTCGGGCGCGGCCTCGGCGAGAGCGCGAAGGCCGCGCTGATCGCCCGCGGCTTCGCAGAGCTCCTGCGCTTCGCCCGCGCCTATGGCGGGGAGGCCGAGACGCTGATGGGCCTGTCGGGCCTCGGCGATCTCGTGCTCACCTGCTCCTCCGCGCAGTCGCGCAACTTCTCCTTCGGCCTCCATCTCGGCCAGGGCATGAGCGTGCAGGACGCCTCGGGCGGAAAGCTCGTGGAGGGCGCCACGACGGCGAGCGCCCTCGTGGCGCTGGCGCGCGACAAAGGCGTCGACATGCCGATCGCCGAAGCGGTCGAGCGGATCCTCTCCGGCGCATGGACCCTCGACCAGGCGGTCGATGCGCTCATGAACCGTCCCATCAAGTCCGAGCATTGAGTTTGAAGAGAATGGCTTACTGGCTCTACAAGTCCGAACCCTCCGTCTGGTCCTGGGACAACCAAGTCGCGCAAGGCGACAAGGGCACCCACTGGAACGGCGTGCGCAACCACGTCGCCAAGCAGAACCTGATGGCGATGAAACTGGGCGAGCAGGGCTTCTTCTACCATTCCAACGAGGGCAAGGCAGTCGTCGGCATCGTGGAGGTGATCAAGGAATATTACCCCGACCACACGGACGAGACGGGCAAGTTCGGCATGGTGGACGTGAAAGCCGTCAAAGCCCTCAAGCGCCCCGTGACCCTCGACGAGATCAAGAAGCAGCCCGGCCTCGAAAAGATGATCCTGGTCAACAATTCCCGCCTCTCGGTGCAGCCGGTGACGGACGAGGAATGGGCCATCGTGTGCAGGATGGGCGGGGTTTAAGGGGCTTCCCGTATCAGGGGCTCACCGTCATCCCCGGCCTTGTGCCGGGGATCCACGTCTTGATGGTGGAGCGGTTCCAAGACGGGGATGGCCGGATCAAGTCCGGCCATGACGACAGGAGGCCATGACGCGGCGTTTCATCAAACGGGCGCCAACGCCATTGCGGCGCAGCCTCAAAAGTATCAACGACCAAAGTCCGATCCCGGTCCCGCTTGCTCAGCCCCTCTCTCTTTCCTTAAACCTAGACCTAATTACACCCTCACGACGTGTCTGGGAGAAGCGCCATGGAAGAGAAGATCTACGACGTCCCGTCCGAATGGACCCACCGCGCCTATCTGGACGCTGCCGGCTATCGCGCGAAATACGAGGCTTCGGTGAAGAACCCGGACGCCTTC
>NZ_JBVVAJ010000069.1:0-8559 GCF_055792805.1 Microvirga sp. HS2
AGTGCGCTCGCGGCGGGTGAGATCGACAAGATAGCGCTTGAGCATGGGAGAGCCCTCCCTCAGATCCGCTCAGTTTACACCCCCTCGAACCATCCCGCAGCTCCCCTGTGGCAAAGGACTAGTGTTGATCTTGATCTAGTTTGCGCCGCGTTGCGAAGAGATTATGAGGAACTCGCTCCTCGGATCAGAACCTTGCAGCATTCGGTAACATGCGAATGCGATGGTGTTACGATTCGGGTTCACTACCCAGCATTTCGAAATGGCGAGTGCACTGTCATAGATCTGGTGGAACTCATCAGTCTGTATCTTACGCCGTTCGCTTTGCCGCGATCCGAAGTAGATGCGGTGGACACTCTTTACGGAAAAATCCCAGCCGCAGCCTTTCGACTAAAAACCAACCGGCTCCAACAAAAGGCAACACGGCTCTTCAAACGGGCTCAGAAGGCGACTAACCGGAATGGAGAAGCTGGCGAGCTTTTGCTCTATCTTTTGACTGAATGGATATTGGATGCACCTCAGCTCCTAGCCAAAATGGCACTTAAGACAAACAAGGAAATGCCTGTCCATGGGGCGGATGGGGTCCATGTCCGCTATTGTGAAAAATCCCAACAGCTTCAGTTCTTTTGGGGCGAATCGAAGCTCTATTCAGACGTCGGACAAGGTATTGGCGCAGCGGTTCAGTCAATTGCCGAAGCTCTTTCAGAGGAGAAGCTCATTCACGAGCTGGAGCTGGTGGAGCGTCATATTGCGCTTTCTGGCCTAACCGACGCTGCCAAAGCAGCGATTGTCAAACACTTAGATCCATTTGAAGAGGAATCCAATCAACGTGTAAATGTCACGACATGTCTAATTGGCTTCGACTTCGATGGGTTTGCGAAGCTTAACAAATTGAATAAGGGCGAAGTACCTAAAGCCTTTGAGCAAATGACAATCCAGAAGCTTTCAGAACTTTCGCCAACCCTCTCTAACGCGCTCAAAGGAGCCGGCCTTGAGCAACATACTATGGAAATATTCTTCTTTCCGTTGCCCTCGGTGAGTGAATTCCGCGACCTGTTCCAAGACAAAATCGGTTGGAAGTCCCCAACACCGTCTAAAAAGAAGGTGATCAAGCCGAAGCCGAAATCGGCCTTGAAGACAAAACCAAAGGCTGCGTCAAAGAAATGATACAGGATCTCTCTGAGAAGGTTTGGTCGAACAACCGCTTCCATGAAGCAGCAAAAGCAATCGAATTGGCATGGCTGCAGAGAGAGCTAAAGACACCCCAACCAGTCAAGCTAGATGATGTTGTTGGTGGCAAGGCACTGCGAGCTGCGGCGATCCTCGCTACGTCTAACAATCCGGAGCACCGGCGAGCCGCTTTTAGAGTTGCGACTTGCGCGTTTGAGCTCTTCGGCACCGCGCGCTATCCACTTGATCAGGCTCTGCGGGTCGTGCTCGCTAGGCTCGGGAATTTCCCGGCAATCGGAACGAGGGCAGAAGTAGACAAGGCCCTTGCCACTCTTCCATGGGAGTTGGCCGCTGAGGAGTTGGAGCTCGCTGATAGACAGACTGTCACTGTTAACAACAAGGATCTACAACTTACAGGTTTTCAGTATGATCTTTGGAGGCGTCTAGTTGATCGCCAGCGTGTGGCGATATCTGCGCCGACCTCCGCTGGTAAATCATTCGTTCTCCAAGCATTTTTGAACTCGTTGTTTCAGGCTAATGCTCCCAAGGTGGTGGTTTATGTTGTGCCTACTCGAGCATTGATTGCGCAGGTTGCGGAAGATCTTGCTCTTCAGTTGCAGTTCTCCACAACGCAAAAGGGCCCGCCAGAGATCATTACTGTTCCACTTGACGCTGAAGCAGAGCTGCCTTCCCGATCAATATATGTCATGACCCAAGAGCGGGTGCAGCTGTGCCTTGCCGCTCACCCCAACTTCAAGGCGGATGTCCTCGTCATTGATGAAGCGCATTCGATTGCTGATGGATCACGCGGGGTGCTGCTCCAATGGGTGATAGACGATTTGCTCGAGCGCAATCGCGATGTTCAGGTCCTCTTTGCAAGTCCGCTAATCAGAAACCTTGATGTTTTTGGTCGCATCTTCGGAATGCCCGAAGTGGCGCAGTTTCCGTCTGTAGAGCCGACAGTGGCTCAGAACTTCATCATCGTGGATGTTCAGGGTGGTTCTAAGGGGCGAATTACCCTCAAAACCCTTGGCGACGGGAGTCTGGAGCCGATGGACGTCGCCACTTTGGATGTGCGGCATACACTTGCCAGCCGCAAGGAAAAATTAGTGCATATTCCGGCCAAGCTTGGCCTCGGGCAATCGAACATCATCTACGCGAATGGTGCAGCCGAGTCAGAGGCCGTGGCCTTACAATTAGCTCAGTTGTTTGAGGCGCGGGAGCCGACCGCCAAACAACTCGCTCTGGCCGATCTAGTCAGGGAAGCTGTGCACGAGAAGTATGTGCTCGCGGAATGTATAAAGCGAGGTATCGGCTTTCATTACTCGCAGGTGCCTACAGTAGTTCGACGAGCTGTGGAACAAGCGGCAGCTTCAGGAGATGTTGACTATCTTGTCTGTACAAGCACTCTGCTTCAAGGGGTCAACTTGCCAGCTAAGAACATCTTTATGTTCGCACCGGAGAAAGGACAGCGTTCACCTCTTGAATCAACGGACTTCTGGAATCTCTCAGGTCGAGCCGGACGCCTGCGCAAAGAGTTTCAGGGCAATATCTTCCTCATCGATTATCATAATTGGAAGAAACAGCCGTTGGATGGGCCAAGGGACTCAATAGTTGTACCTGCGATCGAGAGTAGCATCACAATTGATAGCGAACGCCTAATTGGCATCATTACTGACGACAAGTTCACGTCAACTCAACGCAACGACCCAGACCTTGAGTCCGCATTTGGCAGGCTCTATTCTGACTATCATCGTGGTCAACTCCCTACTACGTTGGCCAGAGCTGGCTTAGATGCGGATTCGCCGGAAGCGGAGGCGCTGCAGGCTGCACTCGCGTCGGCAGTGTCGATGATCTCGCTCCCACACGAAATCGTTCGGCGCACACCCAATATTTCTGCTCACAAACAGCAGAAACTCTATGAAGCCATACGCAATGAATTAAAGGAGGGCGGCGAGGAGAGCGCCATGCGCCTCATCCCACTTCATCCTCGTGAGCCAAATGCCTTCAACTCCTACAGCGTTATTTTGGAAAGGTGCCACTCACTGCTGCTGGGAATTGACACCACACGCAACTTGCACCGCTTCCATGCTCTGATGGCTCAGAAGTGGATGCAGGGCCTCCCGGTACCCAGGATCATTGATGGCCAAATCCGAAGGAAGCCGTCTGCCGACATTCGGAAGGTCATTCGTGACACTCTGGAGGTAATTGAAACCCAAATTCGCTTCCAAGCGGTGAGGCTATTCGGCTGCTACAATACGCTTCTCTCCTACGCACTCACCGAAGCCCACATGGAAGAGCTTGCCGCAAATGTGCCGGCACTGCCGCTATTCCTCGAAGTTGGAGCCTCTGACAAGACCATGATCAGCTTCATCTCGCTGGGACTTTCCAGGGTAACTGCGATGAAGCTGAATGATCTTGCTGCTCGGAAAGACATGGATCCGAAAGAGGCAAAGGATTGGCTTCAATCAAGGCAGCTTGATCAGTTGGGCCTCTCACCACTGTTGCAAGAGGAGGTGAAGGCCATTGTTGGTACGCTCGGTGGCTAAACACGGCTATCAGCAGATCACATCACACGCCAAAACAATAAGATGCTGCTTTAGTGTGCGAATGTGCCAAGCTGGCGACAATGTCCGATAAGTAGGGATTATCAGACATTGCCAGCGACGCGCTAATTTCCTGGATTGACCGAGGCCGTGTGAAAACGCTGCTGCCAGTGTGCGGATGACGGGCGCTGTTTTGCGGGTACCGCGATGGTGCACATGGGCGGACGTGTGGCGTCAGGCTTCGAGAGCCTTCAGTAGCGGCCCGACACCCAGGATGGCGATCATCCGCTTCAGGTTGTAGGCCAGCACGTGCAGGCTCATCTCGGTTTTGACCTTCTCCAGGGTCGTCATCAGGAAGTGAGTGCTGCCCATCCAGGCCTTGATGGTCCCGAACGGATGCTCCACCGTCTGCCGGCGAATGAGCATGGCCTCTGGCATCCGCTCAAGCCGGGCCTGCATTCGGTCGAGCACGGCCTCATGCTGCCAGCGCTTCACCCGCCTGTGCTTGTCCGGTGTGCACCGAGGCTTGAGGGCGCAACTCGAGCACGCCGTTAGATTGCGGTAGTGGTCGATGACATCCCGCCGGTCTGAGCGCACTTTGCCCTTGGTCAGATGCTGGCCCGCTGGGCAGGTGTAGTGGTCATGCTCGGCGTCATAGACGAAGTCCTGCCCGGCAAACAGGCCGCGGCTGGTGTTGCCGGAGGTCTGGGTCTTGGGGACATAGGGCAGGACGCCAGAGCCCTCGCAAGCCAGCACCTCGTCGCCGTTGTAGTAGCCTCGATCCGCCAGCACGGTGAGTTCCTCACACGCCATCACGGCCCGGGCTTGCCGTCCCATTGCCAGCAGTTGGGTGCGGTCGTTGCCGACATTGGTCACCTCGTGCGCAACGATCAGGTGGTGCTCGGCCTCCACCGCCATCTGCACGTTGTAGCCGACAATGCCGGTGCCCTTGCCGCTGGTCGCCATCGAGCGGGCGTCCGGATCGGTGAGAGAGATCTGCTGGTCGGGCGCAGCCTCGACCTGCTGCTCCATCTGCTTCAGCGACTGCATCGCCCGGCGCAGGCCCGCGATCTTCTCCTTCAGGCGGGTTGCCCGTGTCTCGGTCTCCGCGCCAGCCTGCCGGTCGGCGCGATCCAAAGCGGCGAGGTAACGGGCGATGCCGGCCTCCACCTGCTCGATGCGCTTGGCCACCTTGGCGACAGTGAAGTTCTTGTCGCGATTGTTGACCGCCTTGAACTTGGAGCCGTCGAGGGCCACCACCGTCCGGGTGAACAGGTTGAGCTTGCGGCAAAGCCCGATGAACTGCGCACAGGCTGCACGAATGGCCGGGCCGTTGTCGCGGCGGAAATCGGCGATGGTCTTGAAGTCGGGCATCAGGCGGCCGGTCAGCCAGATCATCTCGAGATTGCGCTGGGTCTCGCGTTCTAGGCGGCGGCTGGACGGGATACGGTTGAGATAGCCGTAGATGTAGATCTTGAGCAGGGTCGCGGGGTGATAGGCGGGCCGCCCCGTTGCCTCTGGTATCATCCCGGCAAAGCCGAGGGCGGCTAGATCCAGCTCGTCCACGAAGGCTTCGATGAGGCGCACGGGATTGTCGGGCGCCACATAGTCGTCCAGGCACTCAGGCAGCAGGGTGGCCTGCCGGCGGTCTTTCCCTTCAACGAAACGCTTCATCTCGCCCTCCGCTGATCAACAGCAGCTTAGCAGATCAACGCGTTTCCACACAGCCTGGACCCAAGGCGGACTTTGTCGGCTTAATGCTACATAGTAGTTATGGTGACTGGAACTGTCGCTCGGTGCTTGAAAGCAGCTTCAGGACCGCCGCCACTATGGCCTCTGGCCGGTCTTCCTGAACAAGATGGCCCGAGCCCGGAACCGGGACACAAGCGTGGTCCGAGATTGCCTCAGCCAAGGCCACTCCCTGCTCGAAGGGAATCCACTCGTCCTTTTCGCCCCAGAGGACCGTAACGGGACAATCCATCTTGCGATACAGCCCCTGAACCTCATCGGTAAACCGCTGGTCCATCTGCGCGATCTGCCGATAGAAGGCCGGCTGGCCGACCGGTCCGAGCCAAGGGGCGCTGTAGACCTCCATAGCCTCGTCCGACAACGGCTTGTGAGCCGCGGTCTGCAAGTATGCCCGCAAGAGGGCGCGGTGCATATAATCGGGCATGCCTGAAAATGCAGCCTCGTGCCTGCGCACATGCTGAACGAAGGGTGACCCCCAAGGGGCCAAGGCAACGGCATCGAAAATCGTTAGTGAGGCGTAACGCAGCCCGTTCAGATAGTAGGCCCGCAGCGCCGTGGCCCCGCCGAAATCATGCGCGAGGACATCGGGGCGTTCGAGGCCCCAGTCCCGGAACAGGGCCGCGAGAACCCTGTTCTGCACGGCCAGAGACACGTCCTGGCCGTGTCGCATTTCGGATTGCCCGTAGCCGACCAAGTCAAAGAAATAGATGGTTCTGCGGTCAGCGAGTTGCGGCACGATCCGACGCCAGACCTGCGAGGAGAAAGGCGTGCCGTGAATGGCAACAAGCGGCGGTCCGTCCCCGCACTTGCCCCATCTGATGGCGTTGCTCTCAATGATCGACGTGTTCGGCAGTTCCAGCATCGGCACGACTCGTATTGTCATTTAGCAAAATGACGATACGATGGAGCGATGGACAGATCAATCCAGATCAAGGCGATGGCCAGCGAGGTCCGCATGGCGATCCTGCGGCTGCTGGCAGACCCGGAAAGGCATTTCGGGCATCAATGGTCAGCCGACCCGATAGAGTTCGGAGTGTGCATGACTCTGATCGCCGAGGCGCTGGCCGTCGCGCAGCCCACGGCCAGCAGGCACCTGGACATCCTGAAGCAGGCTGGCTTCATCGCGGTGCGGAAGCACCAGAAATGGTCATACTGCAAACGGGACGAGGCCAATATCCAGGACTATCTGGCCTGGCTGCGCATGGAGCTTTCTGCGCAGGGATAGGGCAGCATGGAGTTCCATTGCACCATTCGCTGCCTCGGCAAGAATGACCGCTCCTGGCACATTTGCGAAGTAGATCGAATGTCTGCTGACAAACGGGACAACAGACATTTCTGAGGCGTTAGCAGTTTCCCCGGATAACCCATTCCAGACGCTGTCACCTAAGTAGGGTGCCGGCTGGCCGCTTTCCTGGACGAGTCCCTTGGTCTCTTGGGCCGCGCCTATTAAGTCGCACGAAGCCCAGCTTTTCCACTCGGTAGTTTATAGCTAAACGGCTTCTGGCGCGGGCTTGCTCCCCGACTGCCAAGCCGAGCGCCACCTTGCATCCAATGGAAATAGAATGAGTTCCACGCCTGCCCCCAAGCATGACGAGCATAGCGACATTGTCTATCCCCAAACGATCCCCTTCATCCTCGTTCATCTGGCGTGCTTTGCCGCCATCTGGACCGGTGTGACTTGGGAGGCGGTCACCATTGCGATCAGCCTCTATTGGCTGCGGATGTTCGGGATCACCGCCGGGTATCACCGCTACTTCTCACACCGTTCCTATGCCACCAGCCGCGTGTTCCAGTTTATTCTCGCGTGCCTGGCCCAAAGCACCGCTCAGAAGAGCGTACTGTGGTGGGCCGCCAAGCACCGGCACCATCATCTGTTCTCGGATACCGCGCACGACGTGCATTCGCCGCGTCACACTGGCTTTCTCTTCGCCCATGTGGGCTGGATCTTCACGCGCCAGCACGACACCGTCGATCTCGTGAAGGTGGGCGACTTCACCAAGTATCCGGAGCTGATTTGGCTCCACAAGCACGAGTTGGTCCCTGGCGCCGGGCTGGCTTTGATCACCTTCCTGATCGCTGGCTGGCCAGGCCTCGTGGTCGGCTTCTTCTGGAGCACGGTGGCGGTCTATCATGCCACCTTCTGCATCAACTCGCTGGCCCATGTGCACGGCTCGAAGCGCTATGTGACAGGCGACGACTCCCGCAACAACTGGCTGCTGGCTTTCTTCACCATGGGCGAGGGGTGGCACAACAATCATCATGCTTATCAGGCCAGCGTGCGCCAGGGCTTCCGCTGGTGGGAGATCGACCCGACCTTCTACATTCTCAAGGCGCTCTCGTGGATCGGCGTGGTGTGGGACCTCAAGAGCCCGCCTGAAGCCGTTCTGAAAAACGAGCAGAAGCTCGGATCGCGAGTGATCGACCGGGCGGCCGCCGATGTAGTGGCGACCTTCAACGTGGAGAGCATCTCGGCCAAGGTGAGCCATGCTCTGGAAACCACCCCCAGCCTCACCGATCTGCGGGTGAAGCTCGCCGCCGCCCAGCACAGGGCACACGAGGTGCTGGCCCATGTGCATCTGCCGCATGTTCCAACGCGGGACGAAATCTGGGCACGCGCCTCGACCATGTTCGTGAAGACCCGCTCCCTCGATGACATTGTCGAACGGGCGCACCGCCTGATCCTGGAAGCGGTGGGCACCCGGCTGGTTACCACAGTAGAGTGATGGACCCAGATGAGAGAAGGGGACCTCATCTGCCCCTTCTCTCATCCAGAGCGCTGGCACCCACAATCGAGAAAGTGTCTCCTCCTGGCACGCGCCGGTCGTTTGTTTCGTGGCTGCTTAAGCCTCAAGTCTGGGCGTTGCCCCGATATGCGTGAGGTCTGAGGCGGCTCATCAACGGGCCGCCTCTGCGTTTAGATTTCAACCTGCTCTGCAATCAGAAGAGCATCGTCGACGTCGATGCCAAGATACCAAACAGTGCTCTCGATCTTGGTGTGGCCGAGCAGAAGCTGGACGGCCCGGAGATTGCCCGTCCTTCGGTAGATCATCGACGCTTTGGTCCGTCGTAAGGAATGGGTGCCGTAGGCGAGGGGATC
>NZ_JBVVAJ010000070.1:0-8266 GCF_055792805.1 Microvirga sp. HS2
GTGCGCTCGCGGCGGGTGAGATCGACAAGATAGCGCTTGAGCATGGGAGAGCCCTCCCTCAGATCCGCTCAGTTTACACCCCCTCGAACCATCCCGCAGCTCCCCTGTGGCAAAGGACTAGTGCTTCTTTAGTTGTGCTATAAGTATTTGTTCGCATGTGACGTTATAACTTGTCATATGCCAAACGGTTGTGCCATAGCACAGGTATTGTCTCCCGGGTGGGCTCATGGCGGATTCTCATAAGCGTTATAATCAGGAGTTGCAGGCTGTACGGGCCATCGCCATCGGTATGGTTCTGATTGCCCATATGCCCGGGTTGTTGCCTGGGGATACAAAATCATGGCAGGGAGCGTCCAAGGGCTTCTATGTCGGCGTGGACCTCTTCTTATGTCTCTCTGGCTTTGTCATTATGAAAAGCTTATCGGGCAAGATGCTGGAGGCATCGGGTGAGGGGTTTTGGAGAGAAACTGCTGCGTTTTGGGTGAGGAGATTTTACCGTATCACACCTTCGGCATGGCTATGGCTTTTCCTCCCGTTGACTATCTACTCGATCGCAAATGGAAAGGTGTCCGAGAGAGATCTTGCTGATGCTGTTTCTATATTGACGCATGTCGCGAATATAAGAAGTTATGAATGTGCTTGGATTACCCGGCAGTGTGGGAGTTTTGGTGTATACTGGAGTTTGTCTCTAGAGGAGCAGTTTTATTTGTTGCTCCCATTTCTAATATTTGTGTCTAGGAAGAAGATATCAATTGTATTGATTGCAATAGTTTTGGTGCAGTTATTTATTCCCCGAGAACCTGGATCTAATATTTTTGGTGCGATTAAAACTGATGCGTTAATGCTCGGTGTCTTATTGGCTCTCTGGTCTGAAACTCCAAGTTATAAGATCTTTGAGCCTAAAATTGGCGATTCTTGGCTGCGGATTGTCATCCCTGTCTTGCTTGTGATCTGCCTTGTTGGGCTTACCCGCTACCAGCCCGTGTTCTTCTTCGTGGGAGTCGCTGCGCTTGTTTCAGCGCTCATCATCTGGCTCTGCTCGTATGAGAAGGGATATTTTATCAACGACGGAATACTGCGCCGGATTATGTGCTGGTTTGGTGAGCGCTCATTCGCAATTTACCTCATTCATTTACCAGCATATCGCGCAACTCGGGCTATAGTGCGAGTTATACATCCCGCGGCCCAAGCGGATGTTCGATTTGCATTTGTCTATATTGTATTAGCGACAGCTATCATTTTGATATGTGCAGAGCTTAACTATCGGTTCGTTGAGGTGCCTTTAAGGCGGATAGGGGCTCGGTATGCGGAGGCCATTGTAGCGGCGGATCGTTCTGCTCGTCTCGCGGTTTAGCTAGCGACTCTTTGCTGCTCGTCTATTTCCCTTTCGGAATAGGAGGAGGACGGCGAAAGGGCGTCGGTCAAATCACGGGTACCCTTTGCCCGGGCTTTAGGCTCTTTGGTGGCAAACTCCAGGCCGGCTGGCTTTTTGCTGCATCTTGTGGAGATCTTGGCCGGGCGGTCGAGGTAATCGGCGAATAGTTCTGCAGCGCGGGAACCGCCTTATTCTCATTTATGGCTCCCACAAACTGCTCTGCAACACACTGGGTTACGATTTCGAGCTGTTCAGCTCGATCATGTAGCTCTCCCGATCATGAGTGCGCATGGCGTTGACTCGATTCTGCCGCTTGTCCGGGATGACATCGGGCAAGTGAGTGTCTCTCAATGAGTGGGGGGGCTGATACAACCTATAGCGCCTCGGCTAGGGGTTGTGCGAACCGGGTACCAGTTCAATCTGAGAGTGTGGTTTAGTTGAACGCGCTGGTCGTTCGGACGCTCATGTCACTCTCCAAGCCTTCAGTGAGGTGGTCCGAGAACAAGTGCGCCTCGCAATTTGCCAAGTAGCCGAATCAAACCTGGCCATAATCTCGGCACTGGCGACGCCTAGTCCACCTGTATGAACAGGGTAGATTCCTTGAATAGTCCTCTACGAACTCTATCCAGGGATAGCGCCTGCTTTGCGGGAAGTGGCGCTTGGCCTTGAGAAAATGGTCGGAGTGATAGGATTCGAACCTACGACCCCCTCGTCCCGAACGAGGTGCGCTACCAGACTGCGCTACACTCCGACACCGATTATTCATCGGGAGGCCGGTCTTATAGCGAGGGGGGGCGGATGCCGCAAGGGGGTTTTGCACCTCGAGGCAGATATCTTTTTCGAGACCGGACCTTCGCAAAACCGGGTTGCCAGGACCGGCGCCGCCGATTATGTACACGCCCACCATTGGGGCGTCGCCAAGCGGTAAGGCAGCGGTTTTTGGTACCGCCATTCCCAGGTTCGAATCCTGGCGCCCCAGCCACATTCCTTTCATGTCGCAGATCTTCTCGTCAGGATACGGGCGTGCCCGATGAACGAGAGGAGTGCTGACGCCTCGGCGTCGATGGCCTTGCTCAGTGCGTACGGCTCTCGACATCTGCGGATAGGCCTTTGGCGAGCCTTGTCATTTCAGACCGTTGCCCTGCAGCTTTGCCTCAGCTCTCATCGGCCATAAGCCGGCAGTGACGAAACGCCGGACAGGAACTGATTTCTGGACGATCCAGAGCGCCATCGCCGTGCCCTCGGAGGTACTCCGAAGGATCCGCGTGCGTCCCTGGACGCCAGAGCTTCCACGGCCCTAATAATCTGCTCATGACCCAGGCAGATTCATCCCATTCGGCAAGCGCCGGCGAAACCTCCCTGAAATTCGGCACCAGCGGGCTGCGAGGGCTCGTGACGGAGCTGAACGGCGTTCCGGCCTATGCCTACACGCGGGCATTCGCGGAGATGCTCAAGGACGACGGTGCCGCGGACAGGATGGAGGGAATGGTGCTGGTCGGGCAGGACCTGCGCGCCAGCAGCCCCACCATTGCACGGATCTGTCGCGCTGCATTGAGAGACGCAGGGCTGCGTCCGGTCGATTGTGGTGCTTTGCCGACTCCGGCGCTGGCCTATCACGGTTTGCGGCACGGCGTTCCCGCCGTCATGGTTACGGGGAGCCATATCCCGGAAGACCGCAACGGCTTGAAATTCTACCGAGCCGAGGGAGAGATCGACAAGCAGGACGAAGCTCGCATCTCTGCGCATCATGCCAGGCTGAATATTCAAAGAATGCTTGAAGCCCCTGGTGCCGTTCCGGCGTCGCTGGCCGTCGATCTGGAGATGGACCTGATTGCCGCCTACAAGGCACGCTATCTGGACTTCTTCGGCGCCGGGGCTTTGTCTCAACTCACGATCGGCGTCTATCAGCATTCCTCCGTGGCGCGCGATATTCTCGTTGATGTGATTGAGGCCCTCGGTGCGCGAGTCGTGTCGCTCGGCCGCGCAACGAGCTTCATCCCCGTCGACACGGAGGCGTTGCGGCCGGAGGACGAGGCCCTGGCGCGGCAATGGGCGGAGACGATGTCCCTCGATGCGATCGTGTCGACTGACGGCGATGCGGATCGTCCGCTGATCGCCGACGGGACGGGGGCGTTTCTGCGCGGCGATCTCGTCGGAGCCCTCACCGCACGCCGCTTGGGTGCCGATGTGATCGTGACGCCTGTCACGTCCAATTCGGCATTGGAGGAATCCGGAGCTTTCAAGTATATCATCCGGACGAAGGTCGGGTCTCCTTATGTGATCGAGGGCATGAGCGAGGCGATAGGGTCCGGTGCGCGCGTGGTGGTTGGGTTCGAAGCCAATGGCGGTGTGCTGCTCGGCTCCGACGTGGCGCAGGAAGGACGCTTGCTCAAGGCGCTTTCCACGCGTGATGCCATGCTGCCGATTCTTTGCGCATTGAGCGAAATCGCCGCACGCGCGCAGCCTCTCGCCGATGTCGCTGCCGATTTCTCCTTCAAGGCTGCTGCGAGCAACCGCCTGAAGAATGTCGCAAGCGAGAGGACAGGATTCTTCCTTTCTCGGATTCAAAAGGACATCGATTTTCGCCGCGACCTGTTCGCCTCTCTCGGTGGCGCAGCCAGTCTCGATGCAAGGGATGGGCTGCGCGTCACCGCCAGCAACGGCGAGATCGTCCACTTCCGCGCGTCCGGGAATGCGCCGGAGCTGCGCGTCTATGTCGAGGCGGCAAGCACATCCCGGGCGGAGAGCCTTCTGGACTGGGGGCTTTCTGTCGCAGCGCATCAGATCGGAAGCTGATCGCTCCTTCCCGGTGACGATCCCGATCTGATTTCAACGGCGGACGACCGGCAGTCGAAGGGATTCTGCCTGCCGGCTTCCGATGCCCGGCGGGCCGCGGCGGCAAGGCGACGCTGGACCGATGTGATCAAACGTCATAAAAGGATACATTGTTCAGCATTTTTGAATGTAGAGCAGCGACACCCCCAGGTTCGGAATAAAACTTGGCTCAGGTGTGCCGGTTGGCTAATGTGCTTGTCTTTATATAGTGTAATTTAATTTTTTATTCGTAGTCCGTAAATCTCAGCATCAATTTGTTCGCGAATATAACGAGTTGACGCGTGTTGAATGGCAATTTTAATGGGTTCAATTTAATTTTAAAATCGAATTGCTTTCAGATTGCCATGGCGGATCCCGAGTCTGAGATGCCGCCTCTTGACTTCTGTCTTCATCTCGAATTTCAGTCTCCGACTTGGTTCTAGGGAGCCTCGAAGCAGACGGCAGAAGGTATGCCAAAATGAGAAAACGCTTTTTGGTGACCGGTGGCGCCGGATTTATCGGTTCTGCCGTCGTCCGCCGTCTGATCGGTGCGACCCCCCATCAGGTGCTGGTGGTGGACAAACTCACTTACGCAGGCAACCTCGATTCCCTTGCTTCGTTTGCAGATAATCCCCGCTTTGCTTTCGAGCGGGCGGATATCGCCGATGCGACCCGGATGCAGGACATTATTGGGCGCTTTCAGCCCGATGTGATCATGCATCTGGCGGCGGAAAGCCATGTGGACCGCTCCATCGATGGCCCCGGAGAGTTTGTGCAGACCAATGTAGTCGGCACCTTCGTGCTGCTGCAGGAGAGCCTGCGGTACTGGCGAACCCTGAGCGGAGAGCGCCACGAGAATTTTCGCTTCCATCACATCTCGACCGATGAAGTCTTCGGGTCGCTTGGAGAGGATGGCTTGTTCCACGAGAGCACTCCCTACCAGCCGAATTCTCCCTATTCCGCCTCCAAGGCGGCATCGGACCATTTCGTCCGGGCGTGGCACCACACTTACGGCCTGCCGGCCGTCGTGACGAACTGCTCCAACAATTACGGGCCGTATCATTTCCCCGAGAAGCTCATCCCGCTGATGATCCTGAATGCCTTGGAGGGCAAGCCGTTGCCGGTCTATGGCGATGGCAAGAACATCCGTGACTGGCTCTATGTGGACGACCACGCGGAGGCGCTCATTCTGGTGGCCGAAAAGGGCAGGGTGGGTGAGAGCTACAACATCGGAGGCTGGAACGAGCGCACGAACATCGATGTGGTCAAGGCGATCTGCGGATTGGTGGACGAGATGATTCCCGATGCGCGGATTGGCCCCAGGGAAGGGCTGATCACCTATGTCGCCGATCGCCCGGGACATGACCTCCGTTATGCGATCGACGCGACCAAGATTGCGCGGGATCTGGGCTGGCAGCCTGCCGAGACCTTCGAAACCGGTCTTCGCAAGACGGTCCAGTGGTACCTCGATAACCGCACATGGTGGGAGAGAGTTCGCTCAGGTGGATATCGTGGCGAGCGTCTCGGCGTTGTTGCCTGAGAGCGTGACGTATGGCGGTAGAACAAAGTCAGGAACGGATGATGTTAAATGTTCAGCCGACCGCAATAGCGGACGTGAAGATCGTGACGCCAAAGCGATTTTCAGATCATCGAGGTTTCTTTTCCGAAACCTACAATCGACAGCGATTCTCCGAGGCTGGGATCGTGGACGAGTTTGTGCAGGACAACCATTCCCTCTCGGCAGATGTGGGCACAGTTCGCGGTCTGCACTTTCAAAGTCCACCATTTGCTCAGGTCAAGCTCGTTCGAGTGACACGGGGGCGTATCCTGGATGTGGCAGTGGATATTCGACGCTCGTCTCCAACCTATGGTCAACATGTAGCTCTGGAGCTTTCGGCGGAGAACGGGCAGCAGCTCCTGATTCCCGTGGGCTTTGCCCACGGGTTTTGCACTCTTGAGCCAAATACCGAGACACAATACAAAGTCTCCACTTACTACTCTGCGGACCATGACCATGGAATTGCATTCGACGATCCGGCGCTTGGTATCGAATGGCCTGTTCTCGTAAGTCGGGCGATCCTCTCGGACAGAGATCGAAAGTTGCCGAAGCTTGCGGAGATTCCTTCGTATTTCGAATAAGGAGCGAAGCCAGACTCTGAATACGTGGCAGCAGGGAAGCTTGTTTGGGGTTTGGTCTCTATTTGAGACGACAATACTGATACTGTCGCCCGTGGATGGCAGATAAGGGAGTGGGATCGTGAAAGGGATCATCCTTGCTGGAGGGAGTGGCACTCGTCTGCATCCCATGACCAATGTCACGTCGAAGCAGCTTCTTCCGATTTATGACAAGCCGATGATCTATTACCCGCTGACAACTTTGATGTTAGCGAGAGTGCGCGATATTCTTATTATTTCTACGCCTGACGACCTGCCACGTTTCAAGCAACTCCTTGGGACGGGCGAACAATGGGGCATCCGCCTCTCCTATGCGGAGCAGCCAAAGCCGGAAGGCTTGGCTCAGGCCTACATCATTGGCGCAGATTTTGTCGCCGGAGAGCCGTCCGTTCTCATTCTCGGTGACAACATCTACTATGGGCATGGCCTGACAGATCTGTTGCGCTCGGCTGGGGGGCGCACTTTGGGGGCGTCGGTGTTTGCTTATCATGTGACGGACCCGGAGCGGTACGGTGTGGTCGAGTTCGACGAGAATGGCCGAGCCATCTCTATTGAGGAAAAGCCCGAGGCACCCCGTTCAAGTTGGGCTGTCACTGGGATGTACTTCTACGACCATCAGGTCGTCGACATTGCGACCAAGCTCAAACCCTCTGCTCGTGGCGAGCTCGAAATTACGGATGTAAATCGTACCTATCTCGAAATGGGGCAGCTGCATGTCGAGCTGATGAGACGCGGCTATGCTTGGCTGGATACAGGGACTCCAGACAGTCTTTTGGAGGCTTCCGAGTTCGTGCGCGCCCTTGAAAAGCGTCAAGGTTTCCGGATCGCTTGTCCTGAAGAGATTGCTTTCAACGCTGGCTGGATCAGCCGCGAGCATTTGGCTGAACTCGGTCGCCGCCTCTCTAAGAGCAGCTATGGTCAATACATTCTGGCTCTCGCGCAAGGAGGGATGTAGGCCAATGCTCCGTGAGAACGGAGGCTGTATAGGCGCAATGCCTCCCTGGTGGCAGGTCCCTTAGGTCAAGCGGATGGCCAATGGTGCGATGTTTGGTAATAGAGATATTTCGCACCGGAGCACGCATACAGAAGTGACGGCCGCTTTCTATGCTCGATGCTCAAGTTGAGGCGCCGCCGCGTTTTGTAAGCTTCCTCGTCAGACGCATTGAATGGACTTCAGGGTCAGGCGATCTTGTCCACTACATGCTGAAGCCAGTCAGACATGATGGCCAGTATAAACAGAACACCCAATAATAATTGCACTAGAACAAGCGAGCCTCTTGCCATAGAGACGACAAAGAGGGCAGCGGCAACTACAAGATAGGAGCCGTCGTAAATGGTTTGAACCGAGAGCAGGCTATAAGCTGCTATAGCATAGAGCATAGCCCGCACGGAACGCATCATCATTTCATGCGCTGCGCGCTCTTCATTCTTCATGAATCAACCTAAATGACGCTGGGGAATCTATGTACTCTATGCCGGATAGTGGATGCAAGTGGCTGTTATTGACTGAAAATATTCATATTAACTTGCTATCTCAAATAGAGGGCAGGATATTTTTGGTAATTAGGAGGATTTTTCGGACTTTCCAGATGGGAGTAGATCCGAGGGGCTCATAAAGATGCTTTTCTTGGATGGGGGTCTCTTGTCAACTCGGGCGTATTATGAAGACGTGCCGAGTCTACTTTGCCGAAAGTACTGTAGCTCGCCGTGAGCTGGCCTCCACACAGCAGTCATGTACTTGGCCTCTGAGTTGCTGCACCACCGGCATCGGAACGAGCCTCCTAGTCCTTTGCCACAGGGATCATGCAGGATAGAGCCGCCGTAGTTTGGAGCGAGCCTGCGTGGTGGTGAAATGCCAATGCGCCTTGGCTCTGTTGCGATTGCGCTCGGCTTCCCAGGCGG
>NZ_JBVVAJ010000071.1:0-7503 GCF_055792805.1 Microvirga sp. HS2
TCCGCATCGTCCGCGACAATGCAGGATCCACTGAAACCCCGGTCGACATCTATTCCTCCTCTGCCAAGGAGGGGTCAGTTCTTCGTTTCGTCAGGGGGTCAGTTTCTCAGTTCGGCCGACACATGCGTGCGCCCAACCCTCTCGGGGGCGAGCCCGACGGCGTCGAGGAGCAGCGGCAGCCGTTCTCCGGCGGCACGCGCCGTCGGCCGGGTGAGCTGGTCCGGGGAGAGTCCGACGTCCCGGGCGAGCGCACCAAGCTCATCCGCGTCAAGGAAAGGCAGTTCCTGGCCTTTCCGCCGACTGGACAGCCAACGCGTGATTCTGGTCATCAAACCCATGGACACCTTCATGCTGTTTGATGATGCTGCAACAGGTTTCCTGCGTTACTTTGCTCCAGCGCAAATTCAGTGCGATGACCGACCTAACCGCGGCTGGGAGTGGCTCCAGTACTGTATCGGGCGCCAGCGCTGCTGCTGAAAAACCCGTTCGAGAAAGAGACGCCACCGCACACAAGGTCGAGAGCATGCTTGCCCTCGTCAGGGTCGAGAGCTCCATCGGCAACGTCCCGGAAGGCATTAGCGACGGCGACCATGTCGCAGGTCTGCGGCGAGAGCCGACAGGCCGCAACGCCTATCGACGCCAGATCCGGAAGGTTCTCAATCAGATTGGCGTAGGTCGACGAGAGCGTCTGAACGCCGTTGACGGTCAGAAACTCCTGGCCATCCAAAGTGTCGGTCGGTAGACCATCCGGATCCTTGCCGCAGACGAACTGGCAATTGTCCTTCGTCAGTTTGTGCAGACGGGCATGGTAGCAGCGCGCGGAAATGGCAAGTGGCACGCGCCCAAAGGACCAAACCTCCAACTCCACATTCGAACATTCTGTCGCCAGGGCGGCGATGGAGGCTGCGGGCAGTTCGGGGGCCAGACAGACGCGTCGGGCCCCATTGGAAGCCAGCCAAGCCAAGGTCGCCTCGTTGTAGACATTGACGTAGGGGCCAATCGCGTGCGGGCGCCCCGCCAGGTGAGTCAGGGCAGTCACATCATTCGCCTCGACGAGAAGATCCGCGTCGCGCGCCAGGGACGACGTCTGCCGGCGCTCCCTTTCCAAGGTGACGAGGGCCAGCGAGCTCAACATCACCGCCTTGCCAGCCGAGACGAGGCGGTCCACCACCTCCGGCACCAGATCCTGAAAAAACGGAAGCCGCTTCGAGCACACGACCTCGCCGACGCAGACTGTGTCGACCGGGGCTTCGTCGGCGATCCTGAAATAGAAGTCCCGCCAGACCTCCGGTTCCCAGTTGTACAGGACCGGCCCGAGTGTCAGTTTCATGATGTCGCTCCCACTGTTCAGCGCCAGGTCTTGCGATAGGCGCCGAGCGTGTTGCTCTGCCCCTCGCTCATCGGCTGGAGCATCCCCGCCGGGATCGGACGCCCCTGCTCCAGAGCCGCCAACGCGCCGCGAAAGGAGCGTACCACATTTTCGATGTAAGCACGGCTGCGCTGCCGCCCCTCGATCTTCAGCGCTGCCACGCCTGCGTCCCGCAGGCCTGGCAGAAGCGTTGCCGCGTCAAGACTGACCGGATCCTCGAAGACGTACCCGGTTGACAGCTCGGTCCTGAAGCGCCCTTTGCACAGGGTCGGATAGGCGGCCGGTTCGCCCTTCCCGAACTGATTGATCGTGAAGCCGCCCAAGCGGGATGTGACCGTGCCCTCGGCCTCCTCATAGGCGACATGACTTGCCGGCGAGCACACGCCGTTCATATTCGGCGAGAGGCCCGTGGCATAGGACGAGAGCGAACAGCGCCCCTCCGCCATAACGCACAGCCCCCCGAACACGAACACCTCCACCTCGCAAGAGGTCGCGCGCGTGATCGCGGCAATCTCGGGCACGCTCAGCACGCGGGGCAGAACTACCCGCTTGGCATTGAACCGCTCCACATAGAAGCGGATCGCGTCCACATTGGACGCGGCCGCCTGGACAGAAACGTGCAGGCGCGTGCCGGGATGGCGTTCCGATGCATAGGCCATCAGACCGATATCGCAGAGAATGAGCGCGTCGACGTCGGCTTCCACTGCATCATCGATCGCCTGGTGCCACAGGCCAATGGCTCCAGCACGAGGGAAGGTGTTGATGGCCACAAGCACTTTGGCGCCGCGCCGGTGCGCATAGGCCACGCCCTCGGCGAGCTCATCGGGACTGAAGTTCAGCCCGGGGAAGTTCCGCGCATTTGTCTCGTTGCGAAAGCCGCAATAGACCGCATCCGCGCCGGCATCGACGGCCGTGCGCAGGGAGGATGGCGTGCCGGCTGGGCAGATCAGTTCCATGACGAAGCCTTCCCGGATTCTGATGGCGCGTGGTCAGCCTGCCCCGCAACGCGCTGGCCTGTCCGATGCCGAAGCAGCGCCTCACCCAATTGGCCCAACGGGCCGAACAGGGCCGCAGCCTCGCGCAGAACGTTCACCCCTGCGTCATCCACGGCATTCCGGAGCGCCAGCACGGCCTCCATGTCCCCCTCGACCACGATGGTCCGGGAGAAAAACAGCGCGTCACCGTCAAAGGAGCCGTCGGCCATGCCCACTAGGGCGCGAAGTGGACCGGAGATCCTGGCGTCCAGCCGGTCAGGGAGGGAACGCACAACCGCAATCCGGGGGTCTTGCGGCGCCGTGTTCAGGATGAAGGCAAATGGCAAATCCGACGGAGTCAGTCCGTAGCGTTTCCCGGCATACGAGCCGAGGCGCTCGAACATGCGCGGGTGATGACGTACGATCCGACGCAGCACAGCCGACAGGAGCAGCTGGAGCGGCCCCAAGGGGAGAGGCCGCAAGGCGATGAAAACAAAGGCCGGGAAGGCCGCGGCAGATCTGTGCGATGGGGTCATTGGAGCATCCTCGGAGCTGCCTTAGCCGAAACTGCCAAGCTCGTGTTTGCGCTGGAGCAAAGACAGAGGCACTCCCCTGCCCCAACGAGGCGGTGTTCTTCAGCTGGGGCCTCCATGCCATACCGTGACCTTCCCCCCTTTTGCGACCTGCGCGACTTCATGGCTTTCCTTGAGGAGCGAGGCCAACTCGTGCGGATCCGGGAGCCGGTGTCGGTGGCGCACGAGATCACCGAGATTCATCGTCGTGTGCTTCGGGAGCATGGACCGGCCCTGCTGTTCGAGAAGGCACGGCAGCCGGACGGCAGACCGGCGGAGATGTCGATCCTGGTGAATCTGTTCGGCACCGTCGAGCGCGTCGCCTGGGGCCTCGGCGTGCAGCCCAACCGCTTGCGAGAACTGGGTGAGGGCCTTGCCGAGTTGCGCGAGCCTCGTCCGCCACAGACCTTTGCGGATGCCTGGAGCAAGCTACCCCTGGCGCGGGCGGCCCTTTCGATGCGCCCTAAGGAAACCAGTGCAGGAAAGCGAACGGTGCTGACGGGTGACGCGGTCGATCTGATGCGGCTTCCAGTCCAGATCTGCTGGCCGGGCGAGCCGGCGCCGCTCATCACTTGGCCGCTGGTGGTGACACGCCCGCCGGACAGCACGAGCGTGGACGACTACAATGTCGGGGTCTACCGCATGCAGGTGCTCGAGCGTGACAAGGCCATCATGCGCTGGCTCGCGCACCGCGGCGGCGCGCGCCACCATCACTGTTGGAAAGCCATCGGTGAGCCCATGCCGGTGGCGGTCGTGGTTGGCGCGGACCCTTCCACCATCCTCTCAGCCGTTATGCCCCTTCCGGAAACCCTGTCCGAGCTGCGCTTCTCGGGCCTCCTGCGGAGTCAGCGTCCCAGGCTCATGCCCTGCGCGAGCGTCCCTCTGGTCGTGCCGGCGGAGGCGGAGATCGTCATCGAGGGCTTCGTATCCGCCGCCGAGACCGCACCGGAAGGGCCCTTTGGCGACCACACGGGCTACTACAATGCCGTCGAGCCGTTTCCCGTCATGCATGTGACGGCGATCACCATGCGTGCAGACCCGATTTATCTGTCGACCTTCACCGGGCGGGCACCGGACGAGCCCTCCCGCATCGGCGAGGCGCTCAACGAACTATTTGTTCCACTTCTGCGGCGTCAGTTCCCGGAAGTCCGGGACGCTTGGCTGCCGCCGGAGGCATGCTCCTATCGGATCGCCGTCGTGTCCATCGCCAAGCGCTATGCCGGACAAGCCCGGCGCGTGATGCTTGGATTGTGGTCGCTGCTTCCTCAGTTCACCTATACGAAGCTCCTCATCCTGGTGGACGACGACATCAATGTGCGCTCGTGGGATGACGTAATGTGGGCCGTCGCGACTCGCTCGGATCCCTCCCGCGACCTCGTCACGATCAGCGCCACGCCCATCGATTATCTGGACTTTGCATCGCCCCAGGCAGGCTTGGGCGGCAAGCTCGGTATTGACGCCACGAACAAGATCGGTCCTGAGACGGACCGCGAATGGGGCGAGGTGCTCCGAATGGGGCCCGCTGTCATAGCCCGGGTCGACGCAATCTGGAACAGTCTCGGGCTCGGCCAAGCCTCGCTCGGGAGCGTCGCATGAGCTCCCCGCCCCGCGTCGTGATTGGCATCAGCGGCGCATCAGGCGCCATGCTCGGCATCCGGATCGTCGAACTCCTCGCCACAGCAGGCTGTGAAACCCATCTTGTCGTCTCCCGGAGTGGAGAGCGCACGATCGGCCATGAAGTGGGTCATGATGCGCTGAGCCGGGTGGAAGCCCTTGCATCCTGCCGCCATCCCATAGATGACATCGGCGCGACGCTTGCCAGCGGCTCGTTTCGCACTTCGGGAATGATCGTTGCGCCTTGCTCGATGCGGACCCTGTCGGCCATTGCGACAAGCGCGGCGGACAACCTTCTCGTGCGCGCGGCCGACGTCCACCTCAAGGAGCGGCGGAGGCTCGTCCTTCTGACGCGCGAGACGCCACTGCATCTGGGGCATATCCGCACGATGGCCGTGGCCACAGAGATCGGAGCCATCATCGCACCTCCGGTGCCGGCCTATTACCGTCGGCCCCAATCAGTCATGGACATCATCGATCACACGGCGCGCCGGGCCATCGATCTGCTCAACCTAGAAATTCCGGTTCTCGCCGGGCCGTGGGGCGGGCTCGGGGGATCTTCTGTTTAGGTCCTCTTGTCGATCCTTGCCAACCTAGTACGCTGCCGAAGAGTCGTTTCAATCCGACAGCACCTCATTTCGACCCAGGCCACGGCGGCAGTAGCCGACCTCGGCACATCCGGAGCACCCGAGAGCTACGGGGCGCGTCGGCTCGTCTGCCCCGCCCGTTGCAGGATCCTCTCCACCCTGAATCTCCGCTCTGGCGTCGCCGAGCCCGTTGGCTTGCCAACCAGCCACATCTTCAAGACGCATGAACACCTCCCTGATGTCTTGAAGGCATTCACAGGTTTGGAGGCAACGGGCCTTGATCGGCCGCGAATGGCCCCTCAGGAGCCCGTAGGCCAGTGGGCCGCAACAAGCTCAGGCTCCGGCTTGGGCGCTGGCTCTGCTGCGATGGCGGCTCGCAGGTCCGCCAGGAACCGCGCGCGGTCCGTTCCGTGCTCGCGGCAGGCATCGTCCACACTGTGGAAGCAGGCAATCGGGCAGCCGACGCAGCGCATCTTGTGGTTCAGGAAAACCCGGATCGTCGCCGACCATTGCCGCATGACGTCGTCGACGAGTTGGGTGGATTCGACAGGCATGATCGCCTCCAAAGTCGCATTCTTGTGTTGTCTCACAACTAGCAGGCTCCAGACTGGCGCTCTTTGCGCGGTGACAAGAACCGGAACGGAGCGGCCCGCCAATTGGTGTTTCGTTTGAGGCAGAGCAAAGAAGACGGAGGTCCGGCCAGCCAAGGTCCGGCCGTCGAAGCGGAGGATCGAAGACCGCGCGGCACCATGCGAGCTGGTCTCAGAGCACCTCCCGCAGCGACGCCAACGCTGCCAGGATCCGCCTGGACGCCTTACCTCATCACCGCCCGCGGCCCCGGGACACCCGGCCGCGCAGCAAGGAACACCTCCTGATGTGCAGTTGCAATGTCACCGGAACCGCCATCGATGTCCGTCAGATCATGCCACGGATGCGCCATCCGTTGATCTTCAATACCTTTGACCAGCTCGTCCCGGGCGAGGCCTTCGCGCTCGTCAACGATCACGCCCCCGGCCGCTGTTCTACCAGTTTAATGTGGAGCGTGCGGGCGAGTTCGGGTGGGATTATCAGGAAGAGGGACCAGACCTCTGGCGGGTTCGCATCAGTCGCGCCGCCTGAGGAAGTCCGGCAGCAGGCCAAGGGTGGAGTCGATCACCGCTCCACACCTTCCTCGATCCACCGACATCCGACGCATCTCTCACGACACTATCGGCGGCGATGGCCTCCACCTGCTCGTAGCGCGCGGCACCGTCCGGCAGCGCGGCCTCGTCGATGTTGCGCTGGTGCTTCTTGAATGTGGGGATGTGCGCGTATCCGAAACCGAGAAGCGTTCGGGGCGCAACTCGACGCTCCTGCGCACCGTCTCGACACAGGACGCCACCGTCTGGTGCGGCAAACCATTGATCAGGTCGAAGTTGACGCCGCGCACGCATGCGGCGCGCAATCCTTCCGTCGCCCGCGCCGTCTGCTCGAAGCTCTGGATGCGGTTGATCGCGCCCTGCACCACTGGATCAAAGCTCTGCACGCCAAGGCTGGCGCGGATGATCCCCACCTCCCCGAGTGCCGCCGTCATGGTGCGGGTCAGCGTGCGCGGATCGATCTCGACCGCGACCTCGGTCGTCTCGTCGAAGGCAAGCCTCCGCCGCATCAGGGCCATGAGACCGAGAAGCTCGGACGGCTCCATGATTGTCGGCGTCCCCCGCCGAAGTGGACACGGCGAACCGGTAGCGGACCCGTCAGGCGCTCCGCGACGAGCCCAATCTCACGGCGGAGGACCTCCAGGTACTCCAAAATCGGCGCATCCCTCCGGGTAATGGTGGTGTGGCAACCGCAGTACCAGCACATGGAGCGGCAGAACGGCACGTGGAGATAAAGCGAGGTGCTCGTCCCGGCCAGTAGGGGCGCCAGCCAGTTCCCATAGGCATCATGCCGATCGCGTCGGAGAACTGCGGCGCCGTCGGATAGCTCGTGTTGCGGGGAAGCCGCTCCTCGCCGTATCGGGTTCTCAGGTCGCCTTTCATGGTGCAAACCCTCGCATGCGACGGACCTCCTCGGGAGGCTGTCAGCCCTTCCTGCATGGGGCTTACAGGAAATCCAATACGTTCCTTGCGCTTGCTCAATATGATCCGGCGGCTTTCCGACCGCAGTGCACGCATGATTTGATCTGGATCAAATCATTGAAGATGTTCAGTAAAAATTGGGCAGCTTCGGCCGCATTCGGCGGACTGTTTGCGCTGCAGCAAATAGCACTTGGGGGCTCGGGGGTACAAAGCCTTCATCCGATGACGGACCGCGATGATCCGCCAGACGGTCCGATACAGGAGAGAATGATGAGGACCATGAAGATCTCGGGACGCCGGCCGCTGCTTGCGACCGCTGCCGTTTTA
>NZ_JBVVAJ010000072.1:0-7428 GCF_055792805.1 Microvirga sp. HS2
CCGCCTGGGAAGCCGAGCGCAATCGCAACAGAGCCAAGGCGCATTGGCATTTCACCACCACGCAGGCTCGCTCCAAACTACGGCGGCTCTATCCTGCATGATCCCTGTGGCAAAGGACTAGTGCGCTCACTTGTTCCAAACGGATTCTGTTCGATATCGTCTGCCAACTCGCTCCCCGATAACTACCACCTAGCGCGAAGATCTACCGCCTAGCTGCTATCGGAAGAATTTCTTAGGTCAAGCATCAGGGTGCCAGCAATTTCGACCCTGAACAGCCAACTTCCAGCGCTAAGGCGTTCACTAGGGCAACATAGAGGATGGCGCACACCGACACGGCCTTAACTACTCAACAGTATTCCATACTTCGGTGAGCGCACCTTGCCATATATCCTTACGATGAAAGCGGCGCTGCCGGCCGCAACGGTTAAATAAAGTCAAGATCAATGGCCCAACCAAAATACAAAGGTTATTGCTATTTCTGCCCTGAACCGTCTAACCCCTCAGTTAGTCATCCTTGCCACCAAGTTGCTGACACCGGTACGTTGGCTGCATGGAGTTCTGTCACAAGCTTCTTTTGCCAACCATCTTGATCATCGAAGGGCACATACACGATACCGTCGTAGTCTGAGGGCCGCTCTACACCAGAAGGGACAAGTGCGCAGACCCGGTCTACGCCTAGTTGGCCAATGAAAAAGCCGAGTTCGAATATTACATTCTGACGCGGTCGGGCTTGCGGCTCGGGAACAGGCGTTCCGCGTGGCAAAAGCTCTGGACGCAATTGGCCGAGATCATCGGCTGTCATCAGTACCACCGCGAAGGTCGCACCATCGGCCTCTTCCTTAAATTTGGTGAGGATGGAGCGGCCTCGATTCGGTCGCTCACTAAGAATGATCACCTCCAAGCCCACCCGGCGCTCCAGAAAGCGAGCGACCGCATGCTTGGCACCCTCGTCGCGACCGTGAACTAGGAATATCTTAGTTGGTGTGACATCCACCGCAAGTGGCCGATCCTCAGGTATGTCACCTTCTCCTGGCGTACCTTCAATGTTCGGAGCGCCTAGCTGTCCTAAGTGCCCTGCCTCGCGCAGAATCGTGTAGAGGTCACCTTCCTTCACAGCCCAATGAGTACGTGAGAATTCAAAGTCGGCGAGGCCGAGATCCCATTGCAGGGTCTCAATCTGCTCAGGCGTGAGCGGAGGCACCGTTTCATCGAATTCGAAGATGATACGGATCTCAGGTCCCCGCTGCTGAACCCGCTTGATAGCTCCGACTTTCGGCGCGCCATCCGTATGCCTCTCGTACATGAATAGTGTTGGCAGTTTCGCCAGTTCCTCTAGTGCCTCGGCCGATAATGCCTTCAACGGCTCCCGGACAGCGTCATTGGTGTATTCGAGGATGCGCGACTTATCCCAGACATAGACGCCCTCTTCCCATGCGTCGTCTCGGCCTGTCACCATCAAATTGAACATTTCTCTTCCCCGTCGACGGTAGGTCGCCTCAACACTCTTCCAGTCTAGGTGGCCGGGCGAACCTCCGTTATGTAGTTGAACTTCCGAGCATAGTTCCCTTCGATGATGAGCAATCCATCTTGATGTGTCCAAACTCCGAAATTGGTGGAATAGCCGAGCGGAAGTTCGCCAGGAACTAGGACTGAACCGGGGCCAAGCACCAACTGCTCGTTGTCCCCCGAGGCGAAACTAATCCGAGCATCAGTGTTCTCAGCCCCGCCTCGCCCTCCTGCTCGGATTATGACATCCGCCCGGAAAAAGCAGCGTCCAAACGGGTCGCGTTCTAGATCATGGAAGGTCGCGAATTCCTGCAAAGCGATTAGATTTGACACCCTAAACCCCGAATATGGTTGGACCTGATTGGTAGCGGATCAAATAGCAGGGAGCCCAAGGCTAGGGTCGCCTTTGAGTTCCCAACCCAAATTCGTCCGTCCTAACGCTTAAGCTCTCGGCCAGCCGGTACATATCCTGCGTCTCAAGAGTAGCGATTCTGCAAGGATGGATGATGCCTCCCGATGGATTTCTCACCTGACGAAGTTAGAGACTCGGGCGCAGGCTCCTTTGGCACCACAGTCACTGGAAACCGCACTTGCGGCTCAGGGCAACAGACGAGAGACCGATTGACGCGCCGAATCGGGGGACCAGCCAAGAAGGATTGTTGTATCAGCGTTGTATCACCCGAATTCGGTGACGCTGGATCCAGGTCATGCAACCCTTGTAAGATCTTGATTTTATTTTAGAAAAGTTGGAGCGGGCGATGGGAATCGAACCCACGACATTCAGCTTGGGAAGCTGATGTCATTCCTGTTCGGGGCCCCGCAGGCGAGGTCATCTCACCTCGGTTGCTCCTTCGTCCTTCTCGTGTTCATCACGCCTGTACGTTGCGCGACCTCAATTGCGACATCGGACCAGAACCTACACCCCATCTCGCTCCCACGGCTGAGACAGTACTCAGCCTGCTCCCGGGCCCGGACGTAGGCAGCCCTCCCCTCGTATGCGATCAGAGACACGGCCTCGTACTCAATTTCTGTAAGCCCACCAGCTGGAGGCCGCCGCCGAAACCAATTTTGGATGCAATGGAGGAGTTTCAGCACACAGTGATCCTCATCTCAGGCGACGGGCTGAGCAAGTGGGAATCCAACTATCTCAACCTCACGCAACATGGACCCAGCCATAGCTATGCCTTGGCAGAGGGACGGAAAATGACGCCATACCCACCTTCTTGGTCGAGAAACTGAATTCCGGCACCTTGCAGCGCCGATACAACACGCAATAACGTTACGTTATAGGTGGGAGCCCTGCCCGACTCTAGTGTAGTCAGGGTGCGCCTATGTACGTCAGCCCGCTCGCATAGCTGATCCTGTGACCAGCCGAGCAATGCGCGGGCTGCTTTTATTTGAGCTCCATTAACCATATTCCGAGGCTTTTCTTGACAGCACCATGCTTGCTCATTTTGAGTAAGTGTCAGCGAGCGATTAGCTTTGGCGGATTGAGTCGCTGACAGGGACTATAACAAAGGATTGTCTTCCGGCCGCAAGGATCGGAATGCGATTCCATCGGCTCCGTTTAGCGAGCGCGAGCCCACTCCTTCGCTCCGTCGAAGGCACGCACGTCCCGGAGCGGAGCCTCCGCCGAGACGTGGCGCACTCCCGATCCCTCATCACAGCTGAACCAGCTGGGACATAGTCCTGGCAAAAGGATGCTTTGTCATGCGTGCAGCTAAGCCACGTCTAAAGGGCCCAACAAGTTCTTCTCCGGATGCCGCTCGCCGGCGTCGTGCTGCCGAGCTTCTGGATAGAGCCACTGACCTACGCCGGCTTGCAGTGGCCTTCCCCGGGATGGGGATCATCGGCCCCGATCCGCTTGTTGAGAACCTTGAGAAACTATGCGGGCTTGCAGATGCCGGACTCGTGATACTGCGTGTTCGTCTTCGCCAGGATGCCTTTACGGTCGTCGCGGCAAGCCCACGAGCGTGGCGCGCTCCAGAGGAAAAGGCACGCTTACACGTCTTGAAACGCGCTGCAGAGCACGCTGGACACCGCATACTACTCATCCCACCGAGGTCTGTTGCCCGCCAACCGCGCCTCGACAACTCCCGCTGGATTGCTTCGTGCGCTGGAGTTCGGGTTATGCCCGAGGAGCGTTCAGCTATTGCTACGTACCTATATTCGGCCCCCTACTCTTCCCTAACGGAAGTTGCATCACGCCTGCGGCGGCGAGACGCTGCGTCAGCGGTCCTAAGCCTCGTGGCCGCGGGCGACCTCGAGCTTGATCTCAATCGGCCAATAAGACCGACCTCTCAGCTCAAATTGACCCGCCATCACCTACCCGATCCACCGCGTGAAGTGTCAGCCACCCGTTCATTTCGCTGATACCTAATGGCAACAAGGCCGGATGATAAAATGGCGGACAATCCCCAACTATCCTGCAGATCAAACATCTCTACCGAAGACGGTATATCAGCAGTCCAGAGTGCCTCAGTGAGGCAGCCTGATGACGTAAGGGAACCTCAATCTCCTCTCACGTGGTGGCGGGTCGTCTCACCATGTGAGTTCACGTCCAAAGACGCAACCAGCCGTCTTCAGATTGCCGTTGTCGAAGCCAGTCGATGGTTCTCCTCCCAAACAGATGACTCTGCCATGGCGCTTGGCATGGCAATCGCCGTGATTTGGAACCGGACTAGCCTTTCAGTTGAGGAGCTGGACGCCCACATGTCGCGGGTCACCTACTGCGCACTAGCTGGCGACCGGGCGTGCGCCTGGTTCATTGCATCTGTGCTTGATCGGTATCTTCCATCGATCAGATCCGCCGAGGCAAATACCCAGTTTCAGGTACTAAGTAGCGAATGGAAAGCATTCGCCACCCGTTAACAGCCATCTGATGACGGGGTGCACCAAGCCGCCACCTCCTCACCATTTTACCTCCGCGTCCAAGATCACGTGGCGAGCATATCGCTTTACAGCCAGATGCTGATCGGTACGCCCAGACATCGAGTTTGCGAGCCTCCCATGAAATATAGACACCAGCTGCAATCCGAGACGTCGTCCGTCCGTTTAGCTCCTACTGCGTCGCGCTCTCGAACAAATACACTCGGCCCCCTCGAGCGTCAGGAGTACCGCAAGCTCGTCAGAGAAGCAGATGCATTCCGCCGTCGTCTTGCCTCAGAAGCAGCAGAGGGGGTTACTCACCAAAAAGAGCCAAGGGCGAAAGAGGCAGGTAAAGCTCCAACTCGACGCGGGCGACATGCGTATACGAAGCGTGCAGCTGAACTACCGATTGACGACCTCGAAGGTGAGACAGATGCTAACATTCGGCCACTTGCTGCCGCACCAAGACCGGACCGAATTGCCCTTCGGCTAATGTTCGCACGTGCCTTGGATAGTACCTCAAGTCTCCGAAATGAGATTGTAGCGGGCGGCTCGCCGGTCGTCCTCGTCACGGCGACCGACATTGGTGCGTTGGAGGTTCTCGCGACAATATGGGATAAAGTGCTACTGCCGCCCGGCTATCTGATAGTGCCTGGGTGGGGTCTGAAGGACTTGGAGCACGGTAAGCGGACCGTCATCTCGTATATCGCGACCTCCCCTAACAAGCCTGCAGACCTACAGGCCTATAGGAAAAGTGTTCGGATCGCCGCACAACTCGCCATTCCAGTGGTTGCGATCGCACCACAGATCCAGAGTTACCTTCCCGGAGAATTAGGGAGGATTGCGACATATAGACTTTCGATCTCGCCTCTGGATTCGGCAACGATTACCCGAACAATCCGGATCGTCACTGGAAAACGGTGCGTGCGGCCGCTGTGCCCTGAATTAGCAGCAGAGATGTCGGTAGAGGATCTCACGCTATGCGTGCGTTATGATAGATCTCCGGACGAGTGCCTGACACTCCTGAAGAGTGCTGCTGAGACTCGACTACAGAGCCGAGCACCTCGCGACCTGACGCTTGACCAGTTGCATGGTCTTGATGAGGCCGTTGCTTGGGCGCGGTCGGTTATCCGCGATCTACAGCTCTATCGGGACGGTCGCCTAGCCTGGCATGAAATCGATCATGGTGTTGTCTTAAATGGGCCAACTGGAACTGGAAAAACCCTGTTTGCTCAGGTCTTCGCTAGCGAGGCTGGTCTCCCGATTATTACGGGGTCCCTTGCGAAATGGCAGTCTGCCGACGAGGGACATCTCGGACATCTCTTAAGAGCCATGAGGCAAGATTTCGATCAGGCTAGAAGCAAGGCTCCTTGTATAGTGTTTATAGATGAGGTCGACGCCTTCGCCTCTAGAGATGAACTCACTCATAACTACCGCGATTACTCGGTCCAAGTTGTTAATGGGCTTTTAGAGCTTCTGGACGGGATATCAAGTCGAGAAGGTCTAATCTTTATTGCAGCATCTAATAATGTCACTCGCTGCGATCCTGCAATACTTCGTGCCGGACGCTTAAACCGGGTCATTCAGGTCCCACTGCCCTCCCCGGCGGACTTGGAGAAAATGTTTCGGGTTCGGCTGCGGGGAGATCTCAGCACTGCAGACCTGAGCGGCATAGCAACTCTGGTACAGGGCTTTACGGGAGCGGATGTCGAGAAGGCAGTTAAGGATGCACGTCGCATTGCTAGGCAATCCCAGCGCACGGTGACCTTGGGCGATCTTATTCAGGCCGTCAGCGGAGAGCCCACCATCCGCTCGGAGCACGAGCTTTGGCGGATTGCCGTCCACGAGGCAGGGCATGGACTCATTATGGCTCTTCGTGGTGGTTCTGACAGTATTCGAGTTGCCATCCACCATAACGGACCAATTGCTGGCAGTTCTTTCCGTGGTGACCTCTCAGGTCTGCACAGCCACTCAGAGTGGAAGGAAGTTCTCATGGAGATCTTAGCGGGGCGCGCTGCTGAAGAGGTTCTGTTGGGATCTCCAGGTGTTGGCTCGGGAGGGGGATCAGCTTCTGATCTCGCTTTAGCGACAAGGATAGGCGCGGCGCTCGCAGGATCATTCGGCCTAAGCGGTCCTCATCCCCTCGTCTACATCGCACCGCCGGACGCTACCGACGAAATTCTATCACAGCCCTATATGAGGACAGCTGTATCAACTGAGCTCGAAAGTGCCTATCAGGGTGCCTCAGATCTCATCCGACAGTATAAGGACGCGACGATGCAAATTGCTCGCAGTCTGATGGCGACAGGACGCGTCTCTGGAAGCGAGATTAACCGCATCATTCAGCGGATCCGGAGCAACAGGCTCAACTAACGCAAGCTCCCTCGATCCGCTCATTTTGGCGGATCATAAAGCAACCTAGCGTACCTTACGTAGCGTCACACTCAATAAACACTCTCTCGTACTCATTCGCAGATCTAAAGCAAAATCTCGGGCAACTTCAGAAGAAGATCAACTCCTTGCAATCAGCCTTCCTAAACTAAGGGTATTCCTCATCCTTAGAATGGAATTTTGCTCGGATAGATCGAGCAACGGGAGAACAGCAGCGAATCCAACACATTGCAAACGAAAATTTTATCTTACGTCAAGGGGACATATTTTTTGACAGCGGGCTTGATCGAAACGCGATCTGCCCTGACCCTCGAATCAGTTGTTGGATTCGTGCCAACAGACCGCAGCCCAACAAAGGAGGTGCCATCGTAAAGCAGATTGTATTTTAGAGTTTGAAGCGCGCGTCCCAAAGGACGTGCGCTTCGGGATTGCGATGAACGTACGCCGAGGCCTAGGAAACTTCACGTACGGCAGAGCTATAGTAAGAGCTGCATAGAGACTTGCATGCTGTGTCCAGCAGGACAAGCGATTTCTCTATTTGGGACTGTCGGAATTTCCGTGTAAGGGCCGGGTTCATCATCCCAGCCTGAAGCGGCCTTCGAACAGAATGGCGAACTGGGCTTTCGCCATGCTCCACTCCCGTGGCGGCATCTTCCACTCTTT
>NZ_JBVVAJ010000073.1:0-6514 GCF_055792805.1 Microvirga sp. HS2
CCGCAACCCTCACGCGCAGATCCAAGGAGAAGCTCTGGGTCATGCTCCACCTCCTGTTCTCGGAAGGGAATCACACTCCAGCCCAGGCCGAAACCTCTTGAATCTGCCTTTCAGTCCGATGCTCTAGGTGTTCCGGGGCAGCGTAGTGTGCTCCCGCCAAGACTCCATAAGGCCTGCTTCGTGACATCAGCCATTTGTCTCACGCACGCGGCGGCTCCGGCTCCGGATCCACCCGGTGGATCTCCATGGTGATCGTCACGGTCAGCACCCGCTGGTGATGCTCGTTTTTCACCTCGACCGTGATGTCGCGAGCGTCGCTCTTCGGCAACCGATCCCGGCCGATCTCGGCTGCGGCCTCCGCCGCGCGTTCGGCAGCATCCAGGCTCTCGAACTCAAGGCCAGTGTCATCAGGGATGAACCGCGTTCCTTCCCGCACATCGAAGTAAAAACGAGGCATGGCTTTGTCCTATCATCTGATGCCTCCAAATCCGGGAGGGTGTGGTTTGTTGTGCCTTCGGCCGGGAAGATGCCGAGGCTGCCGCTCCCGCTAGCGTGGCTCCCTTTCCAGGCACAGGAACGATGGGTCAAACTCAGCAAGCTGTTGCAGACGCGGCCTGTCCTCGACGGTGAGAGTTTCCCCGCGCCAGGTAATCAGGCCCTCCGTTCGCAGTTCCTGAATGATGCGGTTCACATGGACGCTCGAGAGGCCAAGGGCGTCACCCAGCTCGGCCTGGGTCAGAGGAAGCTTGAAGCTGTCCTCCGTGACCAGCCCGACGGCCTCAAGCCGCACGAACAGCTCGCAGAGCAGGTGAGCCGTGTGCTCCAGGGCCGAGCGCCGCCCCATGGCCACCAGCCGTCGACCGTTGATCGCGCCATCCACGAGGGTGGTCAGCCAGAGCAGACGGGCCAGATGGGGTGGTTCTCGGAGATCTCGCGTAGGGTGTCATGAGGAATCACGCCGACCGTGCAGGGTGTGATCGCCATGACGGCATGGTCCATCCTCTTCACCAGGAAGCTGTCGAGGTCGACGAAGTCGCCGGGCAGGTGAAGGGCCGTGATCTGGCGCTTGCCGTTGCTGAGGAGATTGTAGCGCCCGGCATAGCCCTCCAGCAGAACCGTGCACTCGGGCGGACGATCTCCCTCCAGGAGGATGTCCGCACCCTTATTCACCTGTCGCGGCCTGACAGCCGCTCCCTCCAGCAACTGGCGCTCGGTGTCCGAGAGTTGGTCATAATGCTCAAGTTTGCGGATCAGGCGCGTGTACAGGGTGGATCTCCTTCTTCGGGATTTGATCCAAACCACTTCTAGAACTTGGCCCACGGTGCTCATCAGCATAGCCGAGGTTGTGCTCGAAGGCAGCAATCCTCATCGAACCGGACCTCTTGAAAACGCAGGGGGGCTCGGTTCCTGACCCAGTGATGACCTTTCGCTGACCGTCTGACCAGTCTACGGAGGTACTCTGACCTCGAACGTGAGCCTATATAGTTTCCATTTTGCGAGATCCGGTCTGTTGAGCTGTCAGTCGCAGCCGTCCGCAAATTGAACGAGGTCCCACAGATTACCGTACAGATCCTCGAACACAGCGACAGTGCCGTAGGGAGCCTGCTTTGGCTCGCGAACGAACTTGATGCCCTGCTCAACCATCGCAGCATAGTCCCTCTGGAAGTCATCGGTCCGAAGGAACAGGAATACGCGGCCGCCAGCCTGGTTGCCGATGAATGTCTCCTGGTGGGGAGTGGAGGCGCGCGCGAGAAGCAAGGACGTCGATCCGTCGCCTTGGGGGCGGACGACAACCCAACGCTTGTCATGCTCCGGCTGATATGTGTCCTCGATCAGCGCGAACCCGAGCTTGTTGACGTAGAAACCGATGGCCTCTTCGTAATCGCGGACCACGAGGGCAATATGCGCAATACTCTGCTTCAAACCGACCTCCTGTGTCAGATCCATGTTGCATCATAAGGCCGTCAGCTCGCCTCAGGCATTCTGGGCAGTAGCCGAAGCAGGCCGACGGACAAGGCATGGATCGCGCAGGTCACTATACCAAGGGCCCATAAACCCTGGTCAACGAAAGGCGCGGCGATGATCGCGCCCAAACTGGTCATGGCCAGGATGAAAAAAACGATCAGAGCCGAGCCGCGAGCACTGTTGCTGCCGGACGCCACGATCCCGCGATAGAACCCGAGCGGGCCGCGAAGTCCCAGGCCCACGTTCATCGGCAGGAACAAGGCGGGAAGCAGTGCGCTGTCGTTCCCGCCAGCGAGAGCATAGACCAGGATCGTGACGGCGCTTGCCAGGGCCATGGCGGTCCCGAGGAAGATGATGCGCTCGGTGCCCCACCGCTCGGCGAAGCGTGACGTCAGATTGGCCGCAACGATGAAGCCGAGGACGCCGCACACCTGCATCGCAATGAAGTGATTCAGGGGGCCCCCCATGGTCCCCACAATCACGGCCGGAGCCCCAAAGACGAAAACGACCAGGCCGGCCAGAGTCATGGCCTGTGACAGTGTATACCGCATGAACACCGGGTCCAGAAGGAGCGCACGATAGCTGCCCTGCGCTCCAGCCGCTTTGGGCTGCTGCGGCAGCCCCAGCACGAAGATCAGCCCTGCCACGACCATCGCCACCACTCCAACAAGCTCGAACGAGCTTTGCCACCCGAACCTGGCGAGCAGAAAGACGCCCAGGATGGGTGCAAGGGCAGGAACAAGGGACTCGACGCTGCCGAGAAAGCCAATGGCACGAATCCCGGCCCTTTCGCTGAAGATCTGTCGGATGATGGCGGGCCCGAAGACAGGTGCGGCCGCCGATGCGGTGCCCTGAACGAAGCGCAGAACAACCAAGGTCCAGATGTCCGGTGAGAGGGCGCAGGTTACTGATGCGACAGCAAATACAACGAGCGAGGATACCACCAAAGTTCGCAGGGCCACGCGATCGGCCAGCGTCCCGAAGAGCAGGAGGCCCATTGCCGTGCCGGCGACATAGGAGGCCAGCACGAGCTGAGCGGTGGCTTGGTTTGTCGCAAAGATCGCCGGCAGCGCCGGCACGGCCGGCAGGATGAGGTCGGTTCCTGCCAGGGACAGGGCTGCGCAGAGCATCAGTAAGGCGAAGATGATACCACGACGGGAGCCGGTCATGGGCCCATCCCGCCGATCTCGAGGAGATGCGAGCATGATTGAAACTGTCTTTGAGGTCAGGAAGGCCGCTCGTTGCATCGTCTCCGGGCGGGAGAGGACGGCCTAGCCGATCCCGCTGCTATCCGGAGACGCACATAGGGAACGCGCCCGCCGGGCGGGCGGCGAACGAAACGTTGGCGGCAGCAAGGTTCTGCATCGAAGACATTGGGATTAAATACCACGCGTCAGGCACCCAGACAAGGCGTGGGCCCTGGGCTATACCCGTGAGAAGCCACTGGAGCCGACCGAGGCGTCGCCCCAGCGGAGCCATATTCCAATTTGTACACATGGCCGTTCCGGGCCGTGATCTATGGCTCTGGTCGGCTGGTAAGGCATGGATCCAGTATGACGAAGTTCGCCGCCATCTTGCGATAACTCCCGGTCACGATCACGGCATCGCCAAGCTTCAGGTTATTCGTGCTGTACGTCACACAGAGAACCTTCGCGTCCGGCTCTTCGCAAATTCCCATATAGGCGAGCACACCATCGAAGTGCACGAGGCTGAGAGCGCCGACCGCGCTGAAGTCGATCCGATCCAGTCCGGACGGAGTTGGCACGTCTCGGATCACATCCTTGATCTCGCTGCAGCGAGCAGGGTTCTCGGGGATCTCCTCGGCAGGCGCGAACGTACCCTCATTCTGGTGGCTTTGCCCCCATACAGTGTGGAATGGCGTGATGGCAGCCATCAGCGTGTGAAGAACAGCAAGTCCCGTTTGAAGCAGGGGTCTCATCGGCTGGCTCTATCACGTCATTCAGCGGATTGATCGAGTTGGTCGGGTGCAAGGCGATAGCAGGGTCGTGCCAAGTGGTGCGTCTCTCAGACGAACAGAACAGTGTTCTACCACCTGGTCTGTCACGCGCATACAATGCGCCTGACAGGCAGCTTTCATCGTCTCTAAGACCGCTCCATGCGGAGAGCAGTATCACCGTGCGCTTGTTACACCGGACTGGCTGTCCAGCGCGGACAGGATTTGGTGCGCGGCCTTCACCCGAGCCGGAATGGGATAGTTCCGGTTCGCCAGCATCACGACGCCGATGCCCTTTGCGGGGACAAAGGCGACATAGGCACCAAAGCCATTCGTCGACCCGGTCTTGTTGATCAGCACGTCATTCCGAGGAGCGTGCGGCGGGTCGAATCTCACCACTTCATTGGGCTTGAACGTCACCTGGACGGAATTGCCCTCAAGCAGCCGGTCGAGATCCGTGGAATAGGTGAGCATCTCCCAGCCTAGGCCCTGCATCATGTCACCGACCTTGTAGTATGCGGTATGCGTCGCGGTGATCGCACGCTGGAGCGTCGCGTCCGAAGTCGAGCCGTTCATGTTTGCCTCTGCGAAGCGGATCAGGTCAGCCGACGTCGTCTTCACCCCGTAGGCTTCCGAGTCCCAGATGCCCGGCGTCACCCGGATCGGCTTGTTATCCTTGGAATAGCCGTAGGCGTAGTCGCCCGTCCGGTCCTTCGGAACCCTGATGTATGTGTGTTTCATACCAAGTGCCGGAAACAGCATCTGCTCCATAAGGTCGTCGAAGGGCTTGCCCATGCTTTGGGCGGTAAGATGGCCGAACAGGCCAATGCTCGGGTTCGAGTATTGCCGATGGGTGCCGGCGGGGTAGGTCGGGCGCCAGTTCCTGTAATAGGCGATCATCGAGTCCTGATCGGTGACACTGTCGGGAAACTGCAAGGGCAGGCCGCCGGCCGCATAGGTCGCGAGATCGAGCAGGCTGATCTGGTCGAAGCTGCTGCCCGCCAGAGCGGGCATGGAGCGACTCGCTTTGTCCGAGAAAGACAGAGCTCCCGTCAGTTGCGCATAGGATGCGAGGGTTGCCGTGAACGTTTTGCTGATCGAGCCGATCTCGAACAGCGTATTCTCGGTCACCCTCTGTCCGCTCTCCTGTGAGGCGAAGCCATAATTGAAATAGGAGCGCTGACCCCGAATTGTGACCGCCACGGCCATTCCCGGTATGTTGTTCTCTTCCATGGCGGGGCGGATCGCCTCGCTCACGATCTGCGCGAGACGATCATGGCTGCTGCTCCCGGCGGCATGGGCTCCCGAGCCGAAGAACAGGGAAGCGGCTGCAAGATGTCCAAACTGTCTGCGTGTGATCATGACATCGGTTCTCCGTTGCCGGGGGAACTTGACCGATGGACTCGATTCCCACAAACGAGGAATTCTCGCCAGAGCCATTAGAAAAACTAGGTCTTCAGCATGGCCCGACCGCATCTCCCCCTCAACGCCTTGCGGGCGTTCGAGGCCTCGGCCCGGCACCTGAGCTTCACCCGGGCGGGGCTGGAGCTGCGCGTGACGCAAGCCGCGGTCAGCCATCAGGTGAAGGGCCTTGAGGAGATGCTGGGCGTCAGCCTCTTTCGCAGGCTGCCGCGGGGGCTCGCGTTAACGGACGAAGGACGGGTGCTCATGCCCGTGCTCACGGAGGCGTTCGAGCGGATTGGTGCGACCCTCGACCGTCTGGAGCATGGCCAGATCGAGGAGGTCGTAACGGTCGGGTGCAACAGCACCTTCGCGAATGGATGGCTGCTCCAGCACCTGGATGAGTTCCGGGCCAGGTACCCTCTGATCGACCTGCGCCTCCTGATCAACAACAATCGGGTCGATGTGGCGGGCGATGGCCTCGATCTCGCCCTGCGTTTCGGCAACGGATCGTGGCACGGAACGGAAGCCGTTCACCTCTTCTCGGCACCCTTGTCTCCGGTATGTGCGCCTGTGATGGCCACGCGGTTGCGCCATCCGGCGGATCTCGCGTGGGAAACCCTACTCCGCTCCTACCGGGTTGACGAATGGCCCCTGTGGTTCGAGAGGACGGACACGGCTTGCCCGACCATCCGTGGGCCGATGTTCGACAGTTCCGTGACGATGGCGGAAGCTGCCGCCCAGGGTCTGGGCGTTGCGCTGGTTCCGGTATGCATGTTTCAGCGCGATCTTGCTGCGGAGCGGCTCGTGCAGCCCTTCAAGATCGAAGTCTCTGCGGGCTCTTACTGGCTGACGTGGCTCAAATCCAAGCCTCTGACAGCCGGAATGCAGGCCTTCCGGGACTGGCTCCTGCTGAAGCTGGGCTGCGACTGAGACCCCTGATCTCTGGAGGGGTCAGTGAAGTCGGGCACGAAGCCCGACTTCACGTTGGATCACGTCCGCAAACGACCTCAGTGACGCTGCCATCCCTGGACGGTCAGGACGACGAGAGCCATGATCGAGGCGAAGGTTGCAAGCGGCCATGCGGTGTCGCCTTGCAGCAGGATCACGACCAGCGTTCCGCCGATGCTCACGATCAGGCTCTGGACGCAGAAATGCAGCGCCACCGCGGACCCCGCGATATCCCCGAACTTC
>NZ_JBVVAJ010000074.1:0-6380 GCF_055792805.1 Microvirga sp. HS2
GAGATGGCCCCCGGTCACCGACACGGCGCTGATCGTCTCCGTGCGCAGCTCGTCCGCAACCTGCTGCAGCCGCCCTTCGGAAAGACGACGCAGGTCGTCCGGTGTCTTGATGGTATCCAGGAGCGGCATTGGCATGTGCAATACTCCTGTTGGCGGCTCTACAAAACTTACAAGTTCGTGACAGAATCCTAGCGCATTGGACACACTTCTATTTCATGTCAAATGCATCAGGCATCTGATGTCGAGCATCATTCCACGCAAAGCCGGTACTCACTTTTGCGTCTGATTGCTCTAAAAATTGCTCCGAATTCAGATCTCGCGCAATTAGTTATTTCCGACGCGGGTTATCTCAATCGGAATTGTTGCTTAAACCTTGGCAGCATAGGGAGTTCCGCATTGTGGGAGCCATCCTGTCAGCATTTTTCGATGAGAATAGACAATAGGTTACACGGCTCGCTGGACTCGTACAGCCAAGGTGCTGAACTTCTCAGCGAGGGATAGCTGTAATTTTCAGCAGGCTTGCCAACGCCTGGCTGGTATGACGCACACGCACCGAGATGTGAAGCTAATCCAGGATCGCGCCACCGACCGGCAATAGATCTCCAGCGACACCATCACGCGCCTGTCCCGTGGGCGCGGATGCGAACCGGCACCCCCTTGTAGGCAGGAGTCTTGGACAACTCGTCGTGATAGCCCACGGGGATCAGTGGGTTGGCCTCGGGATAATAGGCCGCGACGCAAGCATCCGGCAGGTCGTAGGGCACGACCTTCAGTCCCCGCACCACCCGCTCTGTGCCGTCCTCCACGGCGCATTCGAGCGTCACCACCTGTCCCTCCGAGAGTCCCCGTCTCTCCATTTCCTCGGGGTTGATGAGGAGGATGTCCCTTGGCCCCGATAGCCCCCGCAGCCGGTCGGAGAAACCGTAGATCGTGGTGTTGAACTGGTCGTTCGAACGTAGCGTGATCAATGTGATCTCGTCGCCCGCAGGCGGCTTGCCCAGGGCTGTCAGTACCTCGGGCGCCGTGAACTGCGCCTTTCCGGACTCGGTCTTCCACTCGCGATCGCGCGCCGAATTACCCCGGTGGAACCCGCCCGGCGTGAAGAGGCGCCCGTTGAAGTTGCCGAACTTATCCGGATAGGTGGCTTCGATGAGATCGCGTATCAGCCCGTAGTCGCCCGTCCACTCGTCCCACTTCACCTTGGGATTGGGCGGCAGCGTCGCGTTGGCGATCCCCGCGACGATGGCGACCTCGGACTTCAGGTGCGGCGAGGCGGGCTCTCGCTTACCGAGCGAGCCGTGGATCATGCTCAGGCTGTCCTCCATCGTCACCGCCTGCGGCCCTGTCGCCTGCTTGTCCTCCTCGGCCCGCACGAGGCATGGCAGAAGCCAGGCAGCCCGTCCCGGCAGCAGGTGTGAGCGATTGAGCTTGGTCGCGACGTACACGTTGAGATCGAGGCCCCGCCAGGCCTCCTCGGCGCGCGCCCGGTCGGGAATGGCGCGTGCGAGATTGCCGCCCAGGGAAATGACGCCCCGCACCGAGCCGTCGAGCAGCCCTTCGACCAGATCAACGGTGGAGCGCCCCTCCTCCTGCGGAGGCTCGAAGCCGAACAGCCCCTTGAGCTTGTCCATCGGCACATTCTTGGGCTTCTCGGTGATCCCGACGGTGCGCTGCCCCTGCACGTTGGAATGCCCCCGCACGGGTGAGATGCCGGCCCCTTCCCGCCCGATGTTGCCGCGCAGCAGGAGCAGGTTCACGAGCATGGCGAGGTTGAGCCAACCCCTGACGTGCTGGGTCAAGCCCATTCCGTAGATGCCGATGGCGTTCTTCGATGTGGCGTAGATCTTTGCCACCTCGTCGAGCTCCTCGCGACGTAGGCCGGATTCCCTTTCGATCTCCTCCCAGGACACCTCGCTCAGGCGCGCCTCGAGTTCATTGAGCCCCGTCGTGTGCTCCTCGATGAAGGCCCGATCAAGGATTCCCCCTCCCCTTTCGGCGTCAAGGTCCAGCACGCGCTTGCACAGTCCCGCCAGCACCGCGATGTCGCCCCCGGGGCGAACCTGAAGATAAATATCGGAAATCCGGGTCGCAGGCTTCACCGTCATTTGAGCGGGATTCTGGGGATCCGCAAATTCGACGAGGCCTCTCTCTCGGATCGGATTGAACGTAACGATCGTGCACCCCCGCTCCTTCGCGGCCTTGAGCGTGTGGAGGAAACGGGGCGAGTTGGTTCCAGTATTCTGCCCGAAGAACAGGATCAGGTCGCAATGATCGAAGTCCGACAGCACGCAGGTGCCCACCCCGATCCCGATCACCTTCTCGAGCCCCACGCTCGTGGTCTCATGGCACATATTGGAACTGTCGGGCAGGTTGTTGTGCCCGTAGAGTCGTGCGAAGAGCGCGTAGAGATAGGCGGTCTCCAGGCTGGCTTTGCCGGACATGTAGAAGACGGTCGAGCGCGGATCGAGCTCTCTGAGCTTCGCCCCGATCCCCTGGAAGGCCTCCTCCCAGGTCGTCTCGACATAGCGATCCGAGGCGGCGTCGTAGCGCATCGGATGTGTGAGCCGCCCCATCTCCTCCAGCTCATGATCCGACAGGCCACGCAACTCGGTCACGCTATGTGCGGCGAAGACGTCGGGCGTGCAGCGATCACGCGTGAGGTCCCAGATCGTGGCCTTCGCGCCGTTCTCGCAGAACTCAAAGAGGTGCGGCTGCGCAGGCTTGGTCCAGGCGCAGGAGGTGCACATGTGCCCGCCTGGTTTGTTCTGGCGCATTAGCGTGCGGAGGGCGCCGAAGGTGGGTTTCTGGTCGGCCAGGATGCGGCCGACTCCCTTGAGCGATCCCCAGCCGCCGGTGGCATTCGCGTAATGCGGCACATCGGAGCGCTGACCGGCTTCCTTGGACTTGCTCATCGGGTCCCCTTCCGACACGGCGATCATGACAACGGACCGCCACAGCTCACTTCGGAACAAGCCTGAAAGCCGGAAGTTCCACCCTCCCCTCGGAACGAGCGCCATTCGGTTCGGTTGACTCTCATGCATCGATTGCTCGTGGGGACAGGCCATGATAGAGGCCATACGGCACATCCGGGGCTGGCGCGGGGATAGTCGCCATATCCCCGCCGCGTTCGGCCCTGGGTACGGTCTCTCCCAGCATGGGACCGTTCGGTGCCCTTGAAGACGGCGCTTGCCGGCATTGCCCCGGTCACGTTCTTCGGCTCCGCATTCATCGCGCTCGGACTCATTCTCTATGCCAGCGTCGCTCCGCAACAGGCCGCCACGCTGTTCGAGCAGGCGAACAGTTGGATCCTCGCGGAAGCCGGCTGGTTCTACATGCTGTCCGTCGGCATCTTCGTCATGTTCCTGCTGGCACTGGTCGTGAGCCCCCTTGGATCAGTCAAGCTCGGACCCGACGAGGCGCTTCCGGATTACGGCTACGGCACATGGATTGCCATGCTGTTCAGCGCCGGGATGGGAATTGGCATCGTCTTCTACGGTGTGGCCGAGCCGATCACGCACTTCTCCATGCCCCCGACGCCGAACCTCGCTCGGTACAGGCGGCGCGCGATGCCATGGAGGTGACCTTTTTCCATTGGGGCGTACATGCCTGGGCGATCTACGCCGTGCTCGGGCTGGCGCTCGCCTATTTCGGCTACCGACGGGGGCAGCCGCTGGTGATCCGGTCCGCGTTTCGCCCCCTCCTCGGCGAGAGGATTCACGGCTTGGCCGGAGACATCATCGACATCTTCGCCGTCGTCGGAACCCTCGCCGGACTTGCGACCTCCCTTGGTCTCGGCGTCGCCCAGCTCAACGCGAGCCTCAATTACCTGTTCGGCTTGCCGCAAAGCACTCCGATCCAGATTCTCCTGATCGGAATCGTGACGGTCCTCGCCACGCTGACGGTTGCAACCGGGCTCGACGTCGGCATCCGACGCCTGAGCGAGATGATCCTCATCGTCTCGTTCGTGCTGATGGGGCTGATCCTGGTCCTTGGACCGACGAGGTTCCTCCTGCAAGCGCTCGTGGAGAACATTGGCCTGTATCTGACCGGCTTTGTCCCACGAACATTTCACATCTATGCCTACGATCAACTTTCGCCTTCGGGGCGCGCGGCCTGGATTGGAAAGTGGACCCTGTTCTACTGGGGCTGGTGGATCTCGTGGTCACCTTTCGTCGGCATGTTCATCGCGCGCATTTCCAGGGGGCGTACCATCCGGCAGTTCCTGCTCGGAGTCCTGTTCGCTCCGGCGGGATTCAGTTTTATCTGGTTCACCATCTTCGGTGACATCGCCATCTGGCTGGATGTCAAGCAAGCGGATGGCGCGATTTCGCGCACGGTTGCCGAGAACATGCCGATCGCTCTATTTACGGTATTTGACTATCTGCCCTGGTCCGTGCTCCTGTCCTGGATCACGGGCCTGCTGGTTGCCGTCTACTTCATCACGGCGTCCGACGCAGGCGCCTTAGTGATCGCCATGCTCACCGCGCGGGGCGAGGAAGAGCCGGCGTTATGGCTGCGGATCTTCTGGGCGCTGACCTGCGGCGGCCTTGCGGGAGGTCTGCTCCTCGCGGGAGGTCTGGCGGCCGTGCAGATGGCAGCGGTCATCGCGGCCTTGCCGCTCGCCGTGGTGATGCTCCTAATCTGTTACGGCATCTGGAAGGCGCTGAGCGATGAGGTCTTCCTGCGGGCCAGCGGAAGGGTGCCGTCCGCGCCGCCCATCCAGGCGGAGGCAGCGGCCTTTTGGCGGCGCCGGCTTGGCGCCATCGTCAGTCATCCGTCGAAACGGCAGATTCTGAGCTACATCGGCACGACCATCGCAAAAGCATTCGAAACCATCGTGACCGATCTTGGGAAACGCAACCTGGAGGCCAAGGTCGAACGGGTGGGGGACGGCCTGCAGCTGATCGTCCACCATGGCGATAATGTGCCTGATTTCGTGTATGCCGTGCGAGCAGTGGGCTATCCGGTTCCGGCTTTCGCATTGACCGATGCGGCGCGACGCGAGGGCGAGCGATATCTCTACTTTCGGGCAGAAGTGTTCTTGATCCAGGGCGGCCTCGGATACGACATCTATGGGTACGAGACGACTCAGGTGATCGCCGACGTAATCAACCATTACGATCGCTTCAGGCACTACCTTCATGCGAAAGGCACGGGCTAACGGCGGTCACGTCCCTTTCCCGCTCAGGCTTGCCCTTTCCTTGTATTGCGCGAGTGAAGTCACCACCGGTCCGGGCCGGCTCCGCCCCTTAGGAGAAGCCGTACATCACAAAAGGCAAGCCTGCGAAATAGCACCATGCAACGATGAAGACCAAAGGAGCCTGCTTCGTGAACAGGGCTCCTTCTTCAGACCGCTCGTTGATCCATCGCTCCGGTGCATCGGCCGTCTCACGTGGGGCGGGAAGGTAGTCGAACGCATTGAGATCGGCCGTGCGGGTGAGCAGTTCGTGCTCCTTCTGCTGCCACGTTGCTATGACTGCGTAGCCCGCCCGAATCCCGGGCCAAGCTTGGAAGGACAGGATGAGACCGAGAACAGCCAGAACGGGCGGGAACAGTAAGGTGAAAGGATCTTTCCATGTACCAACAAGCCCGCTCATGGCAGATGCATAAGCGATGAGCAGAAACGACTGCGACGTGAGCAAGGAGTTGAGGCGGCTTGACAGCAGATCGCTCTGGAACTTGATCTCGCTGCGATAGAACTGCAGGAGTTCAGGCTGGCTGTTGGACATGGTCGGCTCTCCTGCACCATCCGGTGGAGCACTGGTTCCGTCGCCCTTACGGTTTCCGACCTTCCGAGCAACGGCCAGTGCGTTGGAGGCGAGGGCTGAATCCACGCAAGTGGATTAGCCTCTTATTCTTCCGCTTTCTTTCGCTTGATCGCATTCTTGGCTGCGAACCAGATCCAATCCAACGAAAAATGCTCTAACGACCCGTGGCCGTTCGCAGGGTGCAGGTCGAACGCATCACTCTCGACGACAACAGGGCGTAGCCGTAGCCTGCGCAATTCGGCAATCGCCCCGGCCTACTCGTCGAGAATTGGTTAAGCCTCACACATTTCGAGCACGACCAAGTCCGACGGATGGTCGTCGTCCACGACGGACACGACGCTAAGGTCGGCGCCGTTGTCCTGCGCCAGGAGGCCATCTCGTCGCACAGGCCGCTGCGAGCGGGTCGAAAAGTCCGTCACTGCAAGAATATGCATGAGTTTGTCTCCTCCTGGCCTGGATGTCACGGCGCCGTTGCGCACGTCCGTTTTAGAGCGTCTAACAAAACCGAGGTGAGGGCGTTGGTTTGGCATGGCCAAACCTCTTGCTTCCCATGCTCTGTGGGCGGTGATTGAGCCGCTCCTTCCTCCTGAACCGGCCAAGCCCAAAGGAGGA
>NZ_JBVVAJ010000075.1:0-6100 GCF_055792805.1 Microvirga sp. HS2
ACATCAGGGCCAGCGGTTATGACATACCGCGCACAAAGGCCGGAGACATGACTGCACCCGCCCCGCTAGGCCCAAACGTCATCAACAATCACATTGCCAAACGGGCGCCATCCAGACATGACAGTGCCACATACGGTGCACATACGGTCAGGCCGCGGACGATCACGGTTGGCGAGAACGCCGCCTACTCACTTGCGACAAAGCCATGAAGCGGGAGGGGACGCTCCGGCGCTTTGCTAAACTCAAGCAGGTGAAGTTCCTGAATAATATCGTCGAGCAGGACCACAGGCGCATCAAGCGCTTGGTTCGACTAGGTTTCGGCTTCAAGAGCTTCGTGACGATCACCCGGACGATTGCCGGCTATAAGGTGATGGCGATGATCCGCAAAGGACAGGTTGTCAGTGCACCAGCGAACAACATCGGCGCTCAGCGCGACTTCAGCCCCTTCCCTCCATGTTCCAGGGAGTGAAGGGCGCCCCATAGGCGCCCTTCCGCAGATCCTGTCATCCTATCGACAATTACTTCACCAACCCGACAGAGGCCAGCACGTCACGCGTGCGGGCCTGCTCCGTCTTGACGAACTCGTCGAGCGCCGATCCCGTCAGAAAGATGTCCTGCCAACCGCGCATGGCCAGGATCTTCTTCCAGGTCTCGGACTTGGCGAGATCCTCGAACATCTTCGTGAGCCGCGCACGGTCATCGGCCGAGATGCCGGGAGGCGCTACGATCATGCGCCAGTTGGACAGCTCGAGATCGATCCCGCTCTCCTTTAGTGTCGGCGCGTCCGCATCCGGCAGACGGTCCGGAGAGGAAACCGCCAGCAAGCGCAACTTGCCGGCCTGGACTTGGCTCATGAACTCGCCGAGGGAATTGATGCCCGCCGTCACCTTGCCGCCGAGCAACGCGCCAAGGGACTCACCCCCGCCGGAGAAGGCGATGTAGTTGGTCTTCGACGGATCGGCGCCAACGTTCTTGGTGATCAGGGCCGCGAGAATGTGGTCCGGCCCGCCGGCGGATCCGCCCGCCCAGGTTACCTTGCCCGGATCAACCTTGATCATCTCGCCGAGCTCCCTCATCGACCTAATCGGCGAGGTTGCCGGAACCGCGACCGCTTGCCATTCGCCGGTCAGCCGCGCGATCGGCGTCACTTGGTCGAGGGTGACGGGCGACTTGTTCAGATTGATCGCTCCGACCATCACGTACCCGCTCGCCATCAACTGGGTCGGATCACCCTTAGCGCCGTTCACGAACTGGGCAATGCCGATCGTCCCGCCGGCACCTGGAACGTTGGTGACCTGCACGCTCTTGGCGAGTTCAGCCTCGATGAGGCCCTGTGCAACCGAGCGCGCGGTCTGGTCCCAGCCACCGCCGGGAGCCGCGGGTGCCATGATCTTCAGGCTCGGAGCTTGGGCGAAAGAAGCGGAGGGCAGGGCTGCGCCTGCGATCACGGCCAGCCTGAGAAGTGTCCTGCGGTTAAACGTCATAATTTATCCTCCTTGGAAAATGTTCATGCCCAATGCTGACGTCGCGCTGGGCCGTTCTTGGAGCCGGTCCGAAGCCAGTTGGGTGATGCGATCAAGCTCCGGCTTTGGCATCGGGCATGGCGAGAGCCTTGGCCTTTGACGGGGTTGGCTCATGCAAGGCGCGGCGCTCCTTGGCGTAGCGAACGAGGGCGCCGAAGCGGTAGATCCCGTGAACGAACTTGCTGTAGGGCATCGTGATGAAGAACCCGAACACAAAGCCCATGTGGAGCGCGAGCATCGTGCCCATCGCCGGGGTCGCACGCAGCACCAGGAGCAGCAGGCCGGTCAGGCTCACCAGGAACAACATGGCGATGAACGCCATCTCCATGCCGCGCCCGTTCTCGTCCCGCAGGGCCGGGTCACGCTTGACCTTCGCCCACATGAGGCCGGCTGGCCCGACGACGAGCCCGATCCCGCCCAGCGTCCCGAGCACCACAGGCAAGTCGTACCAAGGATACGGCGCCTGCATTCCAAGAAGATAATGGTAGAGGGTCGCCGTGCTGGTCGCCGCCAAGCAGAGGAAGAAACCGTAGAATGTCAGGTGATGATAGAGGCGGCGACGATCGTTCGGTCGCTCGTCCTCGTTGAAGCAGCCGGGCCCGCCGCCATCGAGGTAGCGCAGCGCCATCGTGTCCTTCATCGCCTGCCTGACGGAGATGCCGTTCGTCAGCGTCTCCCGCGTCTCGCCGATGTCGCGCCAGAACATGCGGAAGCCCATGATCAGGGCCCCAATGGCGTAAAAAAAGGCGGCGCCGAACACGCCCACCATCGCGTTGTGCGACATGATCCGGTAGAACGCCCCTGGCCCCGTCTGCACGCCAAACATCACGGCCGGGTCGTTGATCGCCATCAGGCCGAAGAAGAAGACGCCGACGCTGAGCGCCGCAATCACGCTGATCGCCAAGCCGTTACGCTCGAAGAGCGGCGCCAGCACTTGCGGCCAGACATAGAACTTGTAGGAGTCGTTGCGAACCTTCGCCAACGTCTGCGGTACGTTGACGTTGAACTCGTGCGGCGGCGAGAACTGACAATCGGTGTAGCAAGCACCGCAGCTATGGCAGAGATTGGCTAGGTAATTGAGATCCCCGTCCGAGAAGGCGCGTCGCATCTCCATAGCCGGGAACACGGCGCACAGCCCTTCGCAGTAGCGGCAGGAGTTGCAGACTGTCATCAGCCGCTCGGCTTCTTTGAGTGCTTCAGTTGCGTGCATTGTTTGCAGCCTCCCGTCCGGCAATCCGTCCGAAGACGCTGCCGATTGTCATTCCGATGCCGGCGGCATAGCCCTTGCCGAGTACATTGCCAGCCATGATTTCGCCTGCGGCAAACATGTTGGCCGCAGCCGTGCCGTCGGCCATAATCATGCGGGCGTCCTTGTTCACGCGTGTCCCGAGATAGGTGAAGGTGATGCCCGGACGGACCGGATAAGCATAAAACGGCGCCGTCTCGATGTGCCGCGCCCAGTGGGTCTTCGGTGGCGTCAGCCCTTCGGTCCGGCAATCGTCCAGGATTGTGTGGTCGAAGGTGCCAGGGCGGACGGCCCGGTTGAAGGTTTCGACCGTGGCCTCGAGAGCCTGCGGGTCGAGCCCGAGCTTGCGGGCGAGTTCCCGGATGCTGTCCGCCTTCACTGGTGGGTAGAGCGATGGCATGAACATCTCAAGAGAGGGCCCATCGAAGATGATGTAGGCGATCTGGTCGGGCTGGGCTGCGACGAGACGCCCCCAGATAGCGTAGCGCTTCGGCCAGATATCTTCACCCTCGTCGTAGAAGCGCTCGGCGTTCTTGTTCACCACGATGCCGAAAACGACGCAGTCGAGCCGGGTGATGATGCCACCGTCGAACTTCGGCGCCCGTGCATCAATGGCCACCGCATGACATTGCGTCGGATCGCCGACCTGCTGCACGCCCTTGTCGAGCAGCATCTTGAGAACGGATCCGCGGTTGTAAGGCGTGCCGCGGATCAGAAAGTTCTCGGCGACGTCTCCCCAGTACTGCTTCAGCCAATCGATGTTGGCCTCGAACCCTCCAGCTGCCGCGACGAGGGCCGCTGCATGCACCTTGTATCGCTGTCCACCATAGGCGACCGTGGCCGACTGGAACCTGCCGTCCTTAATCTCCAGATCAACGACCTCTGCGTCGTAGAGCACGTTGACGCCGAGATCCTCCGCTGTGCGGTAGAGCGCGTTCAGCATCGCCCTCCCTCCCCCGAGGAAGAACGAATTCGTGCGCCCGAGGCTGAGCGTGCCACCGAGAGATGGCTGCCAGCGCACCCCCTGCTCGACAATCCAGTGAAGGATGTCCTTCGACTTGCGGATCATGAAGCGGGCGAGTTCTTCGTCCGTTTGGCCTCCAGTGACGCGCAGGAGGTCCTCCCAGAACTCTTCCTCGGTGTAAGGGCCCGTGAGGATCTCCGTTGCGGTGTCGTGCGCGCAACGCATGTTGCGGGTATGGCGCGTATTGCCGCCCCGGTAGAACTTGGGAGCCGCTTCGAGAACGAGCACGGAAGCGCCCGACCGACGGGCACTGATCGCCGCGCAGAGCGCGGCGTTCCCGCCGCCGATCACCACGACGTCGTACTTGCGTGCCAGTTCAATCGGAATCGTCCCAGCCTGTCCTATCGAGCGAGCGCCCTCTGTCACTGTCTCCGGCGGAAAGTCTCTCGACGCCGCTGTTCCCACCTTCATCTCTCCAACCCTTGGCATCCCTGCCGGAACTCCATCTGACGCTGACGCGTGGCAGCATCGGCCGAGCACCCGTTTCATTATCTTTGACGATGCTTATCCGATTGCCCCGCCGAAGGTGCCAATGGCGGGGCTTGCACCCATTCAGGTTGCCCTGCTTCAGAACTTGAATTTCGAGCACCTTTGTATACAAACATATCCAGACGCGCTCTCTAGTCAACCTAGATGTTCGATGCTTCATAGATTCGAGCAGCGTCCTCAGGAGTAAGGATGGCAGATCAACCCTCTCACGAACTGGAACTAGTTGGCCGGAACTCCGGCATGCCACTGGGCGAGGCGGTCTTCCGGTCGCTCTGCCAGGCTTTCCGCGTCGGGATTTACCGCCCGGGTGACCGGCTACGAGAAGAGGACGTTGCCCAACGCCTCCAGGTCAGCCGTACGCCCGTCCGAGAGGCCCTCGGGCGCCTTCTGGCAAAAGGTCTCGTGGAGCCAGCCGGAGGGCGAGGTCTTGTGGTTCGCAGTCTTGGAACCGCCGAAGTCCTTGAACTCTACGCCATGCGGGAAATCCTGGAAGGCGCCGCGGCCCGCCTCGCAGCCCAGCATGCTTCGCCCTCTGAGATCGATGCTCTCATTGACCTGGAGAATGCCTTCGAGGCGCGGTCGAACGACCCTACCGAGATGGCCCGGCTGAACCGGGCCTTCCACGAGATGATCTTCCGCTCGGCTCGGAACCGCTATCTCGACAGCGCCTTGCAGGAACTTCAGGATGGGATCGCCCTCTTGGGGGCGACCACATTCAGCATTGGGGGCAGGCCCTCGACAGCGGCCGAAGAGCACCGCGCCCTTATCGATGCCATTGCGGCACATGATGCCGGCTGCGCTGAGAGTCTGGCGCGGGCGCACATCCGGGAAGCCTTGAGGTCGCGCCTGAAGCTCTTGCAGGACCGCTAGCTGGAGCAGGCATGTAATCAGGCCGGGACTGGACAGTCTGGTAAGGGTGTCCGCTAATGCGTCCCGCGGACCATCCGGCTAGCCGCCGGATTCTCTCGACGCGATCCAGCACCTCTTGGTTGCGGTTAATCTCGTCGGCAATCTTGTAACCCGTTAGCCCAAAGTCGGATGTATCCGCAATCGCCATCGGCACCGCTGCATCAATGCAACTGACACGGACACCATCCAGAATGTCGACCATGCTGCTAGTCGGAAGAAGCGCCCCGGTCTTCGCTCCAGCCATATCGAGCTAGTCGAGCCAGACAAGCGCCGCTGTACCGATGCCGCCATTGATGGCGGCATTTCCTTGATATGCCGCCTGTCCGGGAGTTTGGATTGTGGCAATGACCTCCTTATTCGTATTGACGTTGTAGATGCTGACCTGCGTCTCGCCGTCCTGAGCCGGCACTCTGCCTTTGTCAAAAGCAGATGGGCCTACGGCTGAAATCATGTTGCCGCAGTTTACCGAATAGTCGATTGTGTTATTTTGCACGCAAATTTGCGTAAACAAATAGTCAACGTCGATTCCTGGCCTCTCACTCTTTTGGACGATAGCTACCTTATTGATCAGGGCTATGGCCATCGTCACCGAGATATTGTCCTTCGAGTCCGAGACAGAGCCTCTCGGTGTGGTACCGTCGCAAACAGGGCCATCTTCGATGCCGGGTCCGACCAGGCGACAGCATCAACCGAAGGCAAGTTACTCCGTGAACACCTCGTCCCTGCCCTTCCGGATGGACGGCAGAAGCGCGATGACGAGCAGGATGGCGGCCACGGCCAGAAGGCCGGCGCTGACCGGGTGGGTCACGAAGGTGTCCAGCGACCCGCGCGACAGAATGAGCGCGCGGCGCAGGTTCTCCTCCATCAGCTTGCCGAGCACGAAGCCGAGCAGCATCGGCGCGGGCTCGA
>NZ_JBVVAJ010000076.1:0-5731 GCF_055792805.1 Microvirga sp. HS2
CAGGCGAAGAGCGGCATCTTGTGCAGCGTCATGCCCGGAGCGCGCATGTTGAGGATCGTGGTGATGAAGTTGATCGCGCCCAGGATCGAGGATGCGCCGGCGAGGTGCAGGGCCAGGATGCCGTGGCGGGAGAGAAAACCCTCGTCCAGTGCCGCGCCTGCGCCATCAGATCGGCCCGCCCGCCAAGAACGCTGTCGGACCCGAGCTGAACGGCGGCGTCGGCCGCAAGGCCGGCACGGTAGCGGGCTACAACTACTCGCCGGCCCACAAGACTCGGGCCTGACCTGGGACGAGGCCACGCTGACGGAATACCTCAAGGACCCCAAGGCCAAGGTGCCCGGCACCAAGATGGTCTGGGCCGGCCTCAACAAGGACGAGCAGACGATCAAGGACCTGATCGCCTGCCTCAAGCAGTTCGACGCCTCCGGCAACTAGGCCGCAGCGCTCCTGGAAACACACCGGCTCGCTGCCCGGCAAGCACCAGCATCACGGTGGAAGGCATGGACGCTCCGGCGGGAGCAGCCACCCCCATTGCCTTCCGCAGCCGCACAGGAGGAGACCCCGACGTCCGATACTTGGCTCCCTTCGCTGATCACGCCGACACCGCAGGAAGGATTTGACCTCGCCGTCAGGCTTGTGCGCGGATGGGCGTCAAGGTTACCCAGCCCTCGGACCAGGTCTGCGACAAGCTGCGGGCAGCCTAGAGCAGGACACGGCCCAGCTCATCGCCATCTCGCAGGTCATCGCCGTCCGATTCCAGACCATCGCGGCGGCCAACAATCATTGGCGGTCGTAAGGGGCGGTGACGTCACTTCCGGCTCCTGCGGCGGATGTCCTGCGCGGGCGCCATAGATGGCAGCCGCGTCGATGGCCTTGCCGCCTGCCGAACGCTTCGAGGTTTTGCCCCGGCCTGCCGTCGATGCGCACTAGCGCCTTGCTGCGCGGCGATGGCTCCGCCTCGGCTTCGGCTCCGGCGGTGCCTCCTGGTACAGAACCCGGGCGACGGCCTCGACGTCGGCGATGACCAGACGCCGGCGGTGGCGTCGGATCTGGCGCTGCGTCTCCCAGGCGCGCAGGGTCCGGCTCACCGTCGGCAGGGTGCTGCCGATCAGGTCTGCCAGGTCCTGGCGGCCGACCGGGAACGGGACCTCGACACCATCGTCGGTCTGGCGGCCGAAGGTGTCCACGAGCTTGAGGATCGCGCGCGCCAGACGGTGCTCGACCGGCTCGTTCGAGAGGTCCCGCAGCCGGCCCTCCATCTCGCGCAGGCGCGCCTCCAAGTCCCCGATGACGTTGAGCGCCACTCGCGGATGCCGTTCGATCAAGGTCCTCATCAGCTCGGATGGCCATTGCAGCTCTGCGCATTCCGTGACGGCGATGGCACTGGTCGGGTAGAACCGGTCCAGCAGGGCGGGGCTGCCGAAGACCTCACCGGGCCGCACGTACTTGACGATGACCTTCGCTCCGCCGGGCGTGGCCTGCACCAGCTTGGCCGCGCCGGAGGCGAGTACGTGCACCGAGCGCGCCGGCTCCCCCACGGTGAAGAGCACCTCGTCGGCCCGCACCGTCCGCCGTTGCGCCTGCCGCAGCAGGTCGGCGGCGACGTCCGGCGCCAGCCCTGCAAGGAGGCCCATGGTGTCCACGTGATCAGGCATCCGCTCGTCCCAACCCCCGGCATCTGTTGGTTCATCGCCGGACCACCGCGTCGGCCCGACCCCGGGTCGCTCGGTCAGGAGCATCGCTCAACCCACAAGGCCACCGAGGTGAACCCGCCCGCCGGGTACGTGGCCCGGACCGCCGGCTTGTCCAGCATGGGCACGACCTCGCGCGTGCGGGTCAGGAGTTCCTCCATCACCACCCGCAGCTCCAGCCGGGCGAGTTCCGCTCCCGGGCAGACGTGGATCCCGGCGCCGTAGAGCAGGCTCAGCTCAGGATCGCGGTCGAGCCGGAATTCGTCCGGATTGCCGAAGACGGCCTCGTCGCGGTTGGCCGAGGCCCAGATCAGGCTCAGGCGTGCCCCCGCCTCCAGCCGGCGGCCACCGATCTCCACCGCCCGGGTCGTGATGCGGCGGTTGGCGATCAGCGGGGCATGGATGCGCAGGATCTCGTCAATTGCGGCCGACAGCAGCGAGCAATCGTCGCGAAGGCGCCCCTGCAAGTGCGGGTGTGCAGCGAGATAGTGGACCAGGATTCCCACGCTGGCGGCAATGGTGCCCAATTCGCCGACCGTCCAGTTGCGCACGATGCTGACGATCTCCGCGTCGTTCAGCGGACGATCCCCAATCCGCTCGCGGAGCAGGCGCGTCGTGACGTCGTCGGGCGCGGCATGGCCAGCCCGACGGCGCTCGGCCAGCAAGCGCTGGACAAAGCCCTCGAACTCTAGGGCCACGGCCGCGGTGGCGGCCCGGTCGCCGGAAAGGGTCGCCTCCTGGTTGCGGCGGGTCCACTGCCGCAAAGGCTCGTGCAGGTCGGCCGGCCAGCCCATGAAGGCGCACTGGACGCGAAGCGCGAAATCCCGAGCGAACCCGCCCATCAGCTCGACCTCGCCGCCGATTGGTAGACGAGCCACCAGGTCGGTGGCGATGGCCCGGCAGACCGGCTCGAAGGCCTGCACCCGCTCCGGCGCGAAGTGCGGCTCGATCAGCGCCCGGTACGCCGCGTGCTCCGGCGGGTCCATGCCGTTGGGCACTGATGGGTGGCGCGAGACGGCATTGCTGAACGTGTCGTGGTCCTCCAGCACCCGCAGCACGTCGGCGTGCCGGAACACGGACCAGTGGAGATACTCGCTGTGGGCCAGAGGGCAATGGCCGCGCATGCGGTCATAGGCGGCGATCTGGTCGTCGAGAGCCGCCTCGGAGCGCGGGTCCCAGTCAGGCTGTGGATGATTGCTCATGGAATTGATCGGGTGGAACGGATGGAATGGCTAATGGTGGCCGCGCGGAAGCGGACGCCTGTCAGGGCGGCGTCAGGCGCGGGGCAAGGGTCGGAGACCCGACCACCGCGGGTCCGGCTCCGCCCCGAAGACGCCGCACCGCCGTGAGGCCAATGGCCAGCGGAAGCGCAATCATGGCCCCGAGGAGCGCAAGGCCTGCGGCGAAGGCCATCAGGGCCGTCCCGGCCAGCAGCCCTGCGACGGCGAGACCCTGACCGAACAGGCGCAGCAAGGGATGATCAGACGGGTTGGGCATCGGCAAACTCCAGGACAGGCAACGGTCCCTTGTCGCACCGCTGCCGGCCCGCTGCTTTGCTCCACGACAAACAAGAACGCGGTTCAGGTGTGGCGCTGAACGAGCGGCGCCCTCTCGCGGAAACGGCTGGGTTCACGTGGAATTCGCTTCTGCTTGGGAGCCTCTCTGCCAATGACGGCAGGCGCAAGAGCGGCGAGCGCCAGCAGGAGAAGGGTCGCGGCCACGAAGAACGGAGCACCCCAAACAATGGACGGACCGGAGTGGGATGCACCCGCAGCAAAACTGGTGGTGAACAGGACGGGACCAATCAGTCCGCTCACGCCGCGCAGGCTGTTGAGCGCGCCCTGCAGCCTCCCCTGATCCGAAGCCGCGATCCGTTGCGTCATCAAGCTCTGCGCCGCGGGGCTGAACAGGCCCCACAGTGCCGTCACGGGAATGGCGAGCCAGATCCAGCCTCCGCTCGGGGCGAGGCCGAACAGGATCGAGCCGACGCCGCCGCAGACAAGGCCCGCCACCATGGTCGCCCGCTCGCCGAGATGCGGCACAAGGCGGCGCACAAGCCCGCCCTGCACCACGGCCGAGGCGATGCCGACGACCGCTAGGGCGAGGCCGATGGTCAGCTGGTCCCAGCCATAGCGGTGGCTGGCATAGAGCACGAACACTGCCGGGAAAACGTCGTGCGCTAGATTGGAGAGGAACAGCACCGCCGCCACCCGGAACACCTCGCCGTTGGACCGCAGCAGCTGCAGGGCGGCGACGGGGTTCGCCCTGCGCCAGGTGAACCGCGTGCGCCGCTCCCGCGCCAGCGATTCCGGCAGGACAAAGATGCCGTACAGCGCGTTGACCAGGCACAGACCGGCCGCCACCCAAAATGGCAGGCGCAGGTCGACGGCGCCGAGCATGCCGCCAAGGGCCGGGCCGACGATGAAGCCGAAGGCAATTGCCGCGCCGATCGCGCCGAACCCAGCGGCACGGCGATCCGCGTTGGTGATGTCGGCCACATAGGCGAAGGCGGTGGTGAAGCTCGACGAGGCGAGACCACCGACGGCGCGCCCGACCAGCAGCCAGCCCACTCCAGGAGCGACCGCCATGAGCAGGTAGTCGAATCCGAGCGCCAGGTTGGACAGCAGGATGACAGGACGGCGCCCGACGGCGTCGGACAGCGCGCCCAGGATAGGCGCGCCGGGGAGAATGGGCTTGCATGGGCTGAGGTCTCATGACGTGGTCGAGAATGGGGGGCTCACATAGGATGGTTCACGCTACGGCGTTCCGGTCGCGGGCGGTCCCTCGCCCTGCCAGTGGCCCTGGCTCTTCAACGCGTCCGCCACCTCGCGGGGCATGTAGTTCTCGTCATGCTTGGCGAGCACCGTATCCGCCTTGAACATGCCGGCTGGGTCGAGCATGCCTTCGGCCACGACGCCCTGGCCTTCGCGGAACAGGTCGGGCAGGAGCCCGCGGTACTGCACGCGGACGATCGCGGTCGCGTCCTTGATCCGGAAGACGGTGACCTGGCTGTCGCCCTTCTCGACCGAAGCCTCCTGCACCAGGCCGCCGAGGCGAAAGCGCGTGCCGGGTTGGACCCCCTTGGCCTGGATGTCACTCGGGGTGTGGAAGAACACGATGGTGTCGCGCATGGCAACGGATACGAGGCCGAGCGCCACCGCGATGGTGCCCAGTCCGGTCCCGATCAGGGTCAGGCGCCGTTGCTTGCGCGTCATTCGTCATGCCTCCAGGTTTGCAACCGGGCCCTCCTGTAGCAGGGCCGCGGAGCGCCCGATTTGACCGAGCGCAAGTCAGCGGCGTCTTGGATGCTCCGGCGAGACATGGCGGCCATGACATTCGGCCGCTGCCAAGGTGCCGAGTGCCAACCGTCGCGTCCGGCTCGGCCGTGGACGCGTGATCAGGTAGAGGCCGACACCGCCCACGATGAGCGCCAGGATCAGGTGCAGGGGCTCGCTGTCCGCTGTGCACAGGATCAAGGCGTAGGAGAGGCCAAGCGCGCCGACGGCCGCCGCCTTCGCGGGAAGCGCGATGGCCCCTCGTCGCGCCAATCTGCGAGCAGGGACCCGAACCTCGGGTGGCGGCAAGGCGGCTCGGCCCGCTTCGGGTCTGAGCGGGCCAAGCACCAGACGGCGAGCAGCAGGACCGGCGTGGTGGGCAGGAGCGGCAGGATCAGGCCGAGCACGGCCAGCATGACGCTGCCATACCTGAGACAGAGATGAAGCCTGTGTACGGGATCAAAGCAGTTGCATCAGGAGACGACGTGGCGCCGTTCGGCCCGGAAGGCCCTGATGGTTTCGGCATTCGGACAGTAGCGCTGCACCACGGGTGCCCACCCGCGATCGAGGTCGCGCCGGCAGCGCCGAGACGCCTCGCAGCCAGAACAGACGATGCTCATGTCGCACATGACGTCCGCATGCTGTCAAGCGAACCGAAGAATTGACCCCTCGGGCGAACTGAAGATTTGACCCCCTCTCATTGCTTTGTAGCGCCCTCGGTTTCGAGCGCCGATCCAGCCTTCTGCAGCAGACCGGATCTGCGCT
>NZ_JBVVAJ010000077.1:0-2500 GCF_055792805.1 Microvirga sp. HS2
GCATCTTTGGTGATGCTGCTCTTTGACAAGTGAAGAAGGAAGAAGAAGCGCAGGCGGCGGTGTCCTTGCGGCGGCCCTTTGGGGCTGCTTGGAACAAGACATCGACCTTTGTCTTGCGCTTTTGGTGAGTACACCGCTCCGGTTTTGGCCGGAGTGAGAGGTGCTCTGTCAATTTGCGTTTTTAAGACGACAGTCGAGATCGAATTCTCTTCAACTTGAGAGTTTGATCCTGGCTCAGAACGAACGCTGGCGGCAGGCTTAACACATGCAAGTCGAACGCATCCTTCGGGGTGAGTGGCAGACGGGTGAGTAACGCGTGGGAACGTGCCCTTCAGTTCGGGATAACCCAGGGAAACTTGGGCTAATACCGGATACGTGCGAGAGCAGAAAGATTTATCGCTGAAGGATCGGCCCGCGTCTGATTAGCTAGTTGGTGAGGTAATGGCTCACCAAGGCGACGATCAGTAGCTGGTCTGAGAGGATGATCAGCCACATTGGGACTGAGACACGGCCCAAACTCCTACGGGAGGCAGCAGTGGGGAATATTGGACAATGGGCGCAAGCCTGATCCAGCCATGCCGCGTGAGTGATGACGGCCTTAGGGTTGTAAAGCTCTTTCGCACGCGACGATAATGACGGTAGCGTGAGAAGAAGCCCCGGCTAACTTCGTGCCAGCAGCCGCGGTAATACGAAGGGGGCTAGCGTTGTTCGGAATCACTGGGCGTAAAGGGCGCGTAGGCGGCTTTGTAAGTCGGGGGTGAAAGCCTGTGGCTCAACCACAGAATTGCCTTCGATACTGCATGGCTTGAGACCGGAAGAGGTTAGTGGAACTGCGAGTGTAGAGGTGAAATTCGTAGATATTCGCAAGAACACCAGTGGCGAAGGCGGCTGACTGGTCCGGATCTGACGCTGAGGCGCGAAAGCGTGGGGAGCAAACAGGATTAGATACCCTGGTAGTCCACGCCGTAAACGATGAATGCCAGCCGTTGGCGAGCTTGCTCGTCAGTGGCGCAGCTAACGCTTTAAGCATTCCGCCTGGGGAGTACGGTCGCAAGATTAAAACTCAAAGGAATTGACGGGGGCCCGCACAAGCGGTGGAGCATGTGGTTTAATTCGAAGCAACGCGCAGAACCTTACCAGCCTTTGACATGTCCGGTTTGGGGTTCAGAGATGAGCCTCTTCAGTTCGGCTGGCCGGAACACAGGTGCTGCATGGCTGTCGTCAGCTCGTGTCGTGAGATGTTGGGTTAAGTCCCGCAACGAGCGCAACCCTCGCCCCTAGTTGCCATCATTGAGTTGGGCACTCTAGGGGGACTGCCGGTGATAAGCCGCGAGGAAGGTGGGGATGACGTCAAGTCCTCATGGCCCTTACGGGCTGGGCTACACACGTGCTACAATGGCGGTGACAATGGGCAGCGAACCCGCGAGGGGGAGCTAATCCCAAAAAGCCGTCTCAGTTCAGATTGCACTCTGCAACTCGAGTGCATGAAGGCGGAATCGCTAGTAATCGTGGATCAGAACGCCACGGTGAATACGTTCCCGGGCCTTGTACACACCGCCCGTCACACCATGGGAGTTGGTCTTACCCGACGGCGCTGCGCCAACCGCAAGGAGGCAGGCGACCACGGTAGGGTCAGCGACTGGGGTGAAGTCGTAACAAGGTAGCCGTAGGGGAACCTGCGGCTGGATCACCTCCTTTCTAAGGATGTTCTCTGATGCGACGGCCTCATGCCGTCTCTCTCGGAACTCTTCAGAACATACAGGGTCAAGTCAGACCCTTTTTGCGGGACGCTGCCGTCTTCGCTTCTTCTTCTCCGGAACCCCTTTCTTGGAAGGCGGATCGGGCCTGTAGCTCAGGTGGTTAGAGCGCACCCCTGATAAGGGTGAGGTCGGACGTTCGAGTCGTCCCAGGCCCACCATTATCAACGGGGCCTTAGCTCAGCTGGGAGAGCGGTAGCTTTGCAAGCTTCAGGTCGTCGGTTCGATCCCGACAGGCTCCACCAATTTTTGGTTGGTTCCGGAATTCTTGGCGCGTGATGCGCGAAGGATCTTGTCAATTCGTGCCCTCCCCTCTCGAGTGTGGGTTGGCGCGGATGTTTGAAATCGTAAAGAGGCGGCATATTCGGCAAGTGAGGCAACCTAGTCCTCATGAACCAGCCCTGGCCCGCAGCCAGGTGCGCCGGATATGCTGTGGCAAGCAAAACATGTCTTCGGAGAAATCCGAAGACAGGTCTTTCTTTTGGGTCGATGGCCGCTGCCGAGCGGACATCGATCATGAGAGTAATCAAGTGTCGTAAGAGCATCTGGTGGATGCCTTGGCGCTGAGAGGCGATGAAGGACGTGGTACGCTGCGATAAGTCTTGGGGAGCTGCGAACGAGCGTTGATCCAAGAATCTCCGAATGGGGAAACCCACCTTCGATCCTTTGTATTGTGACGTCATTGGAAACAGTGATGTTGCATTACGGAGGGTCAGATGAAGGTATTAGGCCCTGAATAGATA
>NZ_JBVVAJ010000078.1:0-4814 GCF_055792805.1 Microvirga sp. HS2
GAGGATACGCGCATGAAGCTGGAAACGCCGACCAGCGGAAGCGAACTGACGGCCGAGGCCGTTGCGGTTCTGGAAGCCGGGCACAAAGCCATTCCCCCCACCTTCGTCCGCGATCTCTACGGGCGCGTTCCGCCCGAGGATCTGGCGGCCTATTCGCCGGCGGCGCTCGCCGAGCTGGCCGCGGCGGCTTACGAGCACCTCAAGGCTCCCCGGGTCGGGGGAGGGGAGGACATCCGCCTCGTCGATCTGGAGGTCGAGCGCGAGGGCCGCCGCCGGGATGTGACGGTTCTCGAAATCGTCAACGACAACATGCCCTTCCTGCTCGACTCGACCCTCGCCGAGGTGGTCGACCAGGGCTACGAGCCGTATCTCGTCGCGCATCCGATCCTGGCCGTGGAGCGCGACGCCCAGGGCAGCCTCGTGCGCCTCGTAGGCGAGGCCACCGGCACGGGCCGGCATGGCGTCAAGCGCGAGAGCTTCATTCATATTCATCTGCCCCGCATCGACGACGCCGAGACCCGCGAGCGGCTGATCGAGGCCCTGCGCCGCGTCCACAAGGACGTCTCGCTCGCCGTGCACGACTGGCCCGGCATGCGCGCCCGCATCACCGAGATCGTTCAGAACTACCGCCTCAACCCGCCGCCGCTGCCCGACGACGAAGTGAAGGAGGCCGTGGCTTTCCTCGACTGGATCGCGCGCGACAACTTCACGTTCTTGGGCCTTCGCGAATACCGGCTGCCGGCCGGAGACGCCGCGGCGGATCCCGTGGAAGGATCGGGCCTGGGGCTCCTGCGCGACCCTTCCGTGCGTGTGCTGCGCCGCGGGCGCGAACTCGTGGCGATGACGCCGGAAATCCGCGCCTTCCTGGACAAGCCCAAGGCGCTCATCATCACAAAGGCGAACGTCAAGTCGCGCGTCCATCGCCGCGCGCATCTCGATTATATCGGCGTCAAGCTGTTCGATTCGGACGGCAGGCTGCAGGGCGAGCTGCGCATCGTCGGCCTCTTCACCGCGAGCGCCTATACCAACACCACGGCGGAAGTGCCGTATCTGCGCCACAAGGTGGCGAAGGTGGTCCAGCGGGCCGGGTTCGATCCGTCGAGCTACGCGAGCCGCGCGCTGCTCAACGTTCTCGAGAATTACCCGCGCGACGAGCTGTTCCAGATCGACGAGGACACCCTTTATCACTTCGCCATCGACATCATGAACCTGTCGGAGCGTCCGCGCGTGCGGGCGCTGGCGCGGGCCGACGAGTTCGACCGCTTCGTCTCGGTGCTCGTCTTCGTGCCGAAGGATCGCTACGACACGAGCGTGCGCCAGCGCATCGGCCAGTTCCTCGCGGCCATCTACGAGGGGCGCGTTTCCGCTTCCTATCCGGCCTATCCCGAAGGTCCGCTCGCGCGCACCCACTACATCATCGGGCGCGACGAGGGGCAGACCCCGCAGGTCTCCCGCGACACGCTGGAGAAAGGGATCGCGTCGATCGTGCGCACCTGGGGCGATTCGTTGCGCGACCAGCTCGCCGAGACCATCGGCGGCGTGCGCGCCCGCGCGCTCGCGGCCCGCTACGCGGATGCCTTCAGCGCGGCCTATCGCGAGGCCTTCGGGGCCGATCAGGCGATCAAGGACATCGCGCTTCTGGAGCAGTTGTCCGAAGCCCGTCCCCGGGCGGTCGATCTCTATCGCCGCGAGGGAGACGGCGAGACCCGCGTCAACCTGAAGGTGTTTTCGCGCGGCGCTGCGCTGCCCCTGTCCGACCGCGTCCCGCTGCTCGAAAATCTCGGCTTCAGGGTGGTGAACGAGCGAACCTACCGGGTGGTCTCCACGGGCGTGACCGGCATGGACCGCGTCTGGCTCCACGACATGGCGCTCGAGCGCGCGACGGGCGGCGCGATCAGGATCGACGAGATCCAGGCGCTCATCGAGGCGGCCCTGCTCGCCCTGTTCCGGGGCCTCGCGGAATCGGACGGCTTCAACCGTCTCGTGCTCGAAGCCGGGCTCGGCTGGCGCGACGTGGCGATGGTGCGCACGCTCGGCCGCTACCTGCGCCAGATCCAGGTGGCCTACGCGCAGGATTACCTGGCCAACACGCTGGCCCGCCATGCCGCGATCACCACGAACATCGTCAAGCTCTTCTACATGCGCTTCGATCCCCGCCACGGGGGCAAGGCGGAGGCCGAAGCCGCCGTTCGCGCGACCATCGAGGAGCAGCTCAAGGACGTCACGAGCCTCGACGACGACCGCATCCTGCGGCGCTTCATCAACCTGATCGAAGCCGCGGTGCGCACCAATTTCTTCCAGCTCGAGGGCAACGGCCTGCCGCGCCAGACCATCGCGTTCAAGTTCGAATGCGCGAAGGTCGAGGGCCTGCCGCTGCCGAAGCCTCTCTACGAGATCTTCGTCTACTCGCCGCGGGTCGAAGGCGTGCATCTGCGCTACGGCAAGGTGGCGCGCGGCGGCCTTCGCTGGTCCGACCGCCCGCAGGATTTCCGGACCGAGGTGCTGGGTCTCGTGAAGGCCCAGCAGGTCAAGAACGCCGTGATCGTGCCGGTCGGCGCGAAGGGCGGCTTCGTGCCGAAGCGGCTGCCGCCCGCGAGCGACCGTCAGGCCTGGCTCGCGGAAGGCACCGAGAGCTACCGCATCTTCGTGCGCACGCTCCTGCAGCTGACCGACAACATCAAGGGCGATCACGTGGTGCCGCCTGCCGACACCGTGCGCCATGACGGGGACGATCCCTATCTCGTGGTGGCGGCCGACAAGGGCACGGCCACCTTCTCCGACATCGCCAACGAAATCTCTCTCGACAAGGGGCATTGGCTGGGCGACGCCTTCGCGTCCGGCGGCAGCCAGGGCTACGACCACAAGAAGATGGGCATCACCGCCCGCGGCGCGTGGGAGGCGGTGAAGCGCCACTTCCGCGAGATGGACATCGACATCCAGAAAGAGCCGGTGACGGTGGCGGGCGTGGGCGACATGTCCGGCGACGTGTTCGGCAACGGCATGCTGCTCTCGCCGGCGATCAAGCTGGTGGCCGCCTTCGACCACCGCGACATCTTCCTCGATCCGTCTCCGGATCCGGAGACGTCGTACAAGGAGCGCGAACGCCTCTTCAATCTGCCGCGTTCGAGCTGGCAGGATTACGACAAGGCGCTGATCTCGTCTGGCGGCGGCGTCTTCCCGCGCAGCGCGAAATCGATCAAGCTGTCTGCGGAAATGCGCGCGCTGCTCGACCTCGACAAGGACGAGGCGACGCCTGCGGAAGTGATGACCGCCATTCTCAAGGCCGATGTGGGCCTGCTCTGGTTCGGCGGCATCGGCACCTATATCCGCTCTTCGGCAGAAACCGACGAGCAGGTGGGGGACCGCGCCAACGATGCGATCCGCATCACTGGCGCGGATGTGCGCGCCAAGGTGATCGGCGAGGGTGCCAATCTCGGCATGACCCAGCGCGGGCGCATCGAGGCGGCGCAGAGCGGCGTCCGCCTCAACACCGACGCCATCGACAACTCGGCGGGCGTCAACACCTCCGACGTGGAGGTGAACATCAAGATCGCGCTCACCACGCCTGAGCGCGACGGGCGGCTGACGCAGGAAGCGCGCAACGCGCTTCTCGCCGACATGACCGACGAGGTCGCGGGCCTGGTGCTCCGCAACAACTACCTGCAGTCCCTGGCGCTCTCGCTCTCCGAGCGGCGCGGCGTCGCCGATCTCGGCTTCGCCAGCCGCCTCATGCAGATGCTGGAGGCGCAAGGGCGCCTCAACCGCAAGGTGGAATACCTGCCCGACGACGCCGCTCTCACCGAACGCGCCCGTCGCGGCGAGGCCCTCACCCGGCCGGAACTCGCCGTGCTGCTGGCTTACGCCAAGCTCTCGCTGCACGACGAACTGCTCGACAGCGCCGTTCCCGACGATCCCTATCTCGGCAAAGAGCTCGACCGCTACTTCCCGGCGGCCATGCGCGAGCGCTTCCCGGATGCGATCGCAGGCCACCGCCTGCGCCGCGAGATCATCGCGACGCAGCTCGCCAACGCCATCATCAACCGGGGCGGCCCGACCATGGTGGCCCGTCTCGTGGATCAGACCGGAGCGGATGCGCCGACGATCGCGGCCGCCTATGCCGCCACGCGCGATTCCTTCGGCCTGACAGAGTTGAACGTCGCCATCGACGCCCTCGACGGGGTAGTGCCGGGCGCGCTGCAGCTGCGTCTTTACGGCGAGCTGCAGGACCTGCTGATGAACCGCATCGTCTGGTTCATCCGCAACGTGGATTTCTCGAGCCACTCCCTCGACACGATCATCGGCGCCTACCGGTCCGGGATCGCGGAGATCGAGCGCGGCCTGCCTGATACCCTGTCGCCCGAGGCGCTCGCCGCCTTGAACGCCCGCGCGGCCGCTCTGATGGAGCAGGGCACGCCCGAGGATCTGGCGCGCCGCATCGCGGCCCTGCCGGATCTGGTGGCGGCTCCCGACATCGTGCTCACTGCGCAGAAGACGGGCAAGCCCGTGAGCGACATCGCCTGCACGCATTTCGCCCTCGAAGCGGCCTTCCGCCTCGGGTCGCTCATTAGCGCGGCGCACGAGATCACGGTCGGCGATTACTTCGACCGCCTCGCCCTCGATCGCGCCATCGACAGCATCGCCTATGCCCATCGCGGCCTCACGGCGGAGGTCGCCGCGCAGGACCTCTCCGGCGCGGAGGCGGTCCGGGCCTGGAGCGAGAAGCGGGGCGCCGACGTGGAGCGCATCCGAAGCGCGGTCGACAGCATCGTGTCCTCGGGCCTCACCCTGTCCAAGATCACCGTGGCGGCGAGCCT
>NZ_JBVVAJ010000079.1:0-3972 GCF_055792805.1 Microvirga sp. HS2
AAGGAGCACGCGGGCGATAATCCGTGGGGCGAAGGTGCGACGACGCTGGAATGGACCCTGTCGTCTCCGCCTCCATACCACCAGTTCGAGACCCTGCCCCGCATCGTCGATGCCGGCCATTAGGCCCCGGCACCGTATGCCGGGCACCTCTCCGGGACATCCGGGGGAGAAGGCTTCGATCCGTCCTCCCCGGGTGTCCCTGACGAAAGGCCCGGGATGACGCATGAGGTGCTGGAGAACTGCATCCAGTGCGTATTCACCGATTGCAGCGCATGCGTGCCCGAATATGCGGCCAAGGCCATGGTAAGCGCGAGAGGCTGCAGCTTCGGGCGCTGCCTAGCGCATGCGCAGCCCTTCGCGCAGCAACCCGTCCCTGACCAGCCCAAGCGGCTTGTCATCGCGCAGGGCCCTCTTCAGGCGTCGAAGGCGCTTGGCTGCTTTCTCCAGTGCATCATCGAAGGCCTTGTAGCAGTCCGGAGCGACCGCCTCGCCCGTCACGATCCGGAGCGTCCCCATCTGCATGTTCACGGTGCACCGGTACGAGTCGCCTTCGCGGCTGAAATATACGGCCGCACCGCTGAGGTCGCCGAAATACTTGCCCGCCACCCGTTGAATGCAGGCCCGGGCATGGGCGGGGAGCGCCTCGCCCAGTTCCACCGTCGAGCTCTGCACCGCGATGAGGGGCATCTTCCTGGCAACTGGCATGGGTTTCTCCCTTGGTTGATCCAGCAGCGTGGGCTGGAGGCGGATGAAGGCGGAACGGCGAAGGCAGCGGATCACGATGGTCTATGGCAACGTTCCCTTCGGCGTCGGATCGCGAGGCTCTACCCGGCAACCCCGATAAGTCTCCCGAGACACCCACGTGGCGAAGCCTAGAACCGCGGTGCTGTAGATTGCGAAGACCTTCCCGGATTCGATCATCAGCGCGCCGAGAACACCCAGCAGCAGGCACACGCCGCCGAATAGGATGGCGGCGTTCAGGACAGCACGAGAATGCGTCATTGGATCTGCCCTTCCCATTCACGAGATCGACCTGGACCGCAGGAACAGGCGGTCCTGGATCGAGCGGACCCCCGGCGTATTCTCGGCAGCGACGAGGACCGCCTCGCGCTCGGCTGCCGAGTCTACAAGTCCTGCCAGGTCGGCGTTGCCCCGGTGCACCGAAATGTTGATCAGCGCATGCGAGGGCGTCACCGTCTGCACGCGGGCCATCACGTCCCGCGTGATCGCGTCATCTGTGGGAGGATCGGCGAACAGGGGAGCACAGTAGCGTGCCACCGCCTTGACAAGGTCGCTGCGGCTGACGATGCCGACGAGACGCCTCCCGCGAATGACGGGAAGCCGCTTAAGCTGCCGCCTCTCCATGATGTCGGCGACATCCGCGAGCGTCATGTGCTCGGTCGCGGTGACCACTGGCGACGTCATCACATGCCGCGCCTTCCGGCCATGGGTCCGGACGTAATCGGCGGCCTCCGTCTCGATATCGGCGAGAACCTTGCGCAGCCAGGAGCGGCGTCGCTGGGTTCCGATCTCAGCCCGCCGGATCAGGTCTCCCTCGCTGACGAGGCCGAGGACGCTTTCATCGGCGCCGACCACCGGAACGGCGCTGATCCGCTTCCCGGTCAGGATGCCGGCGATTTCGCTCACCGGGGTGACCGTCGAGACGGCGACCACGTCGTGAGTCATCACGTCTGCGACAGTGAGTGGGGGTAGCACTGCGCCTGCAGGCGGATGCTGCGGCTTCCGATCCCGGCCATGGATCCCGCTCTGCGTCAGGCCGCCAACGGCTTCCCGCCTCAGGCGCCACGGCAGAGTGATACGGCCATCGTTCGGGGCGGACGATAGGCCAAGGACCAGCGACAGCAGCAGGTGCGGCGACAGGGGATGATGTGAATGGCAAAAGCTTGCGTTCATGTCTTCTTCTCCGCGCGGCGCAGCATGCAGAAGGACGACCCTGAAGAGGCGCATGCCGCGCCGGCCCTTGGAAAGGGCGCTATTTGTGTCTGAAAATTTTTCAGGAGTCGTCATAGCCCCGAATGGCGGGCTGCCGCGCTGGGGCGGGCCGGCCTTCGGGGTTCAGCAGCCTGCGAGGAGGCGCCCCGCGCGAAGATCAGGAAGATGAAGCCGCGTAATCATGACACTCTTAAGGTAAGTAGAAGTTTCACAAATTCAAGCTCACGCCGCATTGGCCTTTGCGACCTTGATCCAGTGGCTGAGGCGACAGCCTTGGTCCGCATTTGTTGCTGTCGAGTGTGCTCCCGATAGAGGGATAACAATCCTGTAGCCATTTTATAAGGCGAGCTGGCTTGAATCACGCCACATATTACTTAAGTTAAGGATGTCATGATTACATCGCGTCACATCTTCATCCTCCGCGGAGGCCGCCTCTTCGCAGGCTGCTGAACCCCGAACTCGGGCAGGCGCATTGCGCTGCCGCCGTTCGGGGTCATGACAATCTTGTACCGTTGAATTCAGCACGCCTGGTCACAGGTGAGCCCGTCCGTTTGTTTCCATTCGGCTCGTTCTGGGCGTGACCGGCGCTGCATAGGAGGTGTTTATGCATCAGCACACTGGATTGCCGCGCGTTATCATCGCAACAACCGACTATAACCGCCTCATGTCCGTTGCGGCGATGAACCGCCGTCAGCGCAAACCGCATCGTGAGTTCCTGATGTCGGAACTGCGGCGAGCTGCGCTCTGTCATCCTGACGCATTGCCGGAGGATGTGGTCTCGACGAATGCAAAGGTCACGTACCGGATCAATCGCAGTGGAAGGTCGATGGCGCACGTCCTGGTGTATCCGGAGGACATGCTCTGGCCGGGCGCGGAACTGTCCGTGACGTCGCCGTTGGGGATCGCCTTACTGGGACTGCGCGTAGGCGACCGCATGCCGTTCCGGACGAGCCCGGACGGGCCATGGCACGAAGTCGTGGTGGAGGACGTTCGGTTCAGGCTTCTGCCAGGTGAGGCGGAGCCCGATGTGACCACACTCGATCCATTGGGTTACGAGGACGGCAACTCGACGGACGATCTCGACCGCCGACTGGATGATGCTCTGATGGAGACCTTCCCGGCCAGCGATCCGGTTTCGGTCATCGTCTGCGCACGTTCCTGACAACGAAGAGAATATGCCTGTTCGCTGTCGCGGCAGGACGCTGAAGAGCGATCGGAGAAGACATGAAACCGGCGAGCCTCCCCTCCATCACCATATCCGCCATGGATTTCGACAGGCTGATGAGGCTTGCGACAGCGGCCATTCACAGCCGGCGCTATACCATCGCCGAGATGCTGGCGGACGAACTCGATCGGGCGATGATCGCGGTGCCCGGCACGATCGGTCCGGATGTCGTGACGATGCATTCGGAGGTCGAGTACCAGGACAATGTCACGGGCGAGGTCCGCCGGATCATCCTGGTCTATCCGGGCCAAGATGATCTGGAGGCTGGACGGATCTCGGTCCTGACGCATATCGGCGCGGCCCTGATCGGCCTGTCGGAAGGACAGTCGATCGAGTGGCTCGGGCCAATGGGCGGATGGCATGGACTGACGGTGCGACGGGTGCATTTCCAGCCCGAGCGCGTAGCCGGCCTCAGTGCCTGAAGCCAAAACAGAAGCACGTTGCCGGGGTTCGCTCCCGAGCAGCCAAGGAGAAGAAACATGAAAGCCGAGAACAAGGTCGCAGACACCCATAAGACGCGCATCCATCGCCCGATCAAAGCCAAGGCAGCCGTGGTTCGGGCGTGGGCTCCGCAACCCAACCCACTGACCCGCGAGGAAATTCGAAAGCTCGTGATCGACCAGATCGGGTAGCAACTCCCTGCGACTTTGAGCGTCTAACAAAACCGTTTACATTGGTTGAAGCAGATGAGGGCGCATCCAAGCGTGGTGAAAGCCAGATGGATGTCCTCGCGTCGTTCATAGCGAATGGTGAGACGGCGGAAGCGGTTGAGCCACGCCAGTGTGCGCTCCACC
>NZ_JBVVAJ010000080.1:0-2988 GCF_055792805.1 Microvirga sp. HS2
TACAACCTCGATGCTCTGCGCCCTCAGATCGAGGCCGCCTCCCGCAACCGGTCCACGGATGCCGGGCACCAGGGAACCCCGTGACCTGCTTCCCACGATCACCGTCTCCAAAGCGTTCAATGAAGCGGCTTTCATCGCCGGTCGGGAACTGAGCCTCTCCAAAGGCCTCCTCAAGCCGGCTTTCGTGCCACCAGATCTACGAGGGCGGACATGCCGTGATGTCCGGTCCCCTCCTCGATCATCCCGTCGTGCTCCCGCAGGTGGAGAATCTCAAAGCCGGAGAAGGCTTCTCGCAGCATGGCCGCCGTGTACATGTTCTCCGCATAGGGTGGGCCACCGGTCCCGTATTGGAGCTGTTCAGGCCGGTATCCCTGCAGGAGAAGCAATCCTCCGGGAACGAGCGTACGGCGGATCCCCTGGAAGATGACGTCGCGCAGCTTCGGATCGGCAAACTGGATGAAGATTGCAACCACCAGATCGAAACTGTTCTCCGTCCACTCCCAAGTTGCCAGATCCGCCTGAACGCAGGTCACGTCGACGCCTCGGATCGCCGCAAGTCGGCGCGCCTTCTCGAGCGCGACCGGAGAGAAATCGACGCTTGTGACACTCAGCCCCTGCTCGGCAAGCCAGATTCCATTGCGGCCCTCTCCGTCGGCCACGGCAAGAGCCCATTGTCCAGTGGATAGGAGATCGCGTCGGCTCGCGAGGAAAACGTTCGGGCGCGTGCCGAACAGATAGTCATTGCCGGCATACCGGCTGTTCCATCGATCCAGATCCGATTGATCGCTCATGAGATTTCCTTGCAAGGCACGTCAGGCGGAATGCGATCTCCTCACCTTCGCTGTCATTCATCACTACCACATTAAGATCCGTGACGAGAGGCGGAGCATTGAGTGCATCTTGAAACAGCGCCTGACGCTGCGCTCGGGTTCCACCCGCAAGATAGACTGAGCGGATTTGCTCGTTGGCGGCTGGCAGAGCAGGCCGTGGAGCGGGGCCAAGCGCTGCTTACCACGCGGGTCGGCGATGCGGGTGACGCCGAGATCGCGCGTTGGGGTGCGGGCTTGCACGTTGATCTATAGAGGTCCTAGGACATCGCATCCTTGTGGAGAGTGATAGGCCGCTGTGGTCATGGAATGGGCAGCATTGTCCGGAACCGCACCATTGCCAGACGATCCAGGAAAAGAGGTGTTTCAACCCAAGCGGAACCAGCTTTTTTCGTCTCCGGAGTCACTCTCCCCAGAGATCCCTCGGGCCGGCTTTGCAACGATACCCGACAAAACAATTGGGCGCATCGAGGCTTGGGACGAACGCGGGCTGTGTGTATTCCCCGACCTCACAGAACGACCCGTCGCGAACGAAGCGGTCGTACGTGTACCCGCCCGTACCCAAGACGATCGCGCCTCGTGACATCACCAACTGGCGACCGGCACTGCAAGGCATCGCCATAGTCGAAGGACGCGGCTGCGCTTGGCTGCTGCCTCCAATCGCCATCAGAGCTAACGCAACCATCATTCGTTTCACGGATGTGTCCCCTCTCGTTGCTTTTCCTCAGCGCATCGCAACACCGGATTGCGGGGACGACAGCACAGGCGCCACCGTGCGACTTCCGGCCCGCCACGCTGTCGGCGTCTGGCCGGACCATCGTCTGAACGCTCGCGTAAAAACGCTGGCCTCGGAGTACCCTAACGCAGCAGCAATCTGGCCAAGAGGAATTTCAGTATTGCTCAAAAGCTGACGCGCCGTCTCGAACCGAACCTCATTGGTGAGCTCTCGGAAGCTGGTGCACTCACTGCGCAGGTGTCGGCTGAGAGTGCGCCGGTTGATCGTCAATGCGCTCGCAACCCGGCTCGCTGACCGATGATTGCTTGTCAACCTCGTGCGCAGAACGCGCCGGATACTGTCGGCCAACTCCGATGTCTTATCGATCGTCTGACACTCGATCTCATCCTCAAGGACATTTCGCAGGAATGGATCAGCGCCCGCGATCTGTACATCGAGATCGCGGCTCGGCAACACGATCGCGGCAATCTCCTGATCGAACCGGACTGGCGCCCGGTAGTGACGCCGGTAAGGGTCAAGGTTCACAGGAGCCTTTCGTGGCAGCAGGACCTCGCCCGGGACCCATTCGCGCCCAGACAGGGCGCGCAGAACGCTGACAACGCACGCAATCGCCGCATCCGAGACCTGGTCTATGCTCTCTGCGCCGGATTCGTAGACAGTATAGCTGAACAGAGCCACATCTCCTTCGATGTCCAGTGAGGCAACGACACCCCGGCTATGGGCATTCGTATACGACGCCAAGGCGCGAAGGGCTTCGCCAACGGTCCTGGAATGCTGCATGAGGCGTCCGATCAGCCCGAGAGACTGAATGGCGGTGCGCTGGCCGACCAGATGTCCGAAATGAGGACAATTCGTGCGCATAATGCATCGGGCGAGAAGGCGACCGAGGTGAGCATGCGTGATTTCGTGCGTTGTATGTTCGAATAGGCGCGGATCAATGCCTGCTTGGCGGAACAATGGCTCTGTGCCGATCCCGAGCTCGTTCAGAGTTGGAGCGATCTCCCGAAAGACGGCCAGATGAACTCCTCCCGTTTGGAGCAACGGCCTGGGCTTCGTTCGAAGGATCTGGTCGGACAAGGAAGCGGCTTGAGAAGCAACCATGGGAGGCTCCACCTGAGTTGTCAGCCTCTCCATCAAACGAGGCAATTGTCACAGCCATTCCCCGTCCGTGTCCCGGTTAGGTGCTCGTTCGTGACAAATTGCAACAGCCGGGATATCCCGGCTCATACGGCTCCCATGGCCTCCTGCTTCACCTGAGCGCGGCAGTCGCCGAAGATTTCCCTTTTTTCCTTCGTCTGGTTTGCCTGGATAGTTGTGATGGCGATCATGTGGAAGACGTCGTCGGGGCTGCAGCCGCGGGAGAGATCGTTGGCGGGCTTGGCCAGCCCCTGCAGAATGGGCCCGATCGCGGTCGCGCCGCCGATC
>NZ_JBVVAJ010000081.1:0-2551 GCF_055792805.1 Microvirga sp. HS2
TGTATCCCTGTGCGGCTGCGCTTCCGATGTCCTGTTCGGTGAGCTGGTCGGCCACAGACAGAAAAGGCGTGATCGTCGCGAGCTTCATGGAAGGCCTCCTTGCAAGCTCAGGGGAAGGGGCGCCGGCCCGGTGAGCCGGCGCCGGGTTGGCTCAGACGACCGGCTCGGCGCCGCCTTTCAGCGTCACCGGGATCATCAGGTAGCGCACGCCGTTGGCCTCGGCCGGCGGGAACTTGCCGGCCCGGATGTTGGTCTGGATCGAGGGCAGCAGCAGCCGTGGCGCCGACAGCGTCGCATCCCGCGCCTGGCGCATCGCCACGAAGGCGTCCTCGGTGACGCCGTCCTTCAGGTGCACGTTGTTCCGCTCCGCGGCGACCGTGGTCTCCCAGGCATAGGTGTCGCGCCCCGGCGCCTTGTAGTCATGGCACATGAACAGCCGCGTCTCGGGCGGCAGCGCCAGCAGCCGCTGGATCGAGCGGTAGAGCTTGTGCGCATCCCCGCCCGGGAAGTCGGCCCGCGCGGTGCCGTAATCGGGCATGAACAGCGTGTCGCCGACAAACACCGCGTCCGCGATCTTGTAGGAGATGTCGGCCGGCGTGTGTCCGGGCGTGTGCAGCACCTCCACGGCGAGCGCGCCGATGGCGAAGCGCTCGCCGTCCTTGAACAGGTGGTCGAAGTCGCGCCCGCTGGTGTCCAGATCGGTGGCGTTGAAGATCGGGCGGAAGATGCGCTGCACTTCGGTGATGTGCTCGCCGATGCCGATCTTCGCGCCGGTCCTGGCCTTGATGTAAGGCGCACCGGAGAGGTGATCGGCATGGGCGTGGGTCTCGAGCGCCCACTCGATCGTATAGCCGGCCTCCTCGGCGGCCTTGAGCATCGCCTCGACCGAGCGCGTGTCGACCGTGCCGGAAGGATGATCATAGTCAAAGACCGGATCGATGATCGCGGCTTTTCTGGTGGCCGGATCGGCCACCAGATAGCTGACCGTGTAGGTGGGCTCGTCGAAGAATGCCCGGATGATGGGGTGGCCTGACATGATCTGAACCTCCTCGAGGGCTCGTCTCGTTACCGGTATTGACAATATATGAGATATATCTAAATAAGCAATATCTAATTAAATAACGCTGGCCCGGCAGGCCAGGCCGCCTCCTCCGGACGGGCTTCCGGCAAGCCCCTCTGGAACCGCTCCTTCCGCCTCTCCTCACCCGGTCAGGAGAACACAATGACGCTGTCGCTTGTTCAAAGCATCCTGGGGCTCGCCTCGGGCTCGCTCGTCGGCTTCACGCTCGGGCTCGTGGGCGGCGGCGGCTCGATCCTGGCGGTGCCGCTGCTGGTCTATCTCGTCGGCGTGACCAACCCGCACGTGGCGATCGGCACCAGCGCGGTGGCGGTGGCGGCCAATGCGGCGCTCAATCTCGGCACTCATGCCCGTGCGCAAAACGTGAAATGGCACTGCGCCCTGGTGTTCACGGTTGCCGGCATTGTCGGCGCCTTCGGCGGCTCGACCCTGGGCCAGATGGTCGACGGCCAGAAGCTTCTCGCCCTGTTCGCCGTGCTGATGATGGTGGTCGGCGCCCTGATGCTGCGCAAGCGCTCCGGCGCGGGCGACGAGAACGTTCGGCTCGGGCGGGAGAACGTCTTCAAGCTGGTCGGCATCGGTTTGGCCACGGGGGCGCTTTCCGGCTTCTTCGGCATCGGCGGCGGCTTCCTGATCGTGCCGGGGCTGATCCTGGCGACCGGCATGCCGATCCTCTATGCGGTCGGCTCCTCGCTGGTGGCGGTGACCGGCTTCGGCCTGACCACGGCCGCGAACTACGCCTTCTCGGGTCTGGTCGACTGGCCTCTGGCGGCGTTGTTCATCGCCGGCGGGGTCCTCGGCGGCCTGCTCGGAGCGCGCCTGGCGTCGAAGCTGGCCGTCAGGAAAGGCGCGCTCAACACCGTCTTTGCCGGACTGATCGTCGTCGTGGCGATCTACATGCTGGTGCGAAGCCTCAACCTGCTGTGAGGCGGAAGGAGCGTCAGCGGCCATTCTCAAACCCAGAGGAGACGACCCATGCCATTCGCCAAGCTCACCAACAAGCTCTCGGTTGCGCCGCAGCTCACCCAGGAGGATCTGAAGCAAGCCGCCGCCGCAGGCTTCCGGTCCATCATCAACAACCGCCCGGACGGCGAAGCCCCCGATCAGCCGGCGAACGCGGAGCTTGCCGCAGCCGCCGCGCGCCTGGGACTGGCCTACCGGCACATCCCGGTCGTGCCCGGCCAGCTGGCGCCCGAGCAGGTCGAGGCCTTCAAGGAGGCCCTCACCGCAACCGCCGGGCCGACGCTCGCCTTTTGCCGGACCGGCACCCGGTCGACCAGCCTGTGGGCTCTCGCCGCGGCCCGCCATCTTGCGCCCGACACCATTCTCCAGACGGCTGCGGCCGCCGGATACAACCTCGATGCTCTGCGCCCTCAGATCGAGGCCGCCTCCCGCAACCGGTCCACGGATGCCGGGCACCAGGGAACCCCGTGACCTGCTTCCCACGATCACCGTCTCCAAAGCGTTCAATGA
>NZ_JBVVAJ010000082.1:0-2538 GCF_055792805.1 Microvirga sp. HS2
CGCCTCCACCACCTTGCTCACCCGCTCGTGCCGTGCGCTGCCCTGGGTCGAGAACGACAGCAGCGCCACCTTCGCCCGCTCCCCCGTCAGCGCCTCGTACGAGCCCGCCGAGGCCTGCGCGATCGCCGCCAGCGCGGCCGCGTCCGGCTCGACCACCAGCCCGCAATCGGCAAACACGAACGCCCCCTTGCGGGCATGGTGCGGCGCGCAGCACAGCATCAGGAAAAAGCTCGACACCAGCCGGCTCTCCGGCGCCTGGCCGATGATCTGCAGCGCCGCCCGCACCGTCGCGGCCGTGGTCGCCACCGCCCCGCCGATCGTGCCCGCCGCATCGCCTGAGCGCACCATCATCGCCGCATAGCCGAGCGGATCGGCCATCGCGGCCTCGGCCTGCGCCCGGTCCACGCCCTTGTGCCGCCGCAGCGCCTCATAGGCCGCCGCATAGGCCGCCCGCCGCGGCGAGGTCGCCGGGTCCTCGATCGTCACCGCCCCCGGATCGCCGCCCTGCCGCCGCACCGCCTCCCGCACCTGCTGCGCGCGGCCGATCAGGATCGGATCGGCCACGCCTTCGCGCTGCGCCCGCAGCGCCCCGGCGACGATCCGGGGATCCTCGCCCTCGGCCAGGGCAATGCGCTGCGGGCCGGCGCGCGCGGCGGCGATCAGGGCCTCGAGCGGCTTCATGGCGTCTCCTTGGTTCTTCTGCAGGCGACAGGCGGCCGGGAGAACCCGGCCGCGCTCGACCCGGCCGCTTCAGACCGGCCGCTGCGGTTGCCGGTCGGCCGGATCGATCCCGGCCACCGCCACCGGCTTCTTCATCGCATCGCGCCGGAACGGCTCGCCGAGCTCCTGGTTGAGCAGCACCTCGATGAAGGTGGTCACGCCCTGCGCCTGCGCCGCGCAGGCCTCGCGCAGCGCTCGCGTGAGCGCCTCGGGCGTGTCCACCGTCACGCCCTTAAGCCCGCAGCCCTCCGCCACCTTGGCGTAGCTTAAGGCCGGGTTGAGCTCGGTGCCGACGAAGTTGTTGTCGTACCACAGCGTGGTGTTGCGCTTCTCCGCCCCCCATTGGAAGTTGCGGAAGATCACCATGGTGATCGCCGGCCAGGGCTGGCGCCCGATCGAGGTCATCTCGTTCATCGAGATCCCGAACGCGCCGTCGCCGGCAAAGCCCACCGCCGGCACGTCGGGGCAGCCGATCTTGGCCCCGATGATCGCCGGAAAGCCGTAGCCGCACGGCCCGAACATGCCCGGGGCGAGGTATTTGCGCCCTTGCGCGAAGCTCGGATAGGCGTTGCCGATGGCGCAGTTGTTGCCGATGTCGGTCGACACGATCGCATCGGCCGGCAGCCCGGCCTGGATCGCCCGCCAGGCCTGGCGCGGCGACATGCGGTGCTGCTCGCGGGCGCGGGCCTCGGCGTTCCAGCAGGTGCCGGGATCGTCGTCCTCGTGGTCCATCGAGGCGAGCTGCTGCAGCCAGGCCGAGCGGGTCTGGTGGATCAGCGCCCGGCGCGCCTCGCGCCCGGCGTCGCCGGCGCCGCGGCCGAGCTGTTCGAGCAGCTGGCGCGCAACCTGCTTGGCATCGCCGCAGATGCCCACGCTCACCGTCTTGGTCAGGCCGATGCGGTCCGGGTTGATGTCGACCTGGATGATCCTGGCGTGTTTCGGCCAGTAGTCGATGCCGTAGCCCGGCAGGGTCGAGAACGGGTTGAGGCGGGTGCCGAGCGCCAGCACCACGTCGGCTTGCGCGATCAGCTCCATGGCGGCCTTGGAGCCGTTGTAGCCGAGCGGGCCGACCGCCAGGCGGTGGGTGCCGGGAAAGGCGTCGTTGTGCTGGTAGCCGGCGCAGACCGGAGCATCGAGGCGCTCGGCGAGGGCGACGGTGTCGGGGATGGCGTTGCCGATCACCACGCCGGCCCCGGCGAGGATGACCGGGAACTTTGCCTCGGAGAGCAGGCGGGCGGCCTGGGCGATGGCCTGGGGGCCGCCGGCGGGGCGCTCGAGGCGCACGATTGGGGGCAGCTCGATGTCGATGACCTGGGTCCAGAAGTCGCGCGGGACGTTGATCTGGGCCGGGGCGCAGCCGCGCCAGGCCTTCTCGATGACGCGGTTGAGGACCTCGGCGATGCGGGAGGGATCCTTGACCTCCTCCTGGTAGCAGACGCAGTCCTGGAACAGGGCCATCTGGGGCATCTCCTGGAAGCCGCCCTGGCCGATGGTCTTGTTGGCGGCCTGGGGGGTGACCAGGAGCATGGGGGTGTGGTTCCAGTAGGCGGTCTTGACGGCGGTGACGAAGCCGGTGACGCCGGGCCCGTTCTGGGCGATCGCCATCGCCATCTGGCCGGTGGCGCGCGAAAAGCCGTCGCAGATCAGGCCGGCATTGGTCTCGTGGGCGCAGTCCCAGAACGTGATCCCGGCTTTCGGAAACAGGTCCGAGACCGGCATCATGGCCGAGCCGATGATGCCGAACGCATGCCCAATCCCATGCATCTGCAGAACCTTCACAAACGCCTCTTCCGTCGTCATCCTCATCGATCTCGTCCT
>NZ_JBVVAJ010000083.1:0-2530 GCF_055792805.1 Microvirga sp. HS2
TGTTCGTCCCGGCCATGTCGGTGCGAGCAGCGCCCAACCCTCAACCAACTGCGTCATCCGTGCTGGCGGAAAGGCCATCACTCCATTAACATTCCAACCGGACCCCTCCATGGGGGCGGATCAGCAGATCATCGGTCAGATCGTCGATGCGGACGGATCCCCCAAATCGGGCCACAAGCCCCTCCTCATCGCCGAGGAAAAGGCGCGCTCCGCAATCTTCGCGGGAGCGGCGCAGCGCGAGGACGGGCACATCGTGGCGGCCTGGACCACGAACAGGAAGGGCCACGCGCCCATCCTGAAGGCACGCGAGTTGGACCTTCATAGTGGGGCCGTCAGCCCGGTCATCACCGTGGCAAAGATGGATGCTTCATCGAAGACGGCCGTCGAGATCGCCATGGATGCGCTCGCAGCGATGTCGGTCGATGCGGGCTCCCGGTCGCATGTCTTCCACGCTCCAACCGCAAGCGGTTTCGTCGCGTCTTCGGATCCTGCGGCTGCGGATGAGGGTTCTCTTGGCACGTTCGCTGTAATAGGAGCGACAGACGAGGGCGACGGTGGGGGGATGAGCACCCAGTCCGTTAACGTGAATGGATTTGATACCTTAGACAACAACGTAGATGGAAGAGGTCTGCCGTTTACTCTTTTCGGCCCTTACGTGTTCAATGCTCAGGCGGGAAAAGACACTGTCATCGGCTCAATATACAGTGACAGGATCAACGGTGAGGATGGGGACGATGTGCTCACCGGATGGAGGGGAAATGACACGTTCGATGGCGGCAACAATACCGACACCGTGACATACCTAATCGAGGACGGCGGACGTAGCGTTAAACTCAACCTGTCTCCCTTTACTTGGGATGTGGTCGTGTCGACCGGCCTTGTGACCTTGGCGCCGATGACTGGTGTCGACACCTATGAAGCTGTCGACAGTTTCTTCGGAATCGAAAAGTTCGTCGGCACTGCGATGAGCGACCATTTTTACGCGCGGGGCACCCTAGGTCAGGGATATTACATCGAAGGGCAGGGCGGCAGTGATAGCATTGACGGAGGAGATGCCCTTGTGGGCGATACCCTCGATGGCGGCGACGGTTCTGATCGTCTCCAAGGTTATGGAGGAAATGACTGGCTCTACGGGAGCAAAGGCTTCGATGACGGAGTCCAGGACGTCCTCGACGGTGGAGACGGTGATGATACGCTGGAGGGCGGCTCGAACGACGCACTAACCGGTGGACGTGGAAACGATCTCTTCAGAGGGGGGCATGTCAGTTATTCCAATGTGAATGAACCATTCCGTTGGATCGTCGATCTCCGCACCGGAACGGTTACTCGCACCGATAATGGCGAAGTCGACCGGCTGGAGAATGTAAGATCCGTCACCGGCGGCGTCGGAAATGATGAGTTCATCGCTGGCGATACGGGCTCTTCCTTCTCAGGCGGCGGCGGCACGGACACGTTCAGAGGCGGTGCGGGTAACGACTCCTTCTCTACTAACAACGTGAATTCCATTATGTACGCCTCAGGAGGCAACGACAGCTTCAGCGGGAACATCGTCGATTATTCGCAAATCCGCAATACGGGGATCGAAGCGAACCTTGCGACCGGCGTCGTCAAGAAAGGTCTCAACACCGACACTCTTGTGGGTGTGAACATACTGTATGGCGCTGTCCTGAGCAGCAAGCTTATCGGTAACGGCATTGGAAACATTCTTATTGGGAATGATGGCGATGATACTATCGATGGAGGCGCGGGACGGGACTGGCTCCATGGCGGCAACAGTAACGACTCGATTTTTGGCGGCACCGAAGATGATACCCTTTACGGCGGTTTTGGTGACGACACTCTGGATGGAGGCCGCGGCGCCGATTGGATGTACGACAACATTGGTGACGATGTGTATTGGGTCGATGATCCCGGCGACCGCATACTCCTAGAAGATGGCGTTGATCCCAATAACAGCGGAACGGATACGGTTTACACGAACCTCACCATCGATCTCTCGGTTCATACGTTCATCGAACATGCCATCGCCCAAGGGAGTGCTGCGATCAATCTCACAGGCAATGCGAGCAACAATCAGCTCACAGGTAACGGCAACGACAACATACTCGATGGTGGGACTGGTGCCGATACAATGGTAGGCGGCGACGGGAACGACACGTACTATGTCGACAACCGCGGCGATATCATTCGGGAGTCCAGCATTGCCGGAAGCGGTGCCCAAGATAGAGCCGTTATCCGGGTCATGAATTACGATGCCCGCAACCTCGCCAATGTCGAACTGGTCGATATCACACCGGGCTTAGGAAGCTTGAACTATGTGGCTCTTGCTCCGGCGGTCAGGTCGGGCACCGTGGCAGCCATCGAAGAAAATCGGACGACGGGCATTGCCGCTACCGTCTTCTCGCAATGATCCGCCCCCATGGAGGGGTCCGGTTGGAATGTTAATGGAGTGATGGCCTTTCCGCCAGCACGGATGACGCAGTTGGTTGAGGGTTGGGCGCTGCTCGCACCGACATGGCCGGGACGAACA
>NZ_JBVVAJ010000084.1:0-2124 GCF_055792805.1 Microvirga sp. HS2
GGGTCAGGAACCGAGATTCCCTATGCTTTCGGGACGTCCGGTTCGACGAAGATTGCTGACTTCGAGCTTAGGTCTCAGGCGTGCCAAGAGCGGCCCTTAGCGCTTTCTCAGCGAACACTTGGACGAGGATATTCGTGAGGCTCCCTGACCTGACCGGGAGCCTCGTCGGTCTCAGAGCACGAAATCGGCGCTGACGAAGGTATGCCAGTCAAACACTTTGATCGCGAACTCAGGGCGGCCGTCGCCATCAGTGTCGGCCGAGATGTAGGTGCTCCCGTCTCCAGGGTGATAGGTGTGAAGTTCGCCCGCGACGTTGTGGAACCGCTCGGTGCCGATGAAGACGAAGGGCTGCTTCCCGTCCGCGGTCGTGTCGGCGTCGATGTGGTGAAGGTCGATGACGTCCGCTCCGTGCTCGAAGTCCACGATGGTGTCGCCGCGGGCTTCGTCCGCGAAATCGTACACGAAGGAGTCGTTCCCCGACCCGCCCTTCAGGGTGTCCATGCCGCCACGGCCCTTCAGGATGTCGTTGCCGGCCCCGCCGTCGAGGAAATTGGAACCGGAGTTGCCGCTGATCCAGTTGTTGAGGGAGTTGCCCGTACCGTCGATGTCGGCTGTCCCCTCTAGCCTCAGTTCCTCGATCACCTGCCCGTACAGCGAGTAGCTCACGGTGCTGACGACGTGGTCGAAACCGCCCCCGGCTTCCTCGTATGCCTTGTCCCCCGGATTGTCGACGTAATACCAGTCACCACCGGAACCGCCGTACATGGCATCCGCTCCGGTCCTACCGTCGAGCGTGTCGTCTCCGGAAAGCCCGTAGATCCTGTCGTTACCAGCCGTGCCATAGAGACGGTTGTTGCCAAAGTCGCCGTAGATGGTTTCGCCCGAGGCCCCGGGAAACGGTCCGGACGTGGTGGGCGTGGCACTTCCGACGTCACTGGCCTCAGCCCGCTCGGCGGCGTTCGGCGTTCCGAAGTTCTGGGTCACGAGCACGACAGCCTTGCCGTTGAAGTCGGCTTCCTTCAGGCCGATGCCGATCTCCTCGAACGAGCCGTTGACGATGTTGGCATAGTGCTCGGGCGAGTTGACAAGCATGGCGTGCAGCTTCTGGACGGTGGCCTCGTTAAGCGGGCCGCTCCTGTAGCCGATGTTCTCGCCCCATCCCTCCCAGCCATAGCTGGCCGCCGTCATGCGGTCTCCCGCGTTCGAACGGTCGATGCCCGTATGCGAGAAGCTGTTTGCCTGGTCCATCCAGGCATTGTGGGCATCGGAGGAATTGAGGAGTTCGCCGTCGAACGTGAGGGCCTTCACGCCTGCCTGGGCACGGGTCTCGTTGACGAGCTGGAGGAAGTAGGTCTCCAGTTTGGTTGGAGTGCTCATTGCCGCATCTGCCTCTTGTACAAATATATCGCAGGTTTGGGCTGCCGTTGGGGCCATCAAGTTAATCACGGTCAATGTATCTGAAAACTACATCGAATTGCCATCCTAAAATTAGCAGTATATTATACAGCTAATTATTAGTTTGAATTACGAACTATTCTTTGAATTTTGGCAAGCTTTTGCACTGCCATCAACTCGAAAGACAAGATCCACGATCCGCAGCTACTATGCCTATAGCACCGGCGAGGACGGCCGCGACTGGCTCGCGGACAACGGGGCTCGATCAGAATCATTGGCAAGGCCATGAATGCCATCGGCGCTCATCGACCTCCGGCACCTTCCTGGCTTCGAGGCCAGCAGTGTGTCTCCAAATCGAGATGGTCCTATGGGCAGCTTCGGGTCACGAGCAGGAGATCGACGTTAATGTAACGAACGTCTCTGTTGCCTCGGTAAGCTGACAAAGGCTTCGGAAGGAATGCTCAGTTCGGGTTTCCTGTCGGCATAAACGGCCAAGGTTCATTGCTAGGGCTTCCTTTCAGGAGCACTGCAATGCAAAACAGTATCGCTGGCCATCCCTGCCGAACCGCCACGCCTTGGAACCGTGGCAAGCTGATCGGTCCCAAGCCGCCTCTCAAAGCCAAAGACATCTGGTCCATTCGGGTCGGGCTCCAAGTGGCGCAGCGCATTCGCGACTTGGCTTTGTTCAATCTCGCTCTCGACAGCAAGCTGCGAGCTTGTGACCTCGTC
>NZ_JBVVAJ010000085.1:0-2094 GCF_055792805.1 Microvirga sp. HS2
ACCCCGCTCTCGTGTGTGAGGTCTGCGGCGCCTTCGGCCTTTGCTTCCCGGCGGCGTTCGTGCAGGATCCATTCGGTATAGCCGTTGGGCTGCGCGGCGCCCTTGAAGACCAGGTCGCAGGCCGCCTGGAACGCCGGGCCGTCGAAGCCGGGCGCCATCGGCCGGTAGAGCGGATCCCCCGCATTCTGCCGGTCCACCACCGCCGCCATCCGCCGCAGGGTCTCGCGCACCTGATCCTCCGTCACGGTGCCGTGGCGCAGCCAGTTGGCGAGGTGCTGGCTCGAGATCCGCAAGGTCGCCCGATCCTCCATCAGCCCGACATCGTGAATGTCCGGCACCTTGGAGCAGCCCACCCCCTGGTCGACCCAGCGCACCACATAGCCGAGAATGCCCTGGCAGTTGTTGTCGAGCTCCTGCTGCACGGCGTCGGGCGCCCAGTTCGATGGCGACACCGGAATGCTGAGAATGTCGGACAGCTTCGCCCGCGGGCGCGACTTCAGTTCGCCCTGGCGCGCCGGCACGTCCACCTGATGATAGTGCAGCGCGTGAAGCGTCGCAGCGGTCGGCGACGGCACCCAGGCCGTGTTCGCTCCCGCCCGCGGATGGCCGATCTTCTGCGCCATCATGTCCGCCATCTTGTCGGGGGCAGCCCACATGCCCTTGCCGATCTGGGCATGGCCCGGCAGGCCGCAGGCCAGCCCCACGTCGACGTTGTTGTCCTCATAGGCCTTGATCCACGCGCTCGCCTTCATGTCGTTCTTGCGGATCATGGGGCCTGCTTCCATCGAGGTGTGGATCTCGTCGCCGGTGCGGTCGAGGAAGCCCGTATTGATGAAGAAGATCCGCTCGCTGGCCGCCCTGATGCAGGCCTTGAGGTTGACCGTGGTGCGGCGCTCCTCGTCCATGATGCCCATCTTGAGGGTGTTGCGCGCCAATCCCAGCATGTCCTCGACGGCGGCGAACAGAGCGCTGGCAAACGCCACCTCGTCCGGCCCGTGCATCTTGGGCTTGACGATGTAGATCGAGCCCGTGCGGCTGTTGCGGAGCGCGCCCGTTCCCTGGAGATCGTGCAGCGCGATCAGCGCGGTGACCGCCGCATCGAGAATCGTCTCGGGAATCTCCTGCCCCGCCGCGTCCAGAACCGCATCGGTGAACATGTGATGGCCCACGTTGCGCACCAGCATCAGGCTGCGGCCGTGCAGGCGCACCTCGCCGCCGTCGGGAGCGGCGTAGACGCGGTCCGGATGGAGCCGGCGCTCGATCACCCGCCCGCCCTTCTCGAAGCGCTCGACGAGATCGCCCTTCATCAGCCCGAGCCAGGTGCGGTAGACCTCCACCTTGTCTTCGGCATCGACCGCGGCAACGCTGTCCTCCAGGTCCATGATGGTGGAGATGGCCGCTTCGATCACGAGATCGGCGACGCCGGCCGGATCCTCGGCTCCGATGGGATGCGAGCGGTCGATCCGGATGTCGAGATGCAGGTTGTGGTGGACGAGCAGCACGGACGCGGGATTGGCCGCGTCCCCCTGATAGCCGGCAAGCTGGGCCGGATCCTTCAGTCCCGTCTCGCTGCCGTCCTGGAGCCTCACCACGAGAGCGCCGCCGCGCAGGGCATAGCCCGTGGCATCCGTGTGGCTGCCCTTGGCCAGGGGCGCGGCCCGATCGAGCAGCGCCCGGGCGTCGGCGACCACCTTGGCGCCGCGCAGCTTGTTGTAGCCGCCCGAGCGCGTGGCGCCGCCCTCCTCCGGGATCGCATCGGTGCCGTAGAGCGCATCGTAGAGGCTGCCCCAGCGGGCATTGGCGGCGTTGAGCGCATAGCGGGCGTTGGACACCGGCACCACCAGCTGCGGCCCGGCGATGCGGGCGATCTCGTCGTCGACGTTCTGCGTCGTGACCGCAAAGTCTTCCGGCTCGGGCAGAATGTAGCCGATGTCGCGCAGGAAGCGCTCGTAAGCGGCCGGATCGAAGGCTTGGCCGGAGCGGGCGCGGTGATAATCGTCGATCTGGGCCTGGAGCTTATCGCGGATGGCCAGGAGCTCCCGGTCGCGCGGCGCGAAATTCTCGACCAGGCCCGCCAGTCCCGTCCAGAAGGCT
>NZ_JBVVAJ010000086.1:0-2036 GCF_055792805.1 Microvirga sp. HS2
CGGCGCTGACCGGGTGGGTCACGAAGGTGTCCAGCGACCCGCGCGACAGAATGAGCGCGCGGCGCAGGTTCTCCTCCATCAGCTTGCCGAGCACGAAGCCGAGCAGCATCGGCGCGGGCTCGAAGCCGAACTTGATCAGCGTGTAGCCCACGAGGCCGAAGAGGGCGATGAACATCACGTCCGTCGGCAGCGAGTTGATGGAATAGATGCCGATGCAGCAGAACATCAGGATCGCCGGGAACAGCATCCGGTAGGGCACCTTCAGCAGACGCACCCACATCCCCACCATCGGCAGGTTGATCACGAGCAGCATCAGGTTGCCCACCCACATCGAGGCGATCATGCCCCAGAACAGGGTCGGGTTCTTGGTCATGACCTGAGGCCCGGGAATGATCCCGTGGATGGTCATGGCGCCGACCATGAGGGCCATCACCGCGTTCGGCGGGATGCCGAGCGTGAGCAGCGGAATGAACGAGGTCTGCGCGCCGGCGTTGTTGGCCGATTCAGGCCCGGCGACCCCCTCGATCGCGCCGCGCCCGAAGCGGCGCGGATCCTTGGCGATCTTCTTCTCCAGCGTATAGGACGCAAACGGCCCGAGCACCGCCCCGTTGCCCGGCAGGATGCCGAGGATGGCGCCGATGATGGTGCCGCGCAGCACCGGCTTGTAGGACTGCCTGAAGTCGTCCTTGTTCGGCAGCAGCCGGCCGATGGCCTGGCGCACCACGTCGCGGTGCTCGGTGTGATCGAGGTTGCGCATGATCTCGGCGATGCCGAAGATGCCCATGGCCAGCACGGCGAAATCGATGCCGTCGGAGAGGAACGCCAGGCCGAAGGTCATGCGCTCCTCGCCGGTTTCCAGGTCGAGCCCGACCGTGGACAGCAGGACGCCCACCAGGATCATGGCGATGGCCTTGAGGATCGAGCCGCGGGCCAGAACCACGGCGAAGACCAGGCCCATGACCATCAGCGAGAAGTACTCGGTCGGGCCGAAGATCAGGGCCAGGCCGGTGAGCGGCGCGCCGAGCGCCGCGATCACCAGGGTCGCCACCGTGCCGGCGAAGAACGAGCCGATCGCCGCGATCCCGAGCGCCACGCCGGCCCGGCCCTGGCGCGCCATCTGGTGGCCGTCGAGGGCGGTGACCACGGAGGTCGCCTCGCCGGGGATGTTGACCAGGATCGCCGTGGTCGAGCCGCCGTACTGGGCGCCGTAATAGATGCCGGCCAGCATGATGAGCGCGCCGGTCGGGTCGAACCCGAAGGTGATCGGCAAGAGCATGGCGATGGTCGCGATCGGACCGACGCCGGGCAGCACGCCGATCAGGGTGCCGACGAGGCAGCCGAGAAAGGCGAGGAGCAGGTTCTGCAGGCTCAAAGCGACGCCGAAGCCGAGGCTCAGGTTGGACAGAAAGTCACCCATCAGATCCTCCCGCTGTGGTCGGCGACGTCAAGGGCCGTGGTCCGGGATCCGCGGGTCGCGAAGAAGACCGCGATCGCGGCCACGATCAGGACGGCGGCGGTGGCGCGCATGATCGCCTTCTGCGACCACCCGGCCGGGAAGAGGCCGGTGAGCTCCTGCGGGAAGACCGGGATCGGCAGGTTCAACAGATCGCCGAAGAGCAGCATGCAGAACGGCGTCAGGCTCAGGCTGAGGATCAGGAGGTCGCGGAAGCGGGCCTCGGGGGTGGCGTACCCGCCAAGGATGATCCCCAGCGGCCCGGCCACCACCAGGCCGAGGCCGGGAAGCGCAAGAGGTCCGAACGCGAACGGCCGGATCGTCACGGCGAAGGCCAGGATGCTCAGGATGATGAAGAAGGGGCCGCGCAGGCTCCAGCGCTCCAAGGGCTCCCCGTCGTGAATAAAGGCATAGGCGATCAGGGCCAGGCCGGACAGGCCGACCGCGATGGCGAGCCAGCGCGGCAGCATCGCGGGCCCCATGGCGTTGAGGGTGCCCTGATCGAGGTCCCGGGTGAGAAAGAGCGCCAAGGCCGCAAGAGCGATCAGCAGGATGCCGCCCGCCATGCCCTGCGGGGCGCGAA
>NZ_JBVVAJ010000087.1:0-1964 GCF_055792805.1 Microvirga sp. HS2
GGGAGAAGCGCCATGGAAGAGAAGATCTACGACGTCCCGTCCGAATGGACCCACCGCGCCTATCTGGACGCTGCCGGCTATCGCGCGAAATACGAGGCTTCGGTGAAGAACCCGGACGCCTTCTGGGCCGAGGAGGCCAAGCGGATCCACTGGTTCAAGGAACCGACCCGGATCAAGAACACCCATTTCGGCCCCGGCAACGTCTCGATCCGCTGGTTCGAGGACGGCATCACCAACGTGGCCTATAACTGCGTCGACCGGCACCTGCACACCCGCGGCGACCAAGTCGCGATCATCTGGGAAGGCGACGACCCGTCCGAATCGAAGAAGATCACCTACCGCGAGCTGCACGCGCAGGTGTGCCGCATGGCCAATATCATGCGCAACCGCGGCGTCGGCAAAGGCGACCGCGTCACGATCTACATGCCGATGATCCCGGAAGCGGCCTATGCGATGCTGGCCTGCGCGCGACTGGGCGCCATCCATTCCGTCGTGTTCGGCGGCTTCTCGCCGGATTCGCTCGCAAGCCGCATCCAGGACGCCAAGTCCGCCTTCGTCATCACTGCCGACGAGGGCCTGCGCGGCGGGCGTAAAGTCCCGCTCAAGGTGAACGTGGACGCCGCCATCGAGACGGTCGGCCCAGGCGTGGTCGACCACGTGCTGGTCGTGCGCCGCACCGGCGGGGCCGTCAACATGGTGCCTGGCCGCGACGTCTATTTCGACGAGGCGGCCAGCATGGTCTCCGACGATTGCCCCTACGAGGGGATGAACGCCGAGGATCCGCTGTTCATCCTCTACACCTCGGGGAGCACCGGCACGCCGAAGGGCGTGCTGCACACCACCGGCGGCTATCTCGTCTATGCGGCGATGACGCATCAATACGTCTTCGACTATCACGACGGCGACATCTACTGGTGCACCGCCGACGTGGGCTGGGTGACGGGCCATTCCTACATTCTCTACGGGCCGCTCGCGAACGGCGCGACCACGCTCATGTTCGAAGGCGTTCCCACCTATCCGTCGATCTCCCGCTTCTGGGAAATCATCGACAAGCACAGCGTGAACATCTTCTACACCGCGCCCACCGCGATCCGCTCCCTCATGCAGGCGGGCGAGGAGCCGGTGAAGAAGACCTCCCGCAAGTCGCTGCGCCTGCTGGGCTCCGTGGGCGAGCCGATCAATCCGGAAGCCTGGGAATGGTATCACCGCGTGGTCGGCGACGGCCGCTGCCCCATCGTGGACACCTGGTGGCAGACCGAGACCGGCGGCATCCTCATCACGCCGCTGCCGGGCGCGACGAAGCTCAAGCCCGGCTCGGCCACCCGCCCCTTCTTCGGCGTGAAGCCGGAAGTGGTGGATGCGGACGGCAAGGTCCTGGAGGGCGCCTGCGAAGGCAACCTCGTGATCGCCGATTCCTGGCCCGGCCAGATGCGCACGGTTTACGGCGACCATGAGCGCTTCGTGCAGACCTATTTCTCCACCTATCCGGGCAAGTACTTCACCGGCGACGGCTGCCGCCGCGATGCGGACGGCTATTACTGGATCACCGGCCGCGTGGACGACGTGATCAACGTCTCCGGCCACCGCATGGGCACGGCGGAGGTGGAATCCGCCCTCGTGGCCCATCCGAAGGTCTCGGAAGCCGCCGTCGTGGGCTATCCGCACGACATCAAGGGCCAGGGCATCTACGCCTATGTGACCCTCATGGCGGGCGAGCAGCCCTCCGAAGAGCTGCGCAAGGAGCTGGTGGCCTGGGTCCGCAAGGAGATCGGCCCCATCGCCTCGCCGGATCTGATCCAGTTCGCGCCGGGCCTGCCCAAGACGCGCTCGGGCAAGATCATGCGCCGCATCCTGCGCAAGATCGCCGAGGACGAGTTCGGCTCTCTCGGCGACACCTCGACGCTCGCCGACCCCGGCGTGGTCGACGACCTGATCACCAACCGCCAGAACAAGCGCACGCAGGC
>NZ_JBVVAJ010000088.1:0-1918 GCF_055792805.1 Microvirga sp. HS2
TGTCGGCCGAACTGAGAAACTGACCCCCTGACGAAACGAAGAACTGACCCCTCCTTGGCAGAGGAGGAATAGATGTCGACCGGGGTTTCAGTGGATCCTGCATTGTCGCGGACGATGCGGAGAGAGGAGATGCTTCAGGCTGAGGAGGTGGCCGCGATGCTGCGGCTGCATGAGCTTGGCTGGGGTGCCAAGCGGCTGGCGAGGGAGTTCGGCTGCGCGCGCAACACAGTGCGGCGGTATCTGCGCGAGGGCGGGGCTGTGGTGTTCCGCAAGCCCGTGCGCCGGACCGCGTTCGATGGCCTGGACGAGTGGCTGCGGGAGCGTTTCTTCCGGCATGGCGGCAATGCGGACGTGGTGCGCCAGGAGCTGGCGAGCGAGCACGGGATCGTCATCGGGCTGCGCTCGGTCGAGCTGCGGGTGCAACGCTGGCGCCGGGAGCTGAAGGCACAGAAGCGCGCAACCGTGCGGTTTGAGACGGCGCCGGGCCAGCAGATGCAGATCGACTTTGGCGACACGCGGGTCTGGATCGGTGGCGAGCGGGTACGGATGCACCTGTTCGTAGCAACATTGGGTTACTCGCGCCGGCTACACATCCGACCCTCGCTGCGGGAGCGCCAGGCGGACTGGTTCGAGGGCATGGAGGGCGCCTTTCTGCGCTTTGGCGGGGTTCCGGCCGAAGTGCTGTTCGACAATCCCAAAGCGCTGGTCGAGCATCACGATGCGGCCACCCGGGAGGTGCGGTTCAATGGGCGGCTGCATGCCTTTGCCCGCTACTGGGGATTTGCGCCCCGCGCCTGTGCGCCTTACCGGGCACGCACCAAGGGCAAGGACGAGCGCGGGGTCGGCTACGTCAAGAAGAACGCCATCGCCGGCCGCCGCTTCGAGAGCTGGGCGGCCCTCGAGGCGCATCTGGACCGGTGGACGCGCGAGATCGCCGATCAGCGGGTGCATGGCACCACCGGCGTGGCTCCGGCGGAGCGCTTTGCGTCCGAGGCCGGGGCGCTTCGCCCCCTCGGCGGACGAGCCCCGTTCGGGCAGTTGCGGGATCTGGTGCGCAAGGTTCAGGCGGACTGCGCGATTGACCTGGATACGAACAGCTACTCGGTGCCCTGGCGGCTGATTGGGGAGAGCGTCCAGGTGGTGGTGCTGGGTGGGCGCGTGATCGTGCGCCATGCCGGCGAGGTGGTGGCCGACCATGCTCTGTGCCGGGGCCGCCGGCAACGGATTGTCGAGCGGACGCATCTGGCCGGCGTGGTCGGTGGGGCTGGGCCGGTGCGATCGGCGCCGGCGGACCTCGGTCCGCCTCCCGCCCTGTTGCGGCCGCTGGCCGAATATGAGGCGCTGGTGGGAGGAGGCTGGTGATGACGGGTGTCGATCACGAGGCCCTGGTGGCGATGCTCGACCGGCTCAAGCTGACGGCGATCCGCGACCAGCTCGACACGCTGCTGGACGAAGCAGCCCGTTCGGACATGACCTTGCGCGAGGCCTTGGCGTTCCTGGTCAGGCGCGAGATCGCGCGGCGCGACGAGCGGCGGATTGCCATGGCGAGTAAGATCGCGCAGTTCCCGTTCGTGCGTGAACTCGACGGCTTTGAGTTCGACGCGCAGCCGTCGCTGGATCCGCGGCAGATCCGGGAGTTGGCCACCTGCCGCTGGATCGCTCATGGCGACATGGTCTTGTTCCTGGGGCCGCCGGGCACCGGCAAAACTCATCTGGCGGTGGCTCTCGGGCGCGAGGCGATCCGGCAGACCTACAGCGTGCAGTTCGTCACGGCCGCGACGCTGGTGGCGATGCTGGCCAAGGCCCACGACGATGGCGTGCTCGACAAGCAGCTGACGATCCTGGCGCGGCCGAAACTGCTGATCATCGATGAGCTCGGCTACCTGCCGTTCGAGGCCAATGCAGCGCATCTGTTCTT
>NZ_JBVVAJ010000089.1:0-1848 GCF_055792805.1 Microvirga sp. HS2
CTCCTGGATACCATCAAGACACCGGACGACCTGCGTCGTCTTTCCGAAGGGCGGCTGCAGCAGGTTGCGGACGAGCTGCGCACGGAGACGATCAGCGCCGTGTCGGTGACCGGGGGCCATCTCGGCGCGGGGCTCGGCGTGGTCGAGCTCACGGTGGCGCTGCACTACGTCTTCGACACTCCCCGCGACCGCCTGGTCTGGGACGTCGGCCACCAGGCCTATCCCCACAAGATCCTCACCGGCCGCCGCGACCGGATCCGCACCTTGCGCCAGGCCGGCGGCCTGTCCGGCTTCACCAAGCGCGCGGAAAGCGAATACGACCCCTTCGGCGCGGCCCATACCTCGACCTCGATCTCGGCCGGCCTCGGCATGGCCGTGGCGCGCGATCTCGAGGGCCGGCGCAACAACGTCATCGCGGTGATCGGCGACGGCGCGATGTCGGCCGGCATGGCCTACGAGGCGATGAACAACGCCGGCGCGATGCACTCGCGCCTGATCGTGATCCTCAACGACAACGACATGTCGATCGCCCCGCCCACCGGCGCGATGTCGTCCTATCTCGCCCGCCTGGTCTCCGGCGGCACCTATCGCGGCATCCGCGAAACCGCCAAGCAGCTCGCCCGGAAGCTGCCGGCCTTCTTCTACGAGAAGGCGGCCCGCGCCGAGGAATTCGCCCGCGGCTTCTGGACCGGCGGCACCCTGTTCGAGGAGCTCGGCTTTTACTATGTCGGCCCGATCGACGGCCACAACCTGGATCACCTGCTGCCGATCCTGAAGAACGTGCGCGATGCCGAGACCGGGCCGATCCTGGTCCATGTGGTCACCCAGAAGGGCAAGGGCTATGCCCCGGCGGAAGCCGCCGCCGACAAGTATCACGGGGTGGCCACCTTCGACGTGGTCACCGGCACGCAGACCAAGGCCAAGGCCAATGCGCCGTCCTATACCAAGGTGTTCGGCGAGAGCCTGATCCGGCAGGCGCGGCAGGACGACAAGATCGTCGCCATCACGGCGGCGATGCCGTCCGGCACCGGCATCGATCTGTTCGGCCAGGAATTCCCGACCCGCACCTTCGACGTGGGCATTGCCGAGCAGCATGCGGTGACCTTTGCGGCCGGCCTGGCCACCGAGGGCTACAAGCCGTTCTGCGCGATCTATTCCACGTTCCTGCAGCGCGCCTACGACCAGGTGGTGCACGACGTGTCGATCCAGAACCTGCCGGTGCGCTTTGCCCTCGACCGGGCCGGGCTCGTGGGCGCGGACGGGCCGACCCATGCCGGCTCGTTCGATCTCGCCTATCTCGGCTGTTTGCCGAACATGGTGGTGATGGCGGCCGCCGACGAGGCGGAGCTGGTGCACATGGTGGCCACCGCGGCGGCGTATGACGCCGGCCCGATCGCCTTCCGCTATCCGCGCGGCGAGGGCGTCGGCGTCGATCTGCCGGAGCAGGGCGTGCCGCTGGCCATCGGCCGGGGCCGCATCGTGCGTCAAGGCAGCCGCATCGCCCTGCTGTCGCTCGGCACCCGGCTGGCCGAGGCGCTGAAGGCGGCGGAGGAGCTGGAGGCGCGCGGCCTGTCGACGACGGTGGCCGATGCCCGCTTTGCCAAGCCGCTCGACGCGGACATGATCCTCGGCCTGGCGCGCGATCACGAGGTGCTCGTGACCGTGGAGGAGGGCTCGGTCGGCGGCTTCGGCTCGTTCGTGCTGCAGCTGTTGTCCGACGCGGGCGCGCTCGACCGCGGCACTCTGAAGGTGCGTTCCATGGTGCTGCCCGACCTCTACCAGGAGCACGACAAGCCCGAGCGCATGTATGCCCAGGCCGGCCTCGACGCCGCCGCCATCGTCGCAAAG
>NZ_JBVVAJ010000090.1:0-1826 GCF_055792805.1 Microvirga sp. HS2
CACGCCTTTCCGGTTGCGCCCAACCTGCTCGAGCAGGACTTTTCAGCCACTCGCCCGAACCAGAAATGGAACGCGGATATCTCGTATGTGTGGACGAACGAGGGCTGGCTCTACCTGGCCGTGCGTTGTCACGTTAACCCGAACATGAGATCGAGCGGTGTAGATGGGCTGGCATGATCAAGTCCGTCAGCTACAAACGCCATCGCTTTCCGCCTGAGATCATCGCCCATGCGGTGTGGTTATACTTCCGGTTTCCGTTGAGCCTGCGGCTGGTTGAGGAGATGCTGCTCGAGCGGGGCATTGTCGTCTCCTATGAGACCGTCCGTCGCTGGGCGCTGAAGTTCGGGCCTGCGTACGCCCGCCGCCTCAGGCGCAAGAGACCGAACCGTCGCGATATTTGGCACCTCGACGAGGTCGTGATCACCATCGCGGGCAAGAAGCATTGGCTCTGGCGGGCTGTCGATCAGGACGGCTATGTGCTCGATGAAGTCGTCCAGAGCCGGCGCGACACCAAGGCAGCCAAGCGCTTGCTGAAACGGCTCTTGCGGAAGCAGGGCTGCCCACCTCGGCGAATGATCACCGACAAGCTCGGCTCCTATGCCGCTGCCCGACGGCAGATCATGCCAGACGTCGAACACCGTTCGCACAAAGGGCTCAACAATCGGGCGGAGAATTCGCATCTCCCGTTCCGCCGGCGAGAACGGGCGAGGCAAGGCTTTCGATCTGCCAGAGGGCTACAGAGGTTCGTCAACGTGTTCTCTGCGGTCCGCAACCTTTTCGTTCCACCCCACTCCCGCCGCTCTGCCCGTGCTACCCACCTCCACCGCCTCAACGCCATGGCGGCGTGGAAAGTCGCGGCGAATGTTGCCTCTTGAACTGTCATGCGGCCGGAATGGCTTCAATGCGCCCGATGCGGGTTAGCGTGACAACACCCTACCCCGGGTGGAGGTCTGGATCAGGCGGCACGCGCGATCCCGGTCACCTCGGCCCAGACCTGAAAGGCCCGAGCACGAGCTTGACGATGATCCGCGGCGTTGGGTTCGCGGGACGTCGAAAGAGGTTGGCGACCTGATCGTGAACCGAGAGAAAGCGCTGAGCCTGCCCGGCTGAATTGAAGCGCTTCATGATGCGCTCCCGCCGGCGGGTTGGCTGATGGCTGTTTTCTGCTCGGTTGTTGAGCCCTTATGCTGCGAATGCTCAACACCCGGCATGATCTCCCGTTTGGCCGCGCCATAGCTGGCCAGCTTGTCGGTGACCATCACGCGCGGAGCGGTGCCCTGCTCCTTGAGCAGCTTCCGCAGGAGGCGCTTGGCAGCCTCCGCGTTGCGGCGGCTCTGGACCAGGATGTCGAGCACGGCCCCGTGCTGGTCGACGGCGCGCCACAACCAATGCTTCCGGCCGCCGATGCTAATGACGACCTCGTCGAGATGCCATTTGTCTCCAGGTGCGGGAAGACGGCGGCGGATCTGCGTGGCGAAGCTCTGGCCGAACTTCAGCGCCCACTGCCGCACGGTTTCATGGCTGACCATGATCCCTCGGGCTGCGGGCATCTCCTCAACCATGCGCAGGCTCAACGGAAACCGGAAGTACAACCAGACGGCATGGCTGATGACCTCAGCCGGAAAGCGATGGTGGGCGTAACGAGAATGGCGAGGCGGGTTCATCCCTTACGGATAGCTTGATCCGGGTCACCCTCGGTTAATTTGATGTCGTGGATGGCGCCCTCCACCAGCGTCAGACGTGCCAGAATAGGCATGTTGAAGAACCGGAGAGGAACCATCCATCATGCCAGAGATTGCCACGATCGGCCTTGATATCGCAAAGAA
>NZ_JBVVAJ010000091.1:0-1480 GCF_055792805.1 Microvirga sp. HS2
TGGCGAGTCGCGCGGGGGAATCTCACCCCCGCGCGCTCCCAGAACCGTACGTGACACTCTCGCGTCATACGGCTCCCGATGTTCGGCCGTTTCCATGCAGAAAGCGCCAGTGCGCAAACAGGTGCGGATTGGCGCGGATGACCCGCGCCAACCACTCTCTTGCGCCCTTGGGCCGCCGGCGCAACGGTTTGAACTTGTTGCAGGCCCAGCGGATCAGGAAGGCATCGATGCGATGCAAGGTCCAAGTCAACGCCGACTTGTAGAAGTGGCCGTAGTAGTTGATCCAGCCTTGGATGTACGGTCGGTACATCCGTGCCAGATCCGCCAGGGATTTGTCGGTCCGGTGGTGGAACGCCCACCCTCGGACCGTCTGCCGGATGGCCTTCAGCGCCTTCGGGCTCGCCGCAGGCAGGAAGGACGTGCCATAACGACCACCGCGCCAGGCTGCCTTTCTCGGCCGAAAGCTATAGCCGAGGAAGTCAAACGACTGCACCGGATAGTTGCCGCGCCGGTTCGTGTCCTTGCAGTAGACGATTTTGGTCTTTGCCGGATGAAGAACCAGCCCGCAGGTCCGAAAGCGGACCTCCAGGGCACTCCACAGCGCACGAGCCTCCTCTTCGCTGCGGCAATGGCAGATGATGTCGTCCGCGTAGCGCTCGAACGGAATGGCCGGAAAGCTCCGCGCCATCCAGACGTCGAGCACATAGTGCAGGAACAGGTTCGCCAGGACAGGGCTGACCACCCCGCCCTGAGGCGTACCTGCCGTGCGCGGGACAATGCTACCGTCCTGCATCTGGACCGGAGCCTTCAGCCAGCGCTCGACGTAAAGCAGCACCCATGGGCAGTCCGTATGATGACGAACCGCCTTGAGCAGCAACTCCCAGTCGATGCTGTCGAAGTAACTCTGGACGTCGATATCGAGCACCCAGTCGAACCGCCAGCAGCGCTGGCGCGTCTTCCGGAGCGCATCGATCGCCGATCGGCCGGGGCGATATCCGTAGGAGTCATCGTGGAAGACAGGCTCCAGGATCGGCTCCAGATACCGTTTGACCACCTCCTGAGCGATCCTGTCGCCGACCGTGGGAATGCCCAGCGGCCGGGTCCGTCCATCGCCCTTGGGAAGGTCTACCCGTCTGACCGGAGGAGGAAAGTAGCTCCCTGAGGACATGCGATTCCAGAGCCGGTAGAGGTTGTTCGCAAGATCAGCCTCAAACTCCGCAATCGACTGTCCGTCTACGCCAGCCGCTCCCTGGTTGGCCTTCACCTTCTGGAAGGCGTCCCAGACTTCCCGCTTCGGAATGGAAAACGGCTTTGCCGTGGCCACAGAGCTCCTCCCGTTACCGGTTGGCTCTGCGCCGCGGCGGAACACTGCAGCCCCTTCGGTCCAGTCCCATTACAGAACCTTCCTCCCTACTACGGGCTGCTCCGCCCCTGTGCCCCGCATCGGTACTCGGGTCCTTGCGGTTTTTGCCGCTTGGAC
>NZ_JBVVAJ010000092.1:0-1475 GCF_055792805.1 Microvirga sp. HS2
CCCCCGTCGTTTTCTCTGGGTCGGCCTGGTCGGGTGGAGGGCACGGCGGAGCCGCGCGCCGGGGTCACCGGATCACCGCCCGCATCGCGCACCGGCGGCTGCCCGTCGAGCAGGTTGCGGATCTCCTCGCCGGTCAAGGTCTCGTATTCCAGCAGCCCCCGCGCCAGCGCCTCGAGATCGTGCTGCTTCTCGGTCAGAATCCGCCGCGCGTCGTTGAGCCCGGTCTCGACCAGACGCCGCACCTCCGAGTCGATCTTCTGCGCGGTCGCTTCCGACACGTTCTGCTGCCGGCCCATCTGCATGCCCAGGAACACCTCGTCCTGGTTCTCGCCATAGGCCACCGTGCCCAGCTCGGGCGAAAACCCCCACTTGGTCACCATCATCCGCGCCAGCCGGGTCGCCTGCTCGATGTCCGACTGCGCGCCCGAGGTCACCTTCTCCTTGCCGAAGATCATCTCCTCGGCAATCCGCCCGCCCATCATGATCGCCAGGCGCGAGGTCATCTGCTCGAAGCTCATCGACAGCTTGTCGCGCTCGGGCAGCTGCATCACCATGCCCAGCGCCCGCCCGCGCGGAATGATCGTCGCCTTGTGCACCGGATCGGTCGCCGGCACGTTGAGCGCCACGATCGCATGCCCGGCCTCGTGATAGGCGGTCAGCCGCTTCTCGTCGTCGGTCATCACCAGGGTGCGCCGCTCCGCCCCCATCATCACCTTGTCCTTGGCGTCCTCGAACTCGCGCATGGTCACGATGCGCTTGCCGCGCCGGGCCGCCAGCAGCGCCGCCTCGTTGACCAGGTTCATCAGATCGGCGCCGGAAAAGCCGGGCGTGCCGCGGGCGATCACCCTCAGGTCGACGTCGGGAGCCAGCGGGACTTTGCGCACGTGCACGCGCAGGATCTTCTCGCGCCCGGTCACGTCCGGGTTGGGCACCACGATCTGACGGTCGAAGCGGCCCGGACGCAGCAGCGCCGGGTCGAGCACGTCGGGGCGGTTGGTGGCGGCGATGATGATGATGCCCTCGTTGGCCTCGAAGCCGTCCATCTCGACCAGGAGCTGGTTGAGGGTCTGCTCGCGCTCGTCGTTGCCGCCGCCGAGCCCGGCGCCGCGATGGCGCCCGACCGCGTCGATCTCGTCGATGAAGATGATGCAGGGCGCGTTCTTCTTGGCCTGCTCGAACATGTCGCGCACGCGGCTGGCGCCGACGCCGACGAACATCTCGACGAAGTCGGAGCCCGAAATGGTGAAGAACGGCACATTGGCCTCGCCGGCCACCGCACGGGCGGTCAGCGTCTTGCCGGTGCCGGGCGGGCCGACCAGCAGCACGCCGCGCGGAATGCGCCCGCCGAGGCGCTGGAACTTCTGCGGATCGCGCAGGAACTCGACCACCTCCTGCAGATCCTCCTTGGCCTCGTCGATCCCCGCCACGTCGTCAAACGTCACACGACCATGCGCCTCCGTCAGCAACTTCGCCTT
>NZ_JBVVAJ010000093.1:0-1421 GCF_055792805.1 Microvirga sp. HS2
TTGATGTCGTGGATGGCGCCCTCCACCAGCGTCAGACGTGCCAGAATAGGCATGTTGAAGAACCGGAGAGGAACCATCCATCATGCCAGAGATTGCCACGATCGGCCTTGATATCGCAAAGAACGTCTTTCAACTCCACGGCGTGGACAGGACTGGAAAGATCGTCCTGCGCAGGACGCTGCGCCGCAGCCAAGTTCCGGGTTTCTTCAGAGCGCTTTCGCCATGCCTGATCGGCTTGGAGGCTTGCGCGACGGCTCATCACTGGGCCCGCACGCTCATGGCTTCCGGGCACGATGTCCGCCTGATCCCGCCCGCCTATGTCAAACCCTATCTACGCCGGCAGAAGAACGATGCTGCGGACGCGGCGGCCATCTGTGAAGCCGTCACACGGCCGTCGATGCGCTTCGTCCCGGTCAAGAGCCCGCAGCAGCAGAGCACCCTCATGCTGCACGGAGCCCGCGATCTTCTGATCGGGCAGCGGACGGCCCTGATCAATGCCCTGCGCGGTCACTTCGCAGAGCTGGGCATTGTGGCGGCACAAGGCGCTCGCAACACGCGCCAGCTGATTGCCACTCTGCAGGACGAGACCAACCACGAGATCCCTCCCACGGCTCGGATAGCGCTCCAGCCCCTGGCCGCGATGCTGCTCGGGATGGAGGCGCAGATTGCCAAACTCGACAAAGCCATTTTGGCCGCCCATCGCACGGATCCGGTGAGCGTCAGACTGGCCACCATCCCCGGCATCGGTCCAATCGTGGCCTCCTGTCTCTCCTCCAGCATCCCGGACGTCGGCCTGTTCCAGGGCAGTCGGGAGTTTGCCGCCTATCTCGGCCTCGTACCCCGGCAGCACTCAACCGGTGGCAAGCCGCGGCTCGGCTCCATCTCCAAGATGGGCAACCGGCACCTGCGCAAGCTGCTGGTCGTCGGCGCGCACGCCGCGCTCTACAGCATGAAGTCCGGCAAGACCAGGACGGTCCTGGCGGACTGGGCCCGGAGCCTGTTGGCCAAGAAGCCGTTCAAGGTCGTTGCCGTTGCGCTGGCCAACAAGATGGCGCGGATCGCCTGGGCGGTGATGGTCAGGAGCACGGTTTACGAGCGCGGGAGCCAGGGAGTTGCCGCGCCGGCGGCACCATAGACGGCACGTACAGATTATTCGCCCCTGAGGGCATCCAGTTGGCATGGTGATGATGAGATGATGTGAGGCATAAGCGGACATGGACCGCCGAAACTGGCAAACCCGTGGCATCGTCTTGCGTCAGCCAAGCGCGATAAGTTGAGAGGGACCAGCTTCAGCGTAAAACATCAGGGCCAGCGGTTATGACATACCGCGCACAAAGGCCGGAGACATGACTGCACCCGCCCCGCTAGGCCCAAACGTCATCAACAATCACATTGCCAAACGGGCGCCATCCAGACATGAC
>NZ_JBVVAJ010000094.1:0-1360 GCF_055792805.1 Microvirga sp. HS2
TCGACTTTGAAGGCGGCGTTGGTTTTGGCTCTGATCTCGTCGAGAGTGACGCCCTCGGCGAGCTCGATCAGGCGCATGCCGGTGCCGCCCTTCTTGTCGATGGCAAACACCCCCAGATCCGTGATCACCAGATCCACCACTCCCGCGCCCGTCAGCGGCAGCGTGCAGGCTTTGAGCAGCTTCGGCTCCTCGCTGCCGTCCTTGGCCTTGGCGGTGTGCTCCATCACCACCACCACCCGCTTGACCCCCGCCACCAGGTCCATGGCCCCGCCCATGCCCTTGACCATCTTGCCGGGGATCATCCAGTTCGCCAGATCGCCGGTCTCCGCCACCTGCATGGCGCCTAAGATCGACAGGTCGATGTGCCCGCCCCGGATCATCGCAAACGAATCGGCCGAGGAAAAATAGCTCGTCGTCGGCAGCTCGGTGATCGTCTGCTTGCCGGCATTGATCAGGTCCGCATCCTCCTCGCCCTCATACGGGAACGGGCCCATGCCGAGCATGCCGTTCTCCGACTGCAGCTGCACGTGGACGCCGTGCGGAATGTAGTTCGACACCAGCGTCGGAATGCCGATGCCGAGATTGACGTAAAAGCCGTCGCGCAGCTCCTTCGCGGCGCGCGCCGCCATCTGGTCACGGGTCCAGGCCATCAGAGGATCTCCTCGCGCTTGCGGGTGGTGCGCTGTTCGATGTGTTTGACCGGATGCGCCACATGCACCAGGCGCTGGACGAAGATGCCCGGCGTGTGGATGCCGTCCGGATCGATCTCGCCGGCCGCCACCAGATGCTCGACCTCGGCAATAGTCATGCGCGAGGCGGTGGCCATCACCGGATTGAAGTTGCGGGCGGTCTTGCGGTAGACGAGGTTGCCTTCGGTGTCGCCCTTGAAGGCATGGACGATGGCAAGGTCGGCCACCAGCCCGGTCTCCATGACGTAGTGTTCGCCGTTGAAGCTGCGCACCTCCTTGCCCTCGGCGATCAGGGTGCCGGCGCCGGTTTTGGTGTAGAAGGCCGGAATGCCCGCGCCGCCGGCGCGGATGCGCTCGGCGAGCGTGCCTTGCGGGTTGAACTCGAGCTCGAGCTCGCCGGACAGGTACTGCTGGGCGAAGGTCTTGTTCTCGCCCACATACGACGAGATCATCTTCCTGATCTGGCGGGTCTCGAGCAGGCGGCCCAGCCCGACGCCGTCGATGCCGGCATTGTTCGAGATGACGGTGAGGTCCTTGGCGCCCGAGGCGCGGATCGCCTCGATCAGGGTTTCGGGAATGCCGCACAGGCCAAAGCCCCCGGCCATGATCGTCATCCCGTCCTTCACCAGTCCCGCCAGCGCCGAACCCGCGTCGCTGTAAACTTTGTTCAT
>NZ_JBVVAJ010000095.1:0-1306 GCF_055792805.1 Microvirga sp. HS2
GGGACTGTCGGAATTTCCGTGTAAGGGCCGGGTTCATCATCCCAGCCTGAAGCGGCCTTCGAACAGAATGGCGAACTGGGCTTTCGCCATGCTCCACTCCCGTGGCGGCATCTTCCACTCTTTCTGCGTCTGCCTCAAGACCAGGAACAACAGCTTGAACGCGCTCTCGTCGGTGGGAAAGTGCCCGCGGACCCGCACCGCCCGGCGCAGCTTGGCATTGAGCGCCTCAATGGCGTTGGTGGTGTAGATGATCCGGCGCACTTCCTCGGGAAAGGCAAAGAACGGGATCACCGCCGCCCAATTGCGCCGCCAGGACGGTGCGATCGCCTCGTACTTGCGGCCCCACGGCGAGGCTGCAAACGCCTCCAAGGCCGCCTGGCCGGCCTCGGCATCCTTGGCCCGGTAGATGTCCTTCAACGCCGCCGCCACCGCTTTGCGATCCTTGTACGAGACAAAGGCCAGCGACGAGCGGATCAGATGCACGATGCAGGTCTGAACCTGGGCCTCGGGGAACACCGCCGTGATCGCCTCGGGAAAGCCCTTGAGGCCATCCACCACCGCAATCAGCACGTCCTCGACGCCACGGGTGCGCAGTTCGTTCATCACCCGCAGCCAGAATTTGGCTCCTTCGCTCTGCTCGATCCATAAGCCCAGGATCTCCTTGGCGCCGTCGGGCCGCACCCCAAGGGCGAGATAAACCGCCTTGTTGCGTACCGTGCCCTCATCGCGCACCTTGACCCGCAGCGCGTCGAAGAACACCAGGGCGTAGAGCGCCTCCAAGGGGCGGTTCTGCCACTCCGCGATCTCCTCCAGCACCGCATCGGTGACCGCACTGACCAGATCCGGCGAGACCTCGATCCCATACAGATCGCGCAGGTGGCCCTGGATCTCACGCACGCTCATGCCGCGGGCGTACATCGACACGATCTTCTCATCAAAGCCGGGAAAGCGGCGCTGGTACTTGGCGATCAGCTGCGGATCGAACGTCGCCAGGCGATCACGCGGGATCTCCAGGGCGATCTTGCCGGTGTCGGTGAGCACACTCTTGCGGCCATAGCCGTTGCGGCTGTTGCCGGCCTCATTCTCCTGCTCGAGATGGTGGTCCATCTCGGCATTGAGCGCCCGCTCGGCCAGAGCCTTCTTCAGCTCGTCGAGCAGGCCGTCCTTGGCGAACGCTGATTGAGCGTCAGCCCCGGCCAGCAACTGATCGAGCAGATGGTCGGGTATCCGGGGGTCCTTGCGGCGTGCCATGCGATGTCTCCCTCATGATCATCGTAAGGCCCCACACGAAATTCCTGATAGTCCC
>NZ_JBVVAJ010000096.1:0-1278 GCF_055792805.1 Microvirga sp. HS2
TGATTCACCCCCATTGAATTGGTCCACCTTGAAGTATGTCTTGAGGCAGACAGGAGGACCACAATGCCCAGGAAGCGCCACAAGCCGGAAGAGATCGTCGCCAAGTTACGTCAGGTCGATGTAATGGTCTCACAAGGCCAATCCGTGGCCGATGCCGTTCGCATGATCGGCGTGACGGAGGTGACCTATTATCGATGGCGGCAGGAGTTCGGTGGGCTCAAATCAGATCAGGTCAAGCGCCTGAAGGATCTGGAAGCGGAAAACGCCCGGCTCCGACGCGCCGTAGCGGACCTAACGCTGGACAAGCAGATCTTGAAAGAGGCCGCGGCGGGAAACTTCTGAGCCCCGCCCGTCGCCGGGCCTGCATCGATCACGTCCGATCCAAGCTGAAGCTGTCCGAGCGGCGGGTCTGCCGTGTGCTCGGACAGCATCGTTCGACGCAACGGCGTATTCCGCGGGGGCGAGACGATGAGGAGCGGCTCACCGCCGATATCATCGCGCTCGCTCGCCAGTATGGCCGCTACGGCTACCGGAAGATCGCAGAGCTTCTGCGTTCAACCGCCGGCTGGGTCGTCAATGACAAGCGGGTCGAGCGGATCTGGCGACGGGAGGGGCTGAAAGTGCCGAGTAAGCAACCGAAGAGAGCAAGACTCTGGCTCAATGACGGATCTTGCATCCGGCTGCGAGCAGAACGGCCCAACCATGTCTGGAGCTACGACTTTGTCGAGGATCGCACCCATGACGGGAGGAAGTACCGGATGCTCAACGTGATTGACGAGTTCACGCATGAGTGCCTGGCCATCCGGGTGAACCGCAAACTGAAAGCCGCCGATGTGATCGATGTTCTCTCGGATCTGTTCATCCTGCGCGGCGTGCCCGAGCACATTCGGTCAGACAATGGCGCGGAGTTTGTCGCGAAGGCCGTCCAGGACTGGATCAACGCGGTTGGGGCGAAGACGGCTTACATCGCGCCAGGCAGCCCGTGGGAGAATGGGTTCATCGAGAGCTTCAATGCGCGGCTCAGGGATGAGTTGCTCGATGGTGAGATCTTCTATTCGCTCAAGGAGGCGAAGATCGTGATCGAGAGTTGGCGACGGCACTACAATACTCTGAGGCCTCATGGATCCATCGGGTACAAGCCGCCGGCCCCAGAGGTGTTCGTCCCGGCCATGTCGGTGCGAGCAGCGCCCAACCCTCAACCAACTGCGTCATCCGTGCTGGCGGAAAGGCCATCACTCCATTAACATTCCAACCGGACCCCTCCATGGGGGCGGATCA
>NZ_JBVVAJ010000097.1:0-1219 GCF_055792805.1 Microvirga sp. HS2
GTACAAAGCCTTCATCCGATGACGGACCGCGATGATCCGCCAGACGGTCCGATACAGGAGAGAATGATGAGGACCATGAAGATCTCGGGACGCCGGCCGCTGCTTGCGACCGCTGCCGTTTTAGCTCTCGCTGGTGCAGCGTGGCTCGGCGCTCCGCTCAGCGCCAACGCGAGCGACAAGGTTGCCGCCGCCACTCCGCATGCACACGGGATTCCAGATGCGAGCACCGCTGCAGCGGCACCCGTGAGCGTGGTGCGCCTGCCCACCGATCTTCCTGCTCCCATCGGCAAGCGTGGTCCGCAGCGCATCAAGGTCAACTTCGAGACCACCGAAGTCACCGGCCAGCTCGCGGACGGCGCCACCTATCACTACTGGACCTTCAACAACAAGGTGCCCGGTCCCTTCGTCCGGGTGCGGGTCGGCGATATCGTCGAGGTCAGCCTGAAGAATGCCGACGACAGCGTCATGATGCACAACGTCGACTTCCATGCGGTCACCGGCCCTGGCGGCGGCGCCAAGGCGACTGAGGCGGCTCCCGGCGAGACCCGCGGCTTCGAGTTCAAGGCGCTCAACCCCGGTCTGTATGTCTATCACTGCGCAACCCCCATGGTGGCCCAGCACATCGCCAACGGCATGTATGGCCTGATCCTGGTGGAGCCGGAGGAGGGGCTGCCGAAGGTGGATCATGAGTTCTACGTCATGCAGGGCGAGATCTATACGGAGCAGGCACTCGGCGCGAAGGGCCATTTGGACGAAAGCTATGACAAGCTGGTGAGCGAGCGGCCGGAATACTTCATCTTCAACGGCAGCACCGATGCTCTGAAGAAGAACCCTCTCAAGGCGAAGGTCGGTGAGACCGTGCGGATCTACTTCGGCGTGGGCGGCCCGAACTACACCTCGTCCTTCCACGTGATCGGCGAGATCTTCGACAAGGCCTATCCTTTGGCTTCGTTGAGCAGCCCGCTGAAGGACGTGCAGACGATCACCACGCCTCCAGGCGGGGCCAGCGTGGTCGATTTCAAGGTCGAGGTTCCCGGCAACTACGTCCTGGTGGACCATGCCCTGAGCCGGGTAGAGCGCGGGCTGGCCGGCATTCTTCAGGTGGAAGGTCCTGAGAACGCCGCGATCTTCAAAGACCACAACCCCGAGAAGTCGGCCATGTCGACCAGCGGTCACTGACCGAAGTGATCCGATCTGATGAAAAGTCCGGGCCTGACCC
>NZ_JBVVAJ010000098.1:0-1198 GCF_055792805.1 Microvirga sp. HS2
TAGTCCTTTGCCACAGGGATCATGCAGGATAGAGCCGCCGTAGTTTGGAGCGAGCCTGCGTGGTGGTGAAATGCCAATGCGCCTTGGCTCTGTTGCGATTGCGCTCGGCTTCCCAGGCGGCGGTCTCGCGCTGGAGCACTGTTGGGTCCGGCAGACGCCGGCCCAAGCATTGACGGCTGAGGATCGCGAACTCCAACTCCGCCATGTTGAGCCAGCTACCGTGCTTGGGCGTGTAGTGAAACTCCAGCCGCTTCACGAGGCGGCGCGCCTGCGCAGGTGGGAAGGTCTGGTACAGAGCCGCAGGGCTGTGGGTGCTGAGATTGTCCAACACCACTGCAATGACCGGGGCGTCAGGATAATGATCATCCGCAAGCGCCCGCATCTGCTCGGCGAAGTCCTTGTTCGTCCGACGCGCCGTCACCTCCACATGGCGCCAACCTGCCAGCGGCTCAAAGCACAGGAACAGGTTGGCTGTGCCCTGCCGCTGGTACTCATAGTCCACCCGGGTTGGGCGGCCGGGAGCCACGGGTTGGGGCGCCCGTTTGTCGGCGAGCAGCTGGAACGGCAACTCGTCAAAGCAGACGACTGGCCGGTCAGGGGTATAGGGCTCGGCATAGAGGTCGAGCACGTCCTCCATGCGCCAGACAAAGTCCGCTCCCACGGAGGCAATGCACCACTGCTTGCGCTGCCACGGCTTTAGGGTGTTTTTTTGAGTGCCCGTCGCACCGTCTCGTCGCTGATGGTCTCCACTACCCCGAGCTCCACCAGACGGTCGGCCAGTAACTGCAGGGTCCAGTGGCCCCGGCCTGACGGCGCATCGCTACAGGCCAGCGCGACCAGAAAGGCCTCCTGCTTGGGAGCGAGCTTGGGCCGACCGCCGGGCCGCGGCTTTTCGTGCAGTGCGCGGGCGGCACGGCCCTCGACGAAGCGGCGCCGGGTCCGCTCGACGGTGGCGGGATGGACATGCAGGGCCGCCGCGATCTGGGCATCGGTCTTGTGCTCGTCAGCAGCCAGCAGAATACGGGCGCGGGTGAGCGTGCGGGCCGGAGCAATGCCCTTGTTGAGCAAGCTCAGGAGGTCAGTGCGCTCGCGGCGGGTGAGATCGACAAGATAGCGCTTGAGCATGGGAGAGCCCTCCCTCAGATCCGCTCAGTTTACACCCCCTCGAACCATCCCGCAGCTCCCCTGTGGCAAAGGA
>NZ_JBVVAJ010000099.1:0-1188 GCF_055792805.1 Microvirga sp. HS2
GCGCCCCTTCCCCTGAGCTTGCAAGGAGGCCTTCCATGAAGCTCGCGACGATCACGCCTTTTCTGTCTGTGGCCGACCAGCTCACCGAACAGGACATCGGAAGCGCAGCCGCACAGGGATACAAGTCCATCATCAACAACCGCCCGGACGGCGAGGCCGAAGACCAGCCGCGGAGCGAAGCTCTTGCGGCGGCGGCCGAGCGCCTGGGCTTGGCCTACCGGCACATCCCGGTGGCCTCCGGCAAGGTCACGGACGAGGACGCCGCCGCATTTGCGCAGGCGCTGGGCGAAGTGAGGGGGCCCGTGCTGGCCTTCTGCCGGACCGGCACCCGCTCCACCACCCTGTGGGCCCTGTCCGAAGCCTGGCACCTCGATCCAGAGGCCATTCTCAAGGTAGCGGCTGACGCGGGCTACAATCTGGAGGGCTTGAGGCCCCGGCTGGAGGACCGGAGCCGCACCGGCGCTCCTGTTCGCGCCGGCAATCTGCCGAAGCCCGACAATGTCGTCCCCCTTCGCCCCGCCACAACCTACGACGTTGTCATCGTGGGCGGCGGCGCAGCCGGCATCTCAACGGCTTCCAGCCTTCTTCGGCGCCGGCCCGGGCTGTCCATCGCGGTCGTCGAGCCGCGGGAAACCCACTACTATCAGCCGGGTTGGACCCTCGTGGGCGGTGGTGTCTTTGACCGCAGCCAGACGGAGCGCCCGATGGCGCAGGTGATGCCGCGTCAGGTGCATTGGATCCGGGCCGCGGCGGCCGGCTTCGAGCCGGAGCACAATCAGGTGGTGCTTGAGGATGGGGAGCGGATCGCCTACCGCGTTCTGGTCGCCGCGCCCGGCATCGAGCTGCACTGGGACGGCATCGAGGGCCTGCGCGAGACGCTCGGTCGCAACGGCGTGACCTCGAACTACATGTTCGAGATGGCGCCCTACACCTACGAACTCGTGCGCTCCTTGCGCGGCGGGCGGGCCCTATTCACGCAGCCGCCGATGCCGATCAAATGCGCGGGTGCGCCGCAGAAGGCGATGTATCTGTCCTGCGATCACTGGCTTCGCAACGGGACGCTCAGGGACTATCAGGAATTTCGTGTGGGGCCTTACGATGATCATGAGGGAGACATCGCATGGCACGCCGCAAGGACCCCCGGATACCCGACCATCTGCTCGATCAGTTGCTGGCCGGGGCTGACGC
>NZ_JBVVAJ010000100.1:0-1116 GCF_055792805.1 Microvirga sp. HS2
GATGCCCGATATCGCTCAACTGCTTCAATCCGGCGGCAACGGCTGGATTTACCTGCCCGTCGCGGTCCTGCTCGGTGCCCTTCACGGGCTGGAACCCGGGCACTCCAAGACCATGATGGCCGCCTACATCGTGGCGATCCGCGGCACCATCGGGCAGGCGGTGCTGCTAGGCGTCTGCGCCGCTCTCTCGCACTCGCTCATCGTCTGGATCGTCGCCATGCTCGGCCTGTCGCTCGGGCGCGAGATCCTGAACTCGCATTTCGAGGCTTGGCTGCTCATCGCCTCGGGCGTGATCATCCTCGGCATCGCCGCCTGGATGGTCTGGCGCACGGGCCAGAGCATCGGCTGGTTCCGCCGCCATCATGGCCATCACCATCACGGCCATGATCATGACCACCACCATGCCGAGGTCCGGACGATCGATACCGGCCATGGCGTCGTGGAGCTCTCGATTGCCGAGGACGGCATGCCGCCCCGCTGGCGCCTGCGCACATTGAGCGGCAACGCGTGGAAAGCGGAGGACGTGCTGGTCGAGACCGACCGAAGCGACGGATCGGGCGAGCGGTTCAGGTTTGTCGATCGAGACGGCTATCTCGAATCCGCAGGGGAAATTCCTGAACCGCACGAGTTCACGGCCCGCCTGCGGCTGTCGCATGGCGATCACGCCCATACCTACAAGGTCACCTTCGCCGAGCACGACCATGATCATGGGCACCATCATGCCGAAGGCGATGAAGATGCGCATGAGCGCGAGCACGCCGAGCAGATCGCCCGCCAGCTCGCGGCCAATGGCGGCAACGTCACCACGGGCCAAATCGCGTTGTTCGGCATCACCGGCGGCCTGATCCCCTGCCCGGCCTCGATCACCGTGCTGCTGATCTGCCTGCAGCTCGGCCAGTTCACTCTGGGAGCTGCGACCGTGGCGGCGTTCAGCCTGGGGCTGGCGATCACCATGGTGTCCATCGGCGTCGTGGCCGCCTGGGGGGTGCAGCATGCCTCGAAGCGGATCAGCCTGTCGGACCGCCTGCTCCGGCGCCTGCCCCTGGCCTCGGCCGGCCTCGTGGGTGTCCTCGGCACGGTCATGCTGATCCAGGGCCTGGTGGACCTCGCGGCACC
>NZ_JBVVAJ010000101.1:0-1039 GCF_055792805.1 Microvirga sp. HS2
CTAGAGCGGTTTGGGGTTGAACGGAATCGGGAAGTCTGACTCGATGGTGGTCAGGGGCGTGAGCACAGAGGCTCGCCATGACCACACCGTTGTCCCAGGACCTGCGCCGGCGCATCGTGCGGGCGGTTGAGAAGGGCAGTTCGATCCGCCAGGCTGCCGCTCGTTATGAGGTCAGTCCCTCGGCCGCTGTGAAGCTGATGCGGCGGCTGCGCGAGACCGGCTCTGTCACCCCAGAGCGTATCGGGGGCCATCGCCGTCCGGTGCTTGAGCCGCATCAGGATCTGCTCCGCTCCCTGGTAGAGGGCAAGTCCGGCATCACGCTGGCCGAGATCCAAGCCGAACTACAAACCCGTGGAATCGTGGTGCAGGCGCTCTCGACCATTCATCTGATGCTCAAGCGTATGAGCCTGACGCACAAAAAAAGACACTCCGGGCAGCCGAGCAGGACCGGCCGGACGTAGTTCAGGAGCGCCGCCGCTTTCGGGTGTGGCAGCGCTTCATGGATGCCAGCTGCTTCGTGTTTCTCGACGAGACCGGAACTGCCACCAACATGACCCGGCGTTATGGCAGAGCGCCGCGCGGGCAGCGGGTGGTCGATGCGGTGCCGCACGGGCACTGGCTCACCACCACCTTTGTGGCGGGTCTGCGGGAAAGCGGCATCATCGCTCCGCTCGTCGTGGACGGGCCCATGCGGGGCGAGATCTTCAAGGCCTATGTTAAGCAGATGCTGGCACCAGCCCTCTCGCCTGGCGATGTGGTCGTACTCGACAATCTGGCGGCTCACAAAGTGACCGGCGTCGAGGAGGCCATCCGAGCGGTCGGGGCCAGCCTGCTGTACCTGCCCCCGTATAGCCCCGATCTCAACCCAATTGAGCAGCTGTTCGCCAAGCTCAAGGCGCTCCTGCGCAAGGCGGGCGCACGTACCAAGGAGGCGCTCTGGACCACCATCGGAGAACTGCTGGACGCCTTCGAGCCGAATGAGTGCCAGAACTACATCAGGAACTGCGGGTATGAGCCCGTCTAAGTCGAATCTGCTCTA